>CBINDO010000280.1:0-11149 GCA_966249405.1 uncultured bacterium | reverse complement strand
AGGGTGCCCGCGCGGAGCTCACGCTGCACCAACGCTTCGGGGATGAACGCCAAGCCATACCCTTGCCGGGCCACCTCCGCGACGAGACTAAACGAGTTGAAACACGCGCCGTGCTCCGGTTGCAGACGCACTTTGCGTCCCTCCAGGTTCTGCAATTCCCACGCGGCTCGACCAGCCCCTTCGCCGTTGTTGAAGTCGATGGTGCGGTGGGACGTCACGTCCTCGATGCGGTGCAGACTGCCGTGGTCACGCAGGTAAGCTGGGCTTGCTACTAGAATCTGGCAACCGTCCCCTACGCGGCGCACGATGAGAGACGATTCCTTCAGCTCACCCCCGCGCAGAGCGAGATCAACGCCTTCACGCACCAAGTCGACGTAACGATTGCTGAGCTGCACGTCCAAAGTAACCCGCGGAAACTTCTTCGAGTACTCCGCGAACGCCTTCGCCAACGGCTCACCCGAGAAGTCGACCGGCGTCGAGATGCGCAGCACACCGCTCGGCACTTGGTGCAGGCTCGAAGCCGCCTCCGCCGCCCCAAACATCTCTCGCAGAGCGGGTTCGATCCGGCTCAGCAGCTCTCTACCCGCGTCGGTCAAACGCACCTGACGTGTGGTCCGTGCCAGCAGCTTCACGCCGAGCTCCGCCTCGAAGGCCGCCACTCGGTCACTCACCGTGGAAACGGGCATGCGGAGCTTGCGGGCTGCGGCAGAAAAGCTGCTGGCACGCGCCACCTCCGCGTACACGTGAGCGGCGTTGAGATCGGGCATATTCCGCATTGGCGGATAGTGTATTCGGATTATCCGGGATAGTCAAACGAGGGGGATGGGCTAATCTGCCGATTACCCACTCACTCGAGGATGACAGCGATGGCAAACAAGCTCAGCGACGACGCACTCAAACAACTGTTCACCGAAGCCCGTACTCACCACGCTTGGACGGACAAGCCAGTGAGCGAGGAAACCTTGCACGAGCTGTTCGAACTGGCGAAGTGGGGTCCCACCTCTGTGAACGGTCAACCTGCACGTGTGGTCTTCTTGCAAAGCGAAGCGGCGAAGAAGCGCTTGTTCCCGGCCCTCGTGGCCTCGAATGTCGCCCAGGTGCAGTCCGCGCCCGTCACCGTCATCGTCGCGCACGATGAGATGTTTCACCATCGCCTGCGGGAGCTCTTTCCTGCGTACGATACCACGGGGTACTTCGAAAACGACTCCAAGACTCGTTTGGACACGGCATTCCGCAACGGCACGTTGCAGGGCGCGTACCTCATCCTCGCGGCCCGCGCCCTGGGCCTCGACACTTGCCCCATGTCTGGCTTCGACAACGCGGCAGTCGACGCAGAGTTCTTCGCGGGCACGACGCTGAAATCGAACTTCATCTTCACGCTCGGCTACGGCGACGTGTCGGCCCTCTACCCCCGCGGTCCACGTCTGCGTCTCGACGAAGTCTGCTCGTTTCTGTGAAATCGAACCGCGAGCGCCGAGAAGCAAAGTGACGTCAACGTTCGGCTCGCGAGCAAGTGAGTAGGTCCGCTAGCGGCGACCTAGTTCGCTTCATGCGCCGCGAAACGAAGTCCCCTTGGCGCGCCGCCGTCAAAACCCTTAGGCGGCTGAGCGGAGCGGCGTTCACTCTTCTCGGTGTGTTGGACGAGATCTCGACGACGCGGCGGCAGTCGGCGTCGGTTTGGAGGCGGCCGAGCCACCAGAGCCCGCAGTGCTCAACACGCGGTAGTCGGTGCTGGTCAAGCCTTGTCGGGCTCGGTGCTCAAAACTCTTGGCGCTGGGCCCCGCGCCTGCGCAGTGCGTTACGGCTGCGCGTTCACTCGTGTATGCTCGTCCGACGTGGCGCCAAGCCATCTCGCCGTTGGACAGCGCTTGACAAGTTTCGGCCGGGGTGCGACGCGTCCAAGCGATGTACGCTAGACTTACATTTTCGCTTTGCCTGATCCTCGGAGCCTGTTCACCACGGCAAACAGGCGCCCTCACACCCGACGGCTACAAGCATGCCAAGTACGACTATGCCGTTCAGCCGCTCGCAGGAACGCCGAGCTTACTGCCGGAGGATTGGGCAATCGACAACCTCTACGTTGGACGCGGAGGCGACCTCGAAGCAAAGGATTCGGGGGACTACACGACCAAGTATAGACTCGACACCAATGGTGACGGCAAGACGGACGTTACCCGGAAAGAGTACACTTACGACCTGCGCTACGTTCATCGCGTGCATAGTGGCGTCGTTTGGCTACGCACTGTCCCTACTCCCGAGATTGATCGAGATCGCGCCCTGCGCGTGTTGATGCAAGACTACCTCGATCGGATCGCGGGCGGTAGCTACGAACTGGTTGGCTTCGATGAGGACCAGCACATCGTGGAGAAGCGCTTCGCTACCGAGCTGCTCGCGCGTGGCGAGGGCACGATCGCGGACGTGCCTGCGTACGCGGCGGAGTTTGCGGTTGCCAACATCGATCAACTCCAGGTCACCCACGATGCCCGGCGCATGCGCGTCAAACTCGTGCTCATCAGGCCAGGATTCGCCTACGAGGTTGCCGACCGCTACGAAGGCGACAACAACGTCGCTTTTCCAGTTCTCCTCATTGCCGGTTTCGCAAGCCAACCCGAAGACTACGCTTCCGGTGTTGCAGACTTCGACGAGTTCGTTTCACGCGTAAAGCTCAACGGGCAAGCTGGCATGGCGCTGAAGCTGGAGCCCGAGGGTGGGGCACGAACAGACGCTACTGCGAAGGCCGAAAGCACCCAGGTGGAGCCGGCCAAGTCCGAAACCGACTCTGGCAACGCCGCGGACGAAGCACCGGAAACCGCAACGAATCCGGCTACATCAGACACCGGCGCTCCGTAGGTGTTTTCGAGGGCGCTTGGCGCGCCCCGTGGATCCCGCGATCCGTGTTGTAGGTTATCATTTGGCTACGAGCGCGACCGCGCCGCTTGACCGCACCCTTCGGAGCTCCGACGGTGTCATCGGCCCGCGCAAGAACGAGATCGCCCAGCGCGGTTGCATGATTGTGACGTCTTTCGTGTGTCGCAAGTCCCCGTAGTCGCGCGTCGTTCGTTGTCAACGCGTCGCAGCTTCAGTGTGCACTTGTCACGGTGAGTTGATCACGTGCGCGTAGTTGGTCTAGCTCTGCTGCCGGGATCAGGTCGGGGGTCAGCGTTATTCTGCGCAACGTAGAAGATCGAGTCAACGCGGCCAGGTTGACGACTTGGGTACCGGAGATATCGAGCTCTTTCAGTTTGGGCAAGCGCGCGACCGCTGCCAAGTCCGTCCGCGGGCTGTTTTTTATCGCTAGGATTTCTAGCTTCGGGAATTGAATGTCCTTCTCGAGCCCCTCGAGTTTTATGCCGTCCAATGACAGACGCCAAAGCGGTGCGCTTTCGAGTGTCGAGACGGTCAACGTGCCGTGTCCCTTCACTTCCAGCTGGCTTAGGTTCTCGAGTTTCGCCTGAAGTGGTGCGTCGTCGAGCGCCACCCCGACGAGGCGCAGTGAGCGCAAGCGCGGCGCAGCACTGAAGTTAGGGGGAGCGAAGACGGTTCCAGACTCGATCGACAGTTCGGTCAAGCGCGACAAGTCGTGATCGGGGCTGAACCCATCGAACGTCGCTTTGCGAATCGAGAGACGCTCGAGTTCGGTGAGGCACACGAGCTGCTCGTTGTCCACAAACGTACCAGGGTAACAGTCGAGGCTAATCTCGTCGAAAGGGATCAGCTGCCCGCAAATGTTTATGCGAGAGCCGCACGTGTTGTTGGCAGCTACATTGCCAATGCGGGGTGACGGAGGCACGTAGTGGGCCCCCGCTAGGAGCGCAGTGAGGCGGCCCGGAACCTCTACGACGTCGGCGCACATCTCCGGGGTCAACACGTCGTTACCGACGAGGCAGACGTAGTCCGGGTCGCGGACGGGACCCAATCGCTCCACGCGGCCATCCGGGTAAAACACGACCAGGCCACGGCCATTGGCTTCCACCCTTGCCACCATGTGACCGGTGTAGTCGTACAGCTTGTCGTCCAGAGCCACGTGACGACCACCGGCCGAAAAGCGACGGTACCAGGGGGTATCGTCAAGGAGAAGTGAAGGCCTAAACAGGGTTAGCCTCTCTTCGTGTCGTACTCGATCAGCCTGGTCGCGAAACTCGTAGACCAAGTTCTCCATTCCATACGGATCTCCCACATTGCGCTCGAATCGGACGTTCACCGTGTTTTGACCATCGTGCGAAAACGCAACGATGCGCCGGTCGGCAGGAATTGTGTATGAAACGGCACCAGTGCCCAAGTTGCGGACGCCACAGCTTTCCTCTTCGCAAGAGAGGAGCCACTTGCCATCACTCGAAAGTCGAGGCTCGGAGCCTATGGCGAAAGGTAGAGGGCGGAAGTCACCGAACGTCGTAGCCAAGACGTCCGAGCAACCGAGTTCGGGGCTCGTCCCAATGACCAGCAGGTCTTGATTCGAGGCGGCCTGCGTCCACCCATTGGCGAGACGCGGGTTGGTTCCGCATCGGGGAACATCGATGGCGTCAGTGAGCTTTCCAGAAGTGGTGGAATGACTGTGTAGTGCTCCGTTCTCGGACAAGAGCCATGCCCGCGACCCATCACGACTGAGAGCTACCGCCACCACATTGTCTTCGGATCTCTTGTCGCGCTTCCATTCGATACGTTCTCCCGTCGACAGATCTACCGCTCCCCACTCATCTGCCGCGACTCGCTCCTTCAGAACTACCGGCACCGGCCCTCCTGACGTCATCGGAAGGCCACGCGCAAGAAACGAGCTCGTTCCGTTCGTGCACAGATTGCCAAGACACAATCCATCCGAGAACAGACGAACCGCGCGTTCATCGCGCGGAGCATCCTTGGTCGTGAGCAGACCGGCGTCGTGTGCGGCGTCCCAGAGCACGATAGGGTGAGGACCGGAAAACCAACGATCCTCGTAAGAGCTGTGAAGGCCGTCAGCTCCGACTTGAAAAGGCAACAGGACGTGAGACGGTTCGCCGTTCGCTCCGTAACGCGTGAGACGGTTTCCCTCGGCCACGAATAGACCTCCTGGTTGGCGCGTCGCGGCAGCTCGGGCATTCGGCACTGCGGGAACGCAACGTTGCGGTACTTTAGAGCTCCTGTCGCCGATGCAAACGTCGTTGCCGCGCCGCTGCGCCCGATACGGATCCATTGCGTCGAGATACTGTTCTTCTTGAATGACTCCGAACGAACGAAGCATCTCGATGGTCTGCCTAGCGGCGCGAAGGTCTTGATCGGTCATCGGGGGTCCGTCCGAGTCATCGAGCGATTCGTCAATGCGGGCTCCTCGGACCGCGTCCCAACACTGGTCCCCGAGGCCCCATTCCAGTTGAAACGAGAGACACACCTTTGTGCCATCCGAGGTGAACCGCGGGGCCAGCTTAGAACGCCCGGACCCAAGGGCACCCAGGAAGCGTTCGACCGCATCTCGATCCGCGCTCACCTCGTCGGTGAAGCGCAGCTTGTGTACCTCGCCACTATCGGTAGACACCAGCAGTGCATCGCCGGTATCCCACTGGATCACTGAGCGGCTTGCGTGCGTCGAGATTGCCCCGGCAACAGGCGTCCGGCGGAGGTTGTTCTCGCTGAGCTCAGCCGACCACAGCCGCTTCCTGGCGTGCAGGTCCCAGAGCGCCGCCTGCTGCTCGGTGTAAGCGAGCGCGAGGGTCTCGTCTTCAGAGAACGCCAAGATCCTTCCAAGGTCCTCCATTGAAGCGCATGCTTCAATGTCAAACGCGTGGCCCTGTTCGTTCGTCATGAAGGAACCCCTCGATGAAATCAGCGACTCATCGGGGATCCGTTCACTGCAGCGATGCACCTCGCGCATGGAGTTCCCGTCGACGTATGAGATGCCTTGGGAATGGCTCACGAGAAAACGATCGGGTTTCGCGAACGCGCGTACTTTTGCGTCTGATAGCCAAGCCGTCACGGCGCGCACGGCGGTGCCAGAAGAAATCTGGGCATGAAGGTAGCGAGACGTGAGCCGAGCCGCGAGCGTTTCGCTGCCAGCAGCCCGCGCGGAGTGAGCTTCTGCGAGGAGCTCGCTCGGGTGTTTGGTGTTGGCTGAGCACCTTGCGTTACGATCGAGCCCTGCGGCGTATGCTCTCTCGCAATCGCCGAGCTCGAGGTAGATCTTTCGCTCCAACTCCGAGTTCGTCGGGCAGCCCGGAGACGGCGAACTCGGCAGAGCGCGCTCCGAGCGAATGCGGTTGAGTGCTGCGATGAGTCGCCCCCGAGCCAGCAACGCGACCGTTTCATCAGTACCGCAAGAAGTCTCACTCGATGGTTTCGGGACAGCGACAATAGGCGGAGCTGTGCAGCAGGACAACGACACTACGAGAACCACGACACCGCGGGACGACTGAGCCATGGCGCGAAGCCTAGCGGTCTCGACCGCCGTTGACACTTCGCCAGGTTAAAAAGAGCGACGTTTATGCGATGAATTCTCACCGTTCACCCCTCCCGCGCGGGCAACCGCTTGAAAGGCGCCGCGCCGATGGTACGCCAAACTGGACGTCCGGCTCGCGAGCACGTGCGCAGGTCCGGCACATCCCGTAGGTGAAAGTTTTTTCGTTTTCGCCGCGCGACCGCGTGTGACCGATTTCGACGCGACTCTGGCGCCGTCGTGACCGCTCAACGCTGGGCGCGCGCCCAGCGAAGGCAAGACGCGCCGTTGCCTCATGGATGGGGCGCTGACGAAAGTAGGTGCCTGCGCCCGTTCGCGGGGTTAACCCAATGCAGCTTAACGGCTCCCATGCCGCGCGGCGCAAGTTGTTCGAGGGTGCGCGTGACGATGGCGGAAGATTGGTCACTTTTTTTAGTTAACGTGATCCAAGCCAAGCACTCGGCGTGACGCTCGCCCCCATGTTGGGTTAGGCTCGGGGAACGGACGCCACCGATGCGGAACTGCCGCTTCAGAACTCCGAGGGCGTGGACATAACGCTCGCCGTTGGATGACACTGACCTAGGCAAAGGTCAGCGCTGTCGGGTGGTCAACCTTGCCACTTTGATTGCGTTGAAGGAAGCGGCGGGGCGAGCGAAAGACAAGTTGGCGCTCTCGACGATACGCGCGACCCTGGAAGAGAAGCAGCGGTCGGGTCGATAGTCTCGTTTTGATGGGGCGGGTGAAGGACGCGGCGGATGCCTCGCGTCTCTGCTGCCGCGTTGTGAACGATGTGGAACGAGCCGAGAATCGCTCTGCGCCGCCACTAGTTTAGGCGAGCACCAACGGAACCCTCGCCTTCTGAATGTTCTCGAAGTCAGTATCGGAAGTGAGTAGGGCAACGCTGTAGGTGAGCGCATAGGTTGCTATCAATAGATCGAACGTCTTGACGGTCACCCCACGACGTCGCAATACGTAGCCAAGTTCACCCGCTTCGACCCACAAGTTGGCAGGTGTATCCAACCAGTGGCACCCCTCAAACAACGGAAGAACCTGTTTGCGCTCCCTTGGATCGCGCAGGCCGCGGCGAAGTTCAGTTTCAATAGGTCCGCACAGCGCGACTTCGTTGCTCGTCAGAGCATCGTCGACGGCAGTCGCCATGGGCTCCGTACCCCGAAAGAAATCGACCCAAGCCGACGTGTCCACAATCATCATTGCCGGGTTGCCTCGAGGTCGAGCTCAATCTTCACGCGACCACGCAACGCTCGGAGAGCGGACCGCTTTTGCGTCCGCTGCAGCTCTTCGAGGCCGGCGACCAGGGTCTCTGTAATTCCTAGGCCCGTCGCGCGTTGGGCGCGCTCCAAAAGTTCCGCGGGAATGTTCGCCGTAATTTTTCGGACCGCTCGGGACATGAACACCAGTGTAGCGTATGGTCGAAGCCAGTCAACGATATGGTCCTAGGTATGGCGGCAGCGTGCGCCACCCACTGTCGTGCCGGGAAACACCGCGAGTTGCTCGGCGGTTTCGACGACCTCTGCCTCGATTCCACAAGTGGCAAAAACGAGGTCGCAGACCGTTGCCGCTGAATTACTCAGCCGCACCGTAGCGAGTCGGTGTGTGGCGTCCTGTTCCACCGTCGCGAGCACACTATATCCACTCCCTTGCAGCTCCCACACCAACCGCTCCGCGTGTTCATCCGTAGGGGTCGCGACCGCGATGTCGATGTCTCTCGTGAAACGGGCTTCTCCTCTTGCCGATGCGGCCAAACCGCCAACCAACGCGTACTCGATGTTCGCGCGGCTCAGCGCTGCAACGAGCTCACGAAGTGCCTCTCCCAACCTCACAGCGCTTCAGTCTCCGTCCGAAGCGTCGCCCTCGCGCCGTAGCCACGTCCTCAGCTGCCTTTCCAGCGAGTCGGCGTTCCAGCTTGGGTGCCGCCGAGCAATGACGAGCGCTGCATCTCCACTCCGTCGTCGTAGAGCTCCAGCGCCTCGCGAAGCTTCTCCGCAGGCGTCTTGCCTCCGAAAGCTTTCAGCGTGTCCAAATGGTCTACCAGCGCCATCGTCGGAGCGTATCACACGCCGCGCTGCCGTCCCAACACCTTCGTCACGCGCCACGTCCCCGCTCCGGGGACGCCAAGCCCTGGCAGCGTCGCGGCTTGCCCTCACCCGCGCACCCGCCGAATCTCCGACGGCGTCATCGGACCGCGCAAGAACGAGAGCGCCCAGCGCGGTTGCATCAGGGTTACGTCTTCGGAGGCCCGCGCGTTGCGCATCACGAACCATCGAGGAGCAAGCTGTTTGATGGTGCGGGTGAGGGTGGCGGAAGATTGGTCACCTTTGGCGCTGTGTTGGGCCAGGCCTTCGACGACTCGACGCCGATCGGCGTCGGTTTGGAGGCGTCCAACCCACCAGATGCCGGCGTTGCTGAGCACGCGGTAGTCGAGCACGCGAGGGGAGCAACTGCTGCTGGGTCCTCAGCGTCGCAACGTCTTGGTTGAGCAAAACTGTTCCTATTGACAGCTCACACAGCCCTTCGCAGCGTTCGCCCGCAAGACGCGCGCTGGGCTTCGTGTTATGCCTCGTAACATGGTCGCCTCCGTCAACCCGGGTGCCGTCGTTGCCGCGCCTGCGGAACCTGAAGCCTTCGATCCCGAGCCGTTCGGCGAGTTGGCGGCAGAGTTCATCGAAGGCAAGTATGAGCTGACGCCCAAGTGGCTCGCGTCCGCGGCCAATGTGCTTGTAACGACGCTAGGCGGTCCTTGGGCGGGCGCAGTCACCGGCACGTTGGCGACAGCTTTGGCGGTCGCTCTCGGCACCACCGGCACGGAGCGGCTGCAAGCGGCGGAAAAAGAGTACGCCCAGCGTGAGACGATGCGGCAAGATGTGGTGCGCGCCGTCGCGGAGGCTCTGAAAGCGGAAGGGCGCCGCCTGGCTGTGGTTGCTCGGGGTGAGCGCGAGTCAGCCAAGACCGGCTTGGCGCAGGTCATGGTGCATGGCCTGGTGTGGCTCGAGCAACGCGGCCAGTTGCAAGCGAGTGAGCTCAGCAAACTGGTCACGGCGCGCAGTGACGCGCTCAGCGAGCAGAGCGCGAGCGAGTTCGTCGAGACGATCAAGCACACGCTCCTTCAACACGAAACGACGCGCCGTCAGCTCAGTGCACAGCTGACAGACGGGTTTGCGCGCCAGGAGCAGCAACACGCCGTGACGCAGCAGGCGTTAGCCCATCTGGGCGCGGGGTCTGCGCGTTTGGAGCAACTGCTCACGGTGGTCCTCCGCACCCTTGGTGAGTCGCGGCCCGGCGCGGCGCGGGCGGTGTTGCGGCGCCAGTTGCCCGATCGCGACCCGCGCTTCGTGGGCCGTGAGACAGAGCTCGCCGACTTGCACCAGCGTCTCACTCAACGCGTGGCCGTCGGTGTGACACAGCGCTTGGCCACCTGGGGGCATGGCGGGCTCGGCAAATCTTCGCTCGCCATCGAATACGCGTGGCGTCACACCTCCAGTTACCCTGGTGGGGTGTTGTTCTTGCACGCTGAGCGCAACGTGACCGCGAGCCTCGCGGAGTGGGCTCCGCTGTTGGGGACCCATGTCGGCAACACCGCGGGCGACGCACAGCTTCGCGACGTTGCACAGCTTCGTGACGTGGGTGAGCTCAGCCGGGCCGTACGTGCGGCACTGAGCGACGGCGAGCCGGCGTTGCTGATCGTAGACAACGTGCCTGACGCCGCGTGGCTGCGCACCCATCGGGATGAGTTACCAAGTCGGGCTTGTCGTCTGGTGTTTACCACGCGAGCGCCGCAACTTCCTGACGTGACGATGGTGCCTCTCGAGCGCCTCGATGATGCCGCGGCCAAGAGTCTACTGATTGCATACCGGGGGGATGCGAACGAGCCGAGTGCAGCAACCGCTGTGGCCACCATCCTTCGCATCACCGGTGGCCTAGCGGTCGCCGTGGTGACGGTGGGGGCCTATCTGGCGCGGCAGCCGCGCCTGTCCTGGGCTGCTTACGCCAAGAGCCTGGAGCAACGCGGCTTGCAGAGTTACGAAGCTACGGCCGCCGCGGCTGCCGACGCGCTGAGTTACCCGCCGTCCCTCGCGGCGCTGTTCGGCGACTTGTACGCTGCGCTTTCGGAAGGTGAACAGCGAGCGCTCGACTACGCCGCCTTGCTCGGCGCCAACAGCTTTCCGGAGTTCTGGCTCGAAACGTTGGTTAGCCAAGACCCGACTGGAGCGAGTGATGCGTTGCCCGGTTTCGAGGAAGTGCCAGCTTCGAGTGTGCTCAGCGGCCTTGAAGAAGCACGGCTGCTCCGCCTCGAACACGGCGAACAGGGGCTGCGTTTTCTGTCCCTCCACGCTTTGCTGCGCGACTGGTTGCTGCGCAACTGCGAACAAGCGGGGCGATTGACGGCGCTGCGTGAACCCGTCGTGAAGTGGTTGATAGCGCGGGCAACCGCGGTGAACGAACAGGCGCTGACCAACCCGGTGATTCGGCTCGAACTCACGCCGTTGGTCGCCGTCACCCGAGAGCTCACTGGTGACGGGCTTACGGAAGCTGCTGCAGAAATGGCCGCACGGCTCTCCTCGCCACTTTGTGAACAGGCGCGCTTTGACGAGGCCCGCAGCCTGCACCAGCCATTCGTTTCTGAGCGGGGACACACCTTGGGCGACGCGGCGTGGGAACGCGGCGCCACATTGCTTTCGAACCTTGCGCTGGTGCTTCAGGACTTGGGGGACTTTTTGGGAGCGAAAGAGC
>CBINDO010000279.1:0-11192 GCA_966249405.1 uncultured bacterium | reverse complement strand
CGCCAGTCCCACGTCGTCGAGCGGCAGACGTAGTCGCCCGTCGTCACCGTCGCGGTAGTCACTATCGGCGCAGCGACGGCCATGCACGGCACGTTCGTCGGCCGTGTCCAAACCGACGTCAAGAGTCTGTTGGCCTATGCTTCGATGACTCAGGTGGGACTCATCTTGGTCGAGATCGGGCTGGGTTTTCACGTCGTCGCGCTGCTCCACTTGATGGGTCATGCCTGCGTTCGCAGCCTGCAGATCCTCACTTCGCCCAACGCCCTGCAAGACCACCAGCAGCGGGAGCAGGCGCTGGGCAAAACCGTACCTCGCACGGGCGGACATCTCGAACGACTCGTCCCCGCTCGCTGGCAACCCTGGCTCTATCGTCACGCGCTCGAGCGTGGCTACTTCGACGCCGTGCTCCGTGATTTCGTACTCGCCCCGTTTGTCAGAACCTTCAGGTGGTTAGACAGCACCGAGCGTGCGTTCACATGCCTGATTGAAGGCTGCCCGGCGCCAGCGCGACCCGAGCACAAGGACCCCAGTTCACACCCCACGTTGGACGGTGCCGAATGACGCATTCATTGGCGTGGTTGTTGTCTGCGATGACGCTGCTTGGCGCGGTGCTCGTCTCACTTAAGGAGACTGCGATCGGCGCCCGCCGGGCGGCGGTCCTTACTTCGGCATCGACCCTGGCCCTGGCCGTAGGAGGGGTCGTTGGTATTGCCATGGCTGGGGGCGACTCTGGCCCGCCTCGACTCCGCTACGTCTTACCCGCCATCGCCATGGTGTCTCTGATTGGCGTGGCCATGGCCCCGGTGACTCGCCACAAAACCGCGACGTTTGCTCGGGTGCTGGTGCTGATTGCCTCGAGTTTTGCCGTCGTGGCCGCGAGGCAACTCTGGTTGGTTGGCACCTTGTGGGCGGCGACGGCGATGGTGCCTTGGCTCGAACTAAGAAGCACCGTTCAGTCGCAGGGCACCGCCAGATTGTTTTCGGTCTATCACGTCGCGAGTATAGCCTTCTTCTTCGTAGCGGTGGCTCTGATCGGCAGCGACCAACCACAAGCGGCGGTGGTGCCGTTTCTGATCGCCTTGGCGGTTCGTGAAGCGCTGCTCCCGGTTCACAGTTGGTTCCCACGCTTCGTGCAGCAATCGCCCATGGCGATCGTGGTCGCTTTCACGGCGACGCAGCTTGACGTGTGGGTGCATTTGGATTGGCTAGCGCCACACATCCCGCATGAATACGCGCATCAGGTGGCGCGCGTCGGCGCGGCCACGGCAGTGATCGGCGCCGCCTTGGGTGTCGTACAAACGAATGCCCGCCGCGCGCTCGCCTACCTGTTCTTGAGTCAAACGGCCCTGCTCGCCTTCGGAGTCGAGAACGAGTCGTCCGTCGCACAGACCGGCACCGTGGTGAACGGCATAGTTCAGTGTCTCGCGTTCGCCGGCTTCGCCATGACGTTGTCGGCTTTGGAGTCTCGCCGTGGGACGGCTCACCTGCTCGTTCCAAGTGGTAACTTCGCTAGAACACCAAAACTGGCCGTTTCCTTCTTGGTCATGGGTTTTGCGAGTGTCGGGCTGCCACTGACGCTAGGCTTCGTCTCGGAAGACCTTTTGGTTCAGGGCAGCGTGCACGAGTTCCCCAGGCTCGGTATCAGCCTGATCGTGGCTACGGCGCTCAACGGAATGAACGTCGCGCGAGCGTTCTTCCTGCTGTTCATGGGTACCGACGAAAGCTGCGGGGAGCGTGACATGACGCCACGCGAGTTCACCACCATGACGCTGGTCATCGGGACGCTCATCATTTGCGGGCTATGTCCGGGCCTGGTCCTGCGAGGTCTCGACGGTTCACTGCACTGAATTGGTCGAAAGCCGCGCTAACGGGCCTGCCGTCGAGGTAAGGACGTTGGAAGGAATTCAGATGCCTTCCCAATCGACCTTCACTTGCCCTACCTGCGGCCAGCAGCGTCCACTATCGCACCGTGTCGGAACTGACCGGCTGCGGTCAGTCATCGTCTCGAGGCTACGAGAGACGCACCCCGACTGGGACGGGCGCGTCACCTGTCGCGAAGATGTTCACCGCGCACGGATACAGCTACTCCGCGAGGCAATCGAAGGTCAGCGCGGCACCATCGGAAAACTCGATGCGTCGGTCCTCGACCGCATGGCGCAGCAGCAACTCGTGGCCAAGAACCTGTCCGGTCCGGCTGCTGACTTGGGAGGGCGTGTAGCTGACGCCGTTGCGTCCTTCGGAGGCAGCTGGCCGTTCCTTGGAGCGTTTGCGTTCATCATCGTGGTGTGGATGGTGACGAACGCGGTGTTGCTGTCCCAGCCGTTCGACCCGTATCCATTCATACTGCTCAACCTCGCGTTGTCTTGTTTGGCGGCTATGCAAGCGCCGGTGATCATGATGAGTCAGAATCGGCAAGCCGTGAAAGACCGCGAACGCGCGGAACACGACTACGAGATCAACCTCAAGGCGGAACTCGAGCTCCAGTTGTTGCACGAGAAGCTGGACCACCTCTTGCTCGTGGAATGGCAGCGACTGCTCGACATCCAGGCCACTCAAACCGAAATGTTGGAGGAGCTGTCTGGCGCCGCCGGCGCTCCGAGTTCACGAGGTTAACCTGGGAAATCAGAGCGCCGAGCGGCACCGAACGAGCGTCAGCGCCGGCTCGCCGGCGGTACCAACGTGACCGACTTCTGGGCATCGGCCAGTAGTGTCTTGAGCTGACCGTTCGCGACCGCCAGCATGGCGAAGTTCGGTGCTACCGTCGCCTGCAGCTCCGCGACGAGCTGAGCGTTGCGGTCCACCAACGCTTGCCGCTTGCTGCACCACGTGTCGATGATCACTTGTGGCGCTACACCATCCATGCTCGACCGCAATATCACCTCGACCAACGTGCGTTGCGTCGCGTAGAGCTCATTCAATACGGCGGCCACGGCTTGGCGATCCCAAGCTCGCTCGGTCGGCAAGCGCCGCGCTAGACTGCGTAGCCACGTTATCCCAAAACGTTCCCCGACGCGGAAGTAGACTCGCGCCGTCTCACCTACCGAACGCGACGTATCGAAGCTGAGCTGAACGACGTCCCCGAGCGGCGCGAACAACGGCATCAGCGAAATCTTCAGCGCCAAGTCATCGGGCACACCGTGGCCGGTCCGTTCCTTGACTCTGGCCTCGACCTCCTCTCGTTCAGCCTGACTTGCCAGCTGATACAACTCCGGCAGCAGCTCCTGGAACGGCCGCTTGTAGGTGTTGATCTGACCGTCCAGGGGCTGTCCATACCCGTGGAAACGCAGTAACCAGGTCACGAAGTTGTTCATGCATCGCCCACAATCCGCGAGCATTGCCGCCTGGATGCTGCCGTGGACCTTTCCGTCGAGGGCCTCCACCTCGCTCCACACCGAAGTCATACCCAACACGTCGCGTGCAACGAGGTAGGCAGAGGCCACGGCGGGAGCCATCAAGCCGGTCGCTTCACAGGCTTCGAACACGAACGTGATCCCCATCCGATTGACGAGTTCGTTCGTCAAGACGGTAGCGATGATCTCGCGCCTCAGCTGATGCCTCCGAATCGCAGCGCCGTAGCGCTGCTGCAGCTCGTCCGGAAAGTACTCGACCAACAGCACTTCGGTCGCAGGCTCTTCGGGCAGGGTCGACGCGAGCAAATCCGTGTACAAGGCGTTCTTCGAGTACGACAACAACGCTGACAGCTCCGGCCGTGAGAACCCTTGACCACGCCGGATGCGGTCGGCGAGCCCTTCTTCGTCGGGCAGACGCTCGAGCTTGCGGTCGAGGATGCCGCGCTTCTCGAGGCTCCTGATGAAGCGGCCGAGGCGATCCGTGAGCCTGCCACCGACACCCTGACTGACGCTGATGGCCTGGGTCTGGAGGTAGTTGTCCCTCAGCACCAGCTTCGCCACGTCTTCTGTCATGTCGACGAGCAGCACGTCGCGTTGCTTGCGCGTAAGCTCGCCGCTACCCTCGACTTCGCTCAGCAGGATCTTGATGTTCACCTCGTGATCCGAGCAATCCACGCCTGCGCTATTGTCGATGAAGTCGGTGTTGCAGCGCCCACCGCCCAAGGCGAACTCTACACGAGCCTCTTGCGTCATGGCTAGATTCGCCCCTTCGCCGATGACTTGGGCTCCGAGCTCGGACGCGTTGACACGCACGGCGTCGTTGGCACGATCGCCCACTTCTGCGTGAGATTCGGTGCGCGCCTTGACGTAGGTGCCGATGCCGCCGAAAAACAGGAGCTCCACCCTGGTACGCAAGATCGCGGTGATCACCTCTCCCGGCTGCGCCGTCTCGACGTCCAGGCCCAGCATGGCTCGGACTTCGGGAGACAACGGGATGCGCTTGGCTTTTCGTTCGAAAACGCCTCCGCCATGGGAGATGCGCGCGGGATCGTAGTCTGCCCAGGTGCTGCGCGGCAACCGGAACAGCCGCTCGCGCTCCGTCCAACTCGACGCTGGATCGGGGTTGGGATCCAGGAAGATGTGTTGGTGGTTGAACGCTGCCAGAAGCCGGATTTGCTTCGACTGCAACATCCCGTTTCCGAACACGTCACCGCTCATGTCGCCTACACCGACACAAGTAAACGGCGTCGACTGGATGTCCTTGCCGAGCTCTCGAAAGTGCCGCTTCACGGACTCCCAAGCGCCTCGCGCAGTTATACCCATTGCCTTGTGGTCGTAGCCCGCGGAGCCGCCTGACGCAAAAGCGTCCCCGAGCCAAAACCCACGTGAGACGGAGATCTCGTTTGCAATGTCCGAGAAGGTCGCCGTCCCCTTGTCGGCTGCGACCACGAGGTACGGATCGTCGCCGTCATGAGCTAACACCTGAGGCGGACGCACCACCCTCCCGCCGACCCGGTTGTCGGTGACGTCCAGCAAGGCTGCGATGAAGGTCTTGTAGCAACTGATCCCTTCTTGCAAGAACGCTTCGCGACCAGCCTCCGGCGCTGGCGGCTTTTGCACGACGAATCCGCCTTTGGATCCTACCGGCACGATGACGGCGTTCTTCACCTGTTGAGCCTTGACCAGGCCGAGCACCTCGGTACGGAAGTCTTCCAGACGGTCCGACCACCGCAAGCCACCGCGAGCGACCAACCCGAACCGCAAGTGCACCCCCTCCACCCGTGGGCTGAATACGAAGATCTCACGCAACGGGCGAGGCTTGGGCAACCCTTCGATGCGCTGGCAATCGAACTTGAGCGAAACGTAGTCCTTCGGATGCCCCGCTGCGTCCAGCTGGAAGAAGTTGGTCCGCACCGTGGCTTCCACGACTGAGAGAAACGCGCGCAAGATGCGGTCTTCGTCCAGGTTCTCGACGCGATCCAACAACCCTCGAGCTAAAGCAGCGAGCTCGTTCGCGGCTACTTGCCGCCGAGACAAGTCCGACACCTGAGAGCCCAAGCCAAGCCCGTGGAGTGAGATGTCGCGCCCGCTACTGGGCGCAGGCGCCTGCCACGCCGGATCGAACTTGGTGTGGAAGATTTGGACGAGCAAACGCGTGAACTCGGCGTACCGGCACAAGGTGGATTCCATGTACGGGAGCGAGAACGGAGCCTTGATCTGACGCAGGTATCGCGCATACGAACGGATCAGCTTCACGTCCCGCCCGTGCAGCTGAGCGTGCACGACCAGTTTGTTGAAGCCATCGTCGACCATCGAGCCGCTCCAGACCGCACCGAACACGTCGATGAAAGGCGTACGCACCGCAGCCAAGTCGATCGCCGTCTCGCCATCGCTACACAACGTGAAGTCCTGGAGCCGGACGCCGCCAGCGAAACCTGTCACTCGGAGCTCGTATGGCACTTCGCTCACGACACGGAGCCCCATGTTCTCGAGCCGCGGTACGATGTCGCTGAGCGCGGCGATGCCGGATGGAATGAACACCTTCAGCCGAACCTGATGAGCCGCGAACTCGACGGGCCGAAACAGCTTCATCGCTGGCGCCCCCGTTCGAATCGACTCGACCGCCAGCACCACGTCGGATACGGCCGCCAGCTCGTCGTTGGCCTCGCGGTATGCGGCGGGGAACGCTTGGGCGAAGGCGCGGAAGCGTTCACTCCCAACTTGTTCGCCGAACTCCGCGACCAGAGCCGTCAAGAGCCTGTCTTCCCACGCTTGCGTGACGCGCTCGATCTGCTTCTCGATCGTGGCGTGGTCGGGCTCGAGGGCGCTCTGAGGCGCGCTGACGATGAAGTGGAGGCGAGCGAGTGGGTCGTTCGTTAGCTGCGTCGCGTACGAAGACAAGGTGCCACCGTAGGCGCTGCACAATATCTGCTGAACCTTCAGGCGCAGGTTCGTGTCCATGCGGTCCCGCGGGATGTATACCAAGCACGCAACGAACTGTCCCAACGTATCGCGGCGTGTGAACAGCGCCACCCGCTGCCGATGCTGTAACCGAAGAATGCCCTGAGCTATGCGCAGTAAGGTGGCTTCGTCGATCTGGAATAACTCGTCGCGCGGGTAAGTCTCGAGGATGTACTTGAGAGTCTTCGCGTCGTAGCTGCTGGGTAGGAAGTTCGACTTCTCCAGAACACGAGCCATCTTCCGACGCAAAAGCGGGATCTCACTCGGGCTCCGTGAGTACGCGGACAACGAGAACAACCCGATGAAAACTTCGAAGGCGTCTGCGTCGGGCAAGCGCGTGACGACGACGTCGAACGGCGCGGGACGATGGATCGTCGAGTTGGCATTGGCTTTGAACACGACCGAGCCGCGCAAGTCGCTCGGAACGGCACTCCACTGGAAGAACTCACGCTCGGCGTCCCGAAACAAGCCGAGCCCGTCCAGCTTCTCTGCCGCGCCGTCTGCGTGCGACAGTCCCTCGTATCGCCGGTAGCCCAAAAATACGAAGTCGCGATCCGACATCCAACGCAAGAAGTCGCTGCTCTCTCGATAAACGCCGCCGTGGTCTCGACCTTCATCGACGTTGGCAAGACGCAGCGTGAGCTCGTGGCAGCGCTCCTTCATGGCCCGGAAGTCCGCAACGGCCGTGTGCACATCGCGCAACACTGCGAGGATCCGATCGACTATCGCAGGAAACTCGGCCTTGGGCTGAGCGCGTACCCGCAGGTGGATGACTGACTCGAGGTGCCCCGAGTCTTCCGGGTCTTCGGTCAAAGAATCGGCCAGCGTCAATTCGCGAAGCTGCCCCTCAGCCGTCCGCGCGACACGAAAGATCGGGTGCAGAATGACCTGAATGTCCGCGCCAAGCCTCAACAACTCCGCCGAAACGGAGTCGACCAAAAATGGCTTGTCGCGCTGGACCACCTCCACGACGGTGTGGGGACTCGGATACCCTTGCTCGTCGAGGGATGGACTAAAAATCCGCACCTTGACTTCGTCGTCCCGCCGCTCCCGCATGAACCGCGAAAGATTAACAGCTCCCGCATAGAGGTGCTCGAGGCGTTCTCCGAACAAGTCCGTGGCAGTCGGGCCCGTATAGAACCCACGAAGGAACGTAGCCACCAGGTCGGCTTCCTCGGCCGGTAAGCGTGAGCGCGTTAGCTCGACGAGAGCGGTCAAAACGTCGGTGGTTGCACTTTCTGGATTCATCTAAGGTTCGTCCTCACTGGTCGGCGCACGGTCAGCAGCCACGGCGCTCGTGTGGCCTACTCGACGATACGGTTTCGTTTCCGTGCTCGCTAAAGGTTAGGAGCGTTATCGACGGCGGACAGGGGCGCGGCTTGCCTCAGACCGCCACAGACCTCCTCTGGCCGACCACCCAACCGAGCACCCTGGGAGATTTCCTAGGACGGCCGGCGTCCGCTGCTCCAAACTGCCGCCAAGTGAACGAAAACCAAGGTAGTCCTGCCAACGACACCCAACCACGCCCTTCCGACGGCAGTGGTTTGGCGCAAGCCGACTTGCCGGCATTGGTGGGACGCGCCTTTACCGCGCTGGGCAGGCCCGAGGTCATCTCGCAGCTCGTGGAAGTCAGCGCTTTCGTATCCACTAATCACGTCTACCGCGTAATCCTCGACAGCGGCCACGAGCTGATCGCCAAGGCGAGCAGTTTCGGCTCTTACGTTCACTTCCACCAAGATCACAAGTTGATCGTGCAATGGATTCGCTTGCTGGGAGGCACCCGCTTCTCGCGCTTCTTGGCGCCGGTCGTCTTGAAGGACCACGAAGCGTTTACTTACCGCGAGGGTACGTGGTTCGTCGTCTTCTACGAAAAGGCCCCTTTTTACGACTTCCTGCCCAAGCAGCTCGCTCCCGACCAGATCCGGGCCCTGGGGCGCGAAATGGCGCACTTTCACGCGGTATCGGAGCAAGTTGCGCCACGCATGAATCGCTCGTGGAAGTCCGTCGGCTCCGACATCGCAATTCTGTTCGACCTGTTGGGTAACAAGGAGTGGAGGCACCAGCGCGGTTTCGACGACGACGCAGAGGTTCGCCTGCGCTCACAATGCGAGACGTTCCTCAACAACGCCGAAAAACTCGGCTACCACAGCTTCAGCAAGATCCCCGTCCTGCTCGACTGGAACATAGGCAACTTCAGCGTGGGCCTCGAACACCAGGGCTTCCGCATGTTCACTCGATGGGACTACGATTGGTTCCGCATCGAGCCGCGAGTATTCGACTTCTACTTCTGCGCTCGGGTAGTGCGCTCCGACGGTGACCAGACCATCTTCAGCTACAACGTCGACCCGTTTTTCGAGCCAGCGTTCGGCGTCTTTCTCCAGCAATATCACCGTATAAACCCACTGAGCGAACACGAAGTCCTGTTCCTCAAGGAAGTGTTCCGCTTCTTCGTGCTCAACTACGTGATCCGCAGCGGCGAGCATTTCTTCAGGCCGAGTTATTGCGCGCGATTGCAGAAAGAAGCCCTCGAGACTTACCTCCCGCGCCTGGAGTCGGCAGACTTCTCACGGCTCCTCAAGTTCATCACGTAAATATGCCCTCCGTAACGATCAAAGCAGGAAGAGTTCAGCCGGTGTGGGCTGGACACCCCTGGGTGTACGCCCAGGCCATCGAAACTCGAACCGGAACGCTTACCCCGGGGTGCGAGGTGGACGTGCTCGATGCGAAAGGAAATCTACTGGGTCGTGGCCTGTGGTCACCCGACTCGGCGATCGCCGTTCGCTTGTATACTCGCAAGGCACAACCGATCGATGGCAACTTGTTGAGGAGCCGACTGGAGTCGGCGTTGCAGCTGCGCCGCGATCTCGACCTGCCAAACAACGAGACGACCGCGTACCGGTGGGTTCACGGCGAAGGCGACGGTCTGCCCGGGCTCATCGTCGACGTGTACGGACGGCAGATCAGCGTCCAGCTCGGAACCGTTGGGCTTTGGCAACGGCGAGACGAGGTGCTCTCCACGATCCGCACGCTATTCCATCCGGACGTCATCCACGATCGCACGCCGGCGAAGCTCGCCAAACTCGAGGGGTTCGAAGCAGCTCCGCCAAGTTCAGGGCCAGCAGCCAGCTCTCCGTTGAGGTTCGCGGAGCTGGGCATCCGTTACAACATCCCCCACGAACTCCAACAAAAGACGGGCTATTATTGCGACCAACGGCCGCTGCGCGAGTGGCTGAGAGCCCGCGGCGAAGGGCGGCGCGTGCTCGATGCGTTCAGCTACGTGGGCTCCCTGGGTTTGAACGCGGCGCGGGGTGGCGCAAAACACGTCGATTGCGTGGAGCGAAGCGGTCAGGCAGTCGACGTTGGCCGGCAAATTGCTGCCGACAATGGCCTGAGCCAAGTCACGATGCACCAAGCCGACGCTCACGAGTATCTCGAGCAGTTACCCAATCACAGCTACGACTTGACGATCTGTGACCCTCCCAAGTTATCGACGAACAAGAAGGGCATGGATGCCGCGTTGAAGCGAATGCGTTCGCTGGCCGCCGAGGCCTGCCGCGTCACCGCCTTCGGAGGTGAGCTAGTACTGTGTTCGTGTTCGGCGGCAATCAAGCACCCGGAGCTCAGCCGCGTGTTGGCGCTAGCCGCGATGGACGCGAACGCACAAGCTGCGATCACCCACCGCTTCACGCAAGGCCCCGATCACCCCGTATTGGCCGGCTTCAGCGAGGGAGAATACCTGAGCACGGTCGTGGCTCGCATCCTCCCGCGGTGAGACGCGGCTCGCAAAAGCTCACTCCCCGCCGTACAAACAGTACTTCTTGCGAGGGTTGAGCTCCGGATCTTTGCCGCACACGAAGCCGCTGCAACACTCGTCGTCTTGTTCACATTCGACGGGTTCGTCGTTTTCGTTGAGACACTCGGGAGCAGCACCGATTGCCCGCTCCTTCGGCTGATTCTGCGGGGGGACGTAGTCGTCCTTGACCGCTTCCCGTCCACCGGCACACGCGCCGAGCATGAGGCAGGCCGCTAACCCGACGCAGGCTGCGAGCCCGGAGTCGGTCCGAAACCCAAAAAACCGCCCTGTGATCATGATCGCACTGTATCAAACGGCGCTCGCCGCACTCAACGTCTAAGCTGGCCCAAAACCCCGCAAATTACCGACGCCGCGCTCCGACGAGGGCGGGCGCGGCGTGCAGCACGGGCAGCAAATTCGTTTCGAGCCGCATTATCACGGCGATTGCCTCTAGACCGTCACTCGTCTCGGAATGCGGCATTGTGGTGCCGGGCGCTCAGCCCTAGCACCGTGCAACAATCGTCGGCTTCAGTTGGGGCGGGCCGCTCGACGCGCCGCATTGCGTGCTTTCGCGCCGTTCGCGTCGTCCCCATCGGCAGCGGCTGCTGCGGGCGCAGCTTCGGCCGCGAGCGGTTTGTCTCCGAGCCGGACGATGTCGTTCTTGGCGAGAAGTTCACGCTCGAGGGCTTGCATTGCTTCGGGGTGCTCTTCGAGATACGTCCGCGCGTTGTCGCGCCCCTGTCCAATTCGCTCGGGGCCCAACGAGAACCAAGAACCGCTCTTCTGCACGATACCTGCGTCGACACCGAGGTCGACCAACTCGCCGGAGAGGCTGATGCCTTTGCCGTAGGTGATGTCGAATTCCACCTCACGGAAAGGTGACGCCATCTTGTTCTTGACGACCTTCACGCGCGTCCGGTTACCGACGACTTGTTCACCCTTCGCGTTACTCTCTTTAATCGCACCGATACGACGAATGTCCAAACGTTGAGAAGCGTAGAACTTGAGGGCATTACCGCCGGTGGTGGTCTCTGGGCTGCCGAACATCACGCCGATCTTCATGCGGATCTGGTTGGTGAACATCAGCA
>CBINDO010000278.1:0-11204 GCA_966249405.1 uncultured bacterium | reverse complement strand
GTTGTTCGAATGCGCGGTTGTTCGAATGCGCGGTTGTTCGAATGCGCGGTTGTTCGAATGCGCGGTTGTTCACGTGCGCGGGTGCTCGCGTGCGGTTCACTGCTCGTGGGCGAGCAAACGTGCCGGGCCGCGGTTCAGAAGTAAGTGAACGTGACGTTAGCCGCCGCGGTGCCGCGCAGGTCGAGAAGGGTGGGGCACTCCGCGCTGGTTGGGTCGGTGAGCAACTGCTGCCAGTCCGCGGTGAACGTCAAGGTTTGGCCGAGCTCCGTGCACTCGTTGAACACTCGGACGGATAACGGATACGCGCCACACGCCGAGATCTGGAGCGACATGCGACGTGACGTGCCCCACCAGTCGGGGTAAGCATCTTCCACTTTGAGACAACCGCTCACCGTGGTCGTCGTCGGATGTCCTTGAGCGCCCATGTCCGTCGCGACCGAGGCGTTACACTCCGGACCCAACGCGCATTCGCCGAGCGAGCACGACCCTGCGGTGCAATCGCTGGTTGCGGAGCAACCCTCGCCGAGATCACTCTTCGTGCACGCGCCGTTACTACACGTGTGGCTGTAACATCCCGCATCGCCGGTGCACGGTGAGCCGTAGTAACCAGGGCCGCAGAGCTCGTCGACGCAGTTGTCCGAATCGCAATCGTCGTCGTTGCGACACCCTGCGCCGAACGGGCCCGGGAGGCAGCTCTCGTTCTCGCATCGGTTCGAAAGGCAGTGGTCGTCTTCCGTGCACGCCCCACCGGCCGCATCGGGCGCGCACTGTTCGTCGATACACACGTCGCTCGTACAGTCGTCGCTGACGACGCACGGGCTCCCGGCGAACCCGGGGAGACACTCGTCGTCACAACGTGCGCTGAGACAATCGGCGCTCGCAGTGCACGGCGAGCCTACGGGTGCCTTCTGGCAACTTCCGGCGATGCAGGCGCCGCTGGCGCAGTCCGATGAGGTGCGGCACTGGGTGTCGAAGCCGCCTTCGCCGCACCGTTCCGATTCGCACACCGAGCTGTAGCAGTCGGCGATCGTGACGCAGGGCGCTCCCGTATAACCGGGACCGCAGAAGCCCGCTTCACAGTTGTCGCTCGTGCAGTCTTCGTCGGTTTCGCACGCCGTACCTTGGCTCGCCTTGACGCAGATATCGTCTTCACACGTCGTGGTCGTGCAGTCCGTGTCGAGCTCGCACGTCGCGTTGATGTTACCCTTCGCGCACGCGCCAGAGACGCAACGTCCGCTGTAGCAGTCGTCATCGGACAGGCAACCGTCGGTTGCGTTGCCGAGCGAACAGGCGTCGTCCTCACAATCGGAGGTGATGCACTCCTCATCGGCGGAGCAGGCGTTCCCCGCCGGGCCCGGGCCGCAAATGTCGTCATCGGTACAATTGTTCGTGAGACAATCGCCGTCTTGACCACACGGTTGTGCAAGGCCCGACGTCGCGCATTGTGCGGTTTGGCAGCTCTGGGTCGTGCAGTCCGAATCGGTCACGCACAGCCCGCCGGCGTTGGACGCCAAGCACACCTCGTTCGCGCAGGTCTGGGTCGTGCAGTCGTCTTGCCAGAGACACGCGTCGCCCGGAGTGCCTACCGCGCAGAAGTACCGCTCGCAATCGCCGCTCAGGCAGTCGTTTTCCGTGACGCAACTGCTGTCGGTGCCGCCGCGGCCGCAGCTCCCGAGGGGTGTACAGTTGAGGCTCAGGCAGTCGCCGTTGGCGACGCACGCGGCGCCCGTGAACCCAGCGGCGCACTTTTCGGTCTCGGGGTTACAGTCTCCACTCAAACAGTCATTGTCCGCCTCGCAGGCTTGACCTTGGCCCGCCAACACGCAAACCGAGGCTGGGCTACAGTGAGTGGTGAGACAGTCACCGTCGCTCTGGCAGTGCGCACCCGCCAAGCAGGCGCCGCAGTCGGGACCGCCGCAGTCGCTGTCGGTTTCTCGGCCGTTCGCTCGCAGGTCTGCGCACGACTCCGCTTCGAGTGCGCATTGCTCGTCGTGGCACACGAGGGACGCACACTCGGCGTCCGTGGCACAGGGCTCACCAGTCGCGCACGTCCCCTGCTCTTGGCACGTGGCTGGGGCGCTGGTCGCGGACGATACCCCAGCATCGATGTTCGAGCTGGACACCGGCCCTCCGTCGGCGACGGTTTCGACGCCAGCGTCCGGGGCGAGTGACATGTTCGAGGTGGACGTTGCGCCGCTGGTCGTGGGCAGCGACGCTGTATCGGCGGCCATCGAGCTCGAGCGGAGTTCGCTCGTCTCGTCCTGCGTCGCGTCCAAGTGTATACCTGGGACGGGAGGAGGGGGCGCGTCCGACGTAAACGGTGCCTCGGACGTCACTCCGACGTTGGTTGCGGGGTTGGCGCTGGACGTGGCCGTCGAGAGGGCGGCTGGCGCGGCAGGCTCCGAGGAGCCGTTCGAGCAGGCCGTAACGAGGCCGACGGCAAAGAGTCCGAGAAGGAGACTCAACACAGGCACAGGTCGTATCATCGTCGTTCCCTCGTGGATGGCGATGTAGGTTATACGCCCGCATGGGGAACGCTACCAGCATCAGCCGCGGTGCTGGTTTTTCTCCGCGCGGGCGTCGCGGATAGATCGCGTCTTCCTGCGGATTATTCGCCCGATCGCGCAATCGCGCCTCAAGGCGCGGTCTCGAGCGTCGCCTCGAACAGCGTGTCTCCAGGCAACTGTTGCCCTCCGCTATCGTCGATGACCGCGCTGAACCCTGGCGCTCCCTCGGCGATTTGCAGCTGCACCTCTGCGGTTTGCTGCGCGTTGGGGGAGGTGATTAGGAAAGTGGCGTTCGGTTGCAACGAACTACCGGCTTTCGGCACGGTTCCGAACCACGTCCACCAGACTTGCGTGTACTCGTCGGCGATCCCCATCAACGCTAGGCCCGTTTCCGTCTGAAAGCGCTGGCGTTCCAGCGGCGAGGCCGCGTCCTGCAGTTGACGGCCAAAGTGCACCCCCGTGATCACCGCATCGGCAGACACCGTGTCCACGTGACCTCGGAGCCTCAAACGCAGATCTGCATCCAGCACCGGCGCGGCTTGAGCGCCACTGGCTGCCAAGTGGCCAGCGACCGTGAACTCCAGGGTCCCCGATTGCGGTGAGACGCGCGCACACACCAAGCCGGTGGGAGCGAGCGTGGTGAGCTCCACGTCGAGCGACTCGAGGGCGAGCGATGTTGCGTTCGAGCGCACCGTCAACGGGAAGCGAGATTGGGCCTCGACCTCGCCCAGCACGTCGAGGATGGACCTTCCGATTACGGCTTCGTCGGGAGCGACGACCGTCCCCGGACTACACTGCTCGAGGCGTGGCCATACTCCGATCGCTTGCCATTCCTCGGGGACATAGATGTCGTCGTTGTCGTCGGGCTCGGGCAAGGGCGGCGGCGACGTGGTGACTCCGCCAGTGACGACCGCACTACTTCCGCTTGTGCCGTCGGACGTGGGTTGGAACTCGGGACTGAAGGTGCCCGAGCTGCCACCGGGCCACAGCGAGGCCCACAAGTTGAACCCGGCGAGGGTCCAACGCGTACTGGGATCCTTCGAGACGGGCGCGTCGACGCGAAGTGTCCCACTGGATTCACCAGGGCGGAAGCGCGCGTCGAGGATGGCCACGCGGCGGCCGTAGAACACGAGGCGCCCTTTCACTCGCGCGTTCAAGGCGCCGTCTTCCGTTGTCGCCTCGACCCAAACGGGGACCGATACGGATTGCGGTGGGCAAACGGGGTCATCGCTCGGGGCTTTTGCGACCGTCTCGACGATCCCCTCGTCAGCCGCGAGCTCCGAGGCCGCGGTGCGCAGACTGAGCGCGAGGTCGAGTTTGCTGGTGCCGACGCCCGGTGTGTGTGTGGCCGTCAGATTTGGCGATGAGTAGTCCACCCAATGGAAGGGCACCTTTGGTTGCGGCACTCCCGCCAGTAGCTCGGCCGGTGTCTCACCGTAGACCGTTTGCTCGTCGGCCTCAACTAGGCGTATGTCTTGTTCGCCGCATCCCTCGGGTAACGGGGCCTGGGTCGGCGGATCCTGCCCGCCAACATCGGTGAAGTCACCATCGTCACCGGATTGTCCTCCCATGCAGCCCGCTGCCAGAATCGAGGTGGCGGAGAGCGCGGTGAGACAGCGGTGACGTCGAAACACGGTCTATTCATTCAACCACCGCAGCAGCACCGAATCAAGGTACGAAATGCACATTTGGTGGTGCGAATCGTACATTCATGTGCAATATGTTCCACGATGGCGGTCTTGAACTACGAAGTCGTCGCTTCGGAATTTCTGCGCGCCTTACGGGCGGGGCGCTCGCAAACGGCCTTTGCGCGGCGTTTGGGTTATCGCAGCAACGTGGTCCACAGCTGGGAGGTGGGTCGCGCGTTCCCCACGGCCGCCAAGACGTTGTGGGCCGCGACTCGAATCGGGCTCGACGTGCCGGCAGCGCTGTCGACGTTGTATCGAAAGAAGCCGGGATGGCTCGGTCAAACGGACATGACGACCGCCGACGGCGTCGCTCAGTTCTTGCGCGACTTGCAGGGTAACCGCACCATCGGCGACGTAGCCGCCAAGGTGGGGCGCAGTCGTTTTGCTACAGCGCGGTGGCTTCACGGGCAGTCCGAGCCACGTCTACCCGACTTCTTTCGTTTACTCGACGCGCTTACGCTGCGGTTGATCGACTTCATCGGGGTGGTCGTCGATCCGGAGTTGGTCCCCTCGATCAAAGAAGCCTATCTCGAGCTCGAACAAGCGCGCAAAGCGACCT
Organism: uncultured bacterium; assembly: GCA_966249405.1. Taxonomy (GTDB): domain Bacteria; phylum Myxococcota_A; class Polyangia; order Polyangiales; family Polyangiaceae; genus SZUA-265. The sequence continues at coordinate 6,450 of CBINDO010000278.1, read as the reverse complement.
ATCAGAAGCCGTGGTCCCAAGCGGTGTTGCGAGTGCTCGAGATGCAGGCGTATGCCGACTTGGCAGAGCACGAACCGGGGTGGGTCGCGGACAAACTGGACATCCCCAAGGAAGAGGAGGAAACCGCTCTCGAGCTGTTGGTGCTCACCGGACAGGCCGAGTACCGAGACGGCAAATACCACCTGGCTTCCGAACCCAAGGTGGTCGACACCCGCCGAGATCCGAAGGCTGCCCACGCGTTACGTGCGTTTTGGGCAGACGTCGCGCGAGCGCGCATGGACGAACCAGGTGATGCGTTGTTTTCCCACAGCTTGTTCGGTGTCTCCGAGAAAGACTATCAGCGCATTCGCGAGCTGCAGAAAGCGTACTATCAAGAGATCCGCGCCATCGTCGCCGCGTCGCAGCCGGTGGAGCGAGTGGCGCTGCTCAACCTGCAGTTGTTGCCCCTCACGGATTGAGTCAATCGCGAGGGGCAACGCGGTGGGCGGGAGCCGCCGATTTCGCTCGGCGGCTGGGCCCAACCACAAGGCGTTGGGTTAACGGCGACGGCGACGCAACAGCGCGGCGCCCAGTCCGAGTGCGAGTGCTGCCCAACCGCTGCCAGACGAGGTGGCTCCGACGTTGTCGTCCACCGAACAGCCCATGAGCCCGAACAAACCTCCCGCCGAGCCGCCACCACCACGTGGTCGACCTCCGCCGCCGGTTGGCACGGGTTCGGGGACGGGCGGCAGCTCGGGAGTCGGTTCGGAGACCCCGCCGTTGTCTCCTTCGCCCGCGCCAGGATCTGTCACCGGAACACCGGGAGCCGTGGGCGTCGGCGTCCCTCCCGGGTTGCCCGGAGGATAACACTGAGAGGAACCCTCGCTGCAGCCGGTGTTACCCTCGCTGTCGGCCCAACAGGCGCCCGGTGACTGAACGCAGCTCCAGTCGCTGGGACAATCGTCGTCCGTCTCACACTCGATGTTCTGCATCTGGCAGTAATTGGTGCCCGATGGTTCACAGGTGCAGTCGTCTGGGGGTAACGGGAGCTCACCCGGCGTAGAGGTGCCCGGCGGCAGCGCCGTCGCTTCGGGCAATGGTGCCGTTTGAATCGGCGTGGGTGCGGTCGTCATTGGGGCGCCAGGTGCGTCGGCGGCGTCACTTCCTCCGCCGCTGTCGCCACGACTCCCGGCGCTCGTGCCGCCGCTGGGCAGCGAGGGTTCCGTCGGCGTAGTGCCGCTGCAGGTACACACCACGGCGGGCACGCAGTCGAAGCCCTCGCCGCAATCGTCGTTCACTTCGCACGGTAGCTCCGAGCGCGGGGTGCACTGCTGGAATTCCGTGTTCTCACAGGGTTCGATTTGCGGAAGCTCTGGGCAAGCTCCGCCAGGTTCACAGGGCGGTGGGCTGGGCGTCGCGCAGTTGGTGGTAACCGTGTGGCAAACCATGTCTGGCCCGCAGTCGGCGTCACTCTCGCACGCCGCGCGTAGACAGGACGTGTACTGGACGGTTTCGCACTCCGATACGGTGCATTCGCCGTCTTCGGGGCAATCCCACTGGCAGTTGTCGTAGCTGGCTTCTTCGCACGTGTAACCGGGGGGACAAGTGTCTGCCTCGCACTGTTCCTGTGCCATCACCGCAGGTGAGATGGCGAACGTGAGGAGCCCCGCGATCGCGGAGCGCAATTGAGTGAGTCTTTGCATGAAATCTAATCCTGTTCGAGGCCCGTTCGAAAACCGATGGGCACCAGTCATCGTGATTCAAACGGGCGAGTGCGCCTAGCCGGGGCCCCTTGAAACCATGAGGTGGGATTGCGCTCGTATGTGCAAAATGGACGACGCCCGCCGACGAAATGCGTCAGCGGGCGTCAAATTTGGGCGGTGGAACCGGTGGAGCAGCTCAGCGGATGTGCGCTGCGTACCACGTAGAGGGGTTAATGGCCTTTGCCGACCAGTCTGGGGCCACCCGTTTCCTCGTGGGGGAATGGTGCTTTCCACGCCGCGATCACCGACGGGATGCTCGCGATCATCACGAAGATGAAGAAGTTGCGATAACCCAGCTCGTCCGCGAGCCAACCACTGGCCGACTGGGTCGGGACGAGCACCAGGTTCATCAGCGCCGTACAGAACGCGTAGTGCGTCATGTGGTACTTACCCGGCGAAATCTGCTGCATCATGTACAGCATGTTCGCGACGAATCCGAAGCTGTAACCGAACTTCTCGATCGTCACCAGAATGCCGATCGTAGTCAGGGACAACGGCGCCTCGGGCGTCACTGCTTGGCTCAAGTACACGAAGCAAGCGTGCGGGACGTTCATACACAGGGCCATCACCACGATCGACTTCTTGAGGCCGAACTTGGAGATGAACATGCCGCCGAGCACGCCCGCTGCCAGACTCACGCCCGTGCTGATCGCGCCGTCCAAGAATGCCTTGTCCGACAGCGACAAGCCGAGGCCGCCCTGCTCGAGTGGCGCCTGCATGAACAACGGCGCCTCGACCAGCAAGAAGCCTTCACCGCTTCGGTAAAGGAAAACGAACACCAACATGCCCCAGATGTGCTTCTTCTTGAAGAAGTCGGTCAGGGTCTCGCCGAAGGTCGCGAAGATCTCTTTGCTGTTCTGAGGTCGACGGCTCACCGAGCCGGTCGGCAGCGTGTAGAAGTGGTAGGCACCGAAGCCAGCCATGACTATGGCGGCAAAGCTGATTGCCGTTGCCCACGCTGCCTTGGGAGACTGACCCGACTCCTGGAGTTTGCCTGCGACGTACACGACGAGCGCGGTCGCGAAGATGCGGCCGGCGTTCCATGCCGCGCCTTGCCAACCGATCCACTTGGCTTGCTGGGCGTCGTCCAGGGACGTGATGTAAACGCCGTCGGCGCAGATGTCTTGAGTGGACGAGGAGAACGCGAGCACCCAGAGCAGGGCGATGATGACTTGGAAGTAGTTGGGCAAAGGTAGCGATGCGGCCACCAATCCCAAGATGATGGCGATCAAGAACTCCATCGACAGCACCCAGAACTTCTTGGTGCGGTACATGTCGAGGAAGGACGCCCAAAGGGGTTTCAGCGACCACGCGATACCCACGCTGCCCGTGGCCAGCGCGATGGAGGTATCGGAGTGACCCAGGTCCTTGAACATGGTGCCCGCCACCCAGATTACGAGGGAGAACGGGATCCCCATCGCGATGTACAAGCTGGGAACCCACAACAGGGGGTTAGCAACTTTGGTGGCCTTGCTACTAGCCGCGACGTCGTTCATGGCGCGGACTTCTAGGCGAATCCCGGTGAAAAGGGAACGGGCCTCTGGGCATGGGGGCCAATTTCCGAACGCGCTCGCGGGTTGCGGTTCAAGGTGAGTTCGCACCCACCGTTCATGGCGTTTAGGTCATGTTTGCGCCGACGCCGACGATTCTCGTGATAGACGATGCCGCTGAGAGCATCGACGTGTTGCGGGGGGTGCTGAGCAGAGACTACCAGGTGAGGGCGTGTATCCACGGCCGCGCAGGTCTTGCAGTCGCGCGCGAGGCGCAGCCGGACCTGATTCTGTTGGACGTCATGATGCCGGAGCTCGACGGGTACGCCGTTTGTCAGGCACTCAAAGAAGATCCCCGGACGCGCAGTATCCCTGTTATTTTCTGTACCACACGCTCCGACGTGAACGACGAGGCGCGGGGGCTCGCCGTCGGCGCGGTCGACTACGTGACGAAGCCGTACGTTCCCGAATTGGTGCGCGCTCGAGTGCGCACACACATCGCGCTTCACCACCAGAACATCGCGCTGGCCAAGCAGGTTCAAGAGCGCACCCTGGAGGTGGTGTCGACGCGCTTCGAGATCATCCGCCGGTTGAGCCGAGCGGCGGAGTATCGCGACAACGAAACCGGTCAGCACGTCGTTCGCATGAGTCACTATTCGCGGCTCGTAGCGTTGGCTTACGGCGCGAGTGATGACTTCGCGGAGCTAGTGCTGCACGCGGCACCCATGCACGACGTCGGTAAAATCGGCATCGCCGACTCGATTTTGCGCAAGCCGGCGGCGCTGACGCCCGAGGAATGGCAGGTCATGCGTCAACACCCGGCCGTGGGCGCGGACATCATCGGCACCCATCCGAGCGAACTTTTGCGAGCGGCGCGCGACGTCGCGCTCTGTCACCACGAGAAGTGGGACGGCACCGGTTATCCGCGTGGACTCAAACAGCAGGAGATCCCGCTGATCGGCAGGATCGTGGCGATCGCCGACGTGTTCGACGCGTTGCTCAGCGAACGCCCGTACAAACGCCCGTGGTCGGTCGAGGACACGCTGAGCTACGTGCAGGAGCAACGCGGGAAGCACTTCGAGCCAGCGGTGGTGGACGCGCTCTTGAAAGCGTTACCACAGATGCTCGAGGTCCGGCTGGTCTACGCCGACGACACCGACGCGACGTCGAGCGTGCTGAAAGTTTGAACGATCCGGGGGGCTCGTTTATCGCCTCGAGCCGAGCTCGTCGCCTGGGGCGCGCGCCGTTCACTCTCGCGCGTTCTCGAACGCGGTCATCAAAGCTCGAAAGTGCGCCAGCGAACCCTCGAAGTCGTAGGCGCGGCTGGCCTCCTCGAAGCGTGATACTTGGTGAGCCGTCAACCGGGTGCGAAATGCGCGGCAAGTCTCGGCGAGGAGTTCGATGGCCACCGTGTCGTGTTGCAGCAGCGCTCGTTCCATCGCGGCAAATAATACCGCGTGATCGACGGGTGCGACGGCCCCCCCGCTCGGGATGGGGTGCTCGCGTAGGTATGAACCTATCGCCGCCGATGCCTGCTCCCAGGTTTGCGAAAGGTCGCGCCATTGCTCTGCCCCCAACTTGGCACCTTCGCGCAGCGCCAGCTCCACGCTTTGTGCTTTGCGAGACAACAGCGTCGCTCCGATATTTCCCGCCGCCGAAACTAGGCCATGCACCAATCTCAAGTCATCGTTCGATTCGGACGCGGGGGAGCCGAAGCGCGGCACGTTGCCGTATTGTTGGTGGAAACGCGCCAACACGTTGCGGAAGGTGAGTTGGTCCCCGCCTACTTGACGCAAACCTCGCTCGGGGTCGAAGGGTGCGACGGAATTGCGCGGCCAGGCGCCGTTCGGAGAGACGCTGGATGAAGGCGCGTCGGCCTGGGCAGCGTCGAGCGCGCGCACCAAGGCGACGCACAGCTCGGCTGCAGGCAGGGGCGTCACTATGCACCCAATCATGCCCACGGCGAGGCACCGCGCCTTTGTGCCCGGTTGTGAATCGGCGGTGACCGCAATGATGGGAGGCAGCGATTGGAGCGACAATCGCTTGATGAGATGTGTTGCCTCGTAGCCATCCATGTCCGGCAAGTTGATATCCATCAGCACGACATCGAGCGGACGATGCGCGACTTCACTCACGGCGTGAGCACCGGTTTCGGCCACGCTGACCACGGCGCCGTAGGTCGACAACATGGCGCTCATCACGTCGCGGGTCGTGGGGTTGTCTTGGACCAAGAGCACCCGTTTGCCAACCAACGTCGCCTCCGGCGGTGAACTGCTCGGGTGTCGGCCCGTTGCAAGCAGCGCCTGTAGTTGAGACGGGAGCACCGGTTTGGTGAGTTGTTCGAAATCGCGCAGCGCGCTCGGCGGATCTCCGTCCATGACGGCGCTGAGCACGACCGTCCGGGGCCGCAGGTTCGCCTCTGGGAACAGCTCGCCTGGTGCGAACGCGACGGTTCCGTCTGCTGGCAACCCGAAGAAGCATAGATCGAAGGGTTCACTCGCCAGACTGAGCGCATGGCGGGCTCGATTCGAGTCTTCGACTTGGCACACCTGATGACCGCCGGCGGACAGGAGCCTCGCGATGGCGCGGGATTGCTCGGGATCGGGCTCGATGAGCAGCACGGAACGAGCCTTGGACGGCTTCGAAGGCGGGACTGCGAGCTCGCGCGGCGCAGACAACGTCGGCGAGAACTCGAAGCAACTACCGCTGCCCGGTGTACTAGTGACGGTGATTTCGCAGCCGAGCAGGTGTGCGAGGCGTTGGCTGATGGCCAAACCTAGCCCGGTTCCGCCGTATCGCCGCGTCGTCGAGCTGTCGCCTTGAGTGAACGGCTGAAATAGACTCCGCACTTGGGTCTGAGACATCCCGATGCCGGTGTCCGTCACGGAGAAGCGGACCGTCACACTGTCGTCCGGTTGGCGCGTCACGAGCTCCAGCCCCGCCACGATACGCCCCACGCTCGAGAATTTGGTGGCGTTGCTGATCAAGTTGATCAACATCTGAGCAAGACGCAGCGGGTCGCCGACCAGGATTGGTGGGACATCTGGGTCGATGTCGAAGACGAACTCGAGACCTTTCTTGGCCACGGCGAGTCCACAGGTGGTGAGCACTTGTTGGAAGACCTCGTCGATGTGGAACGCCACCGTCTCGACCGCCACGCGCTCTGCCTCGAGCTTGGAGAAGTCCAGAAGATCGTTGATGATCCGCAGCAATGACTT
>CBINDO010000277.1:0-11250 GCA_966249405.1 uncultured bacterium | reverse complement strand
AATCGAAGCCCGACTGCTGGGTGTCGAGCTGCCACGTCCGGCGCTCGGCGTGATAGTCGGGCGACAGCGGGTCGCGTGTAACCACGCCGGGCAACGAGGTGCTCCCGGTTATCTCGGCCACCTCCCAAAAGAAGTGAGCGGGACTGCCGTCCGCCTTGGCGACGGTTTCGGTGAGAGTAGGTGCCGACCTTCGGACCACCGTCGCCATCGAAACGTCACCGGCGTCTGCCGTTGGACCCGTCGCTGCGTCGACCGAAGTGAACGGGTCGCTGGCCGCGTCCGGGCCCGAAACCGTCATCGTCCCGGGGACGTTCAGCGGCGAATCTGCTTCCGGGTCGACGGTCTCGAAGACCATGCCGCTGGCGTCGTAGGCCTGCACCGACAGCCAACCAAGTCGGTCGAAGGTCGCACCGCTGGGCCAATGGTGGCCAGCCGAGTTCTCGAGCGTGACGGCAAGCACGCCATCTCGCGAGACGCATATCTCACCAAGCAGACTCGAATCTAGAAATTGCTGGGTTAGCAGGCGTTGGCGCTCAGCGTTCGGAAATGGCACCAAAGCCAAGTCCACGCCTTCGAAATCGTGACGGCGCGATTGTCGCTTCGGCAGTCCCTCTCCCACGGCTGAAGACTCCCTGCGCGGCGAGATCGGCATGTGGCAGCCGTTGCACGTCAGACCCCCGGACGCGACGTCTCGATTGAACAAGGTCTGCTTCCACTCCTCGAACGTGCGCTCCAAGAAGACGCTGGCTTCGCCGCCCGTCGCGCCCAATGCGTGAGCGTCCACGACGACGTCGTGGCAGGCGCCGCACGACTGAGCGCTCCTTTGATCACCCTTGTCCATGAACGGGGAGAAAGCGGACCTGTGGGCACGGTTGGGTGCAGGGTCGGCGAACGGCCCTCGCATCGAGTTGTCATTGGCCAAGCGCAACGGGTTATTGTGGTCACCTTCGACAGCCTCGACGTTGTGACAGAAGTAACACGTGACGCCGCGATAAGCCGCGGGCAGTGAATCCAGGTTCAAGCCGTCGCGCGTCAAGCCAGCGTCGACCGCCATGGGCGCGTGACAGTTCACACAGAAGGTGCCCAATTTCCCCCCCGTGTCCTCTTGGCCACGCGCGTTCATGGCTCGAAATACCGGGTCTTCCGAGGCGTACGCGTGCATGCTGCCAGACCACTCCTCGAACTGCGCCGGATGGCAACTCTGACACGCCTTGGGATCGAGGAGTTCGTCGCGAGACAAGGAGCCGGCGTCTTCGGCTGACGACGCCATGGCGTCCGGTGGGGGCGTCGCACGCCGTTCACTGCAGCCGGACACGGCACCGACGCCCACGAACGCCTCAGCGAAGGCCAATCCGCCCAAGGCAGCCCAACTGCGCCACGGCTTCGAACGGCGTCCGCGCTTACTCAACGCACACCCCGAACACCCAATCCGCCACCCGGACTTCGCTCTCGAGCTCGACGCGGATCTCCCAAAACCCGGCCATTCTCAAATGCACGGGCTCGAACCGGTACTCCCCGGGCTCCTCCTCGACGACGTTCACTTTGGTCGGCGTGCCATGGCCGTGATCGGGCATGAAGGGCGTGACCGTGATGGCCGCGGCCAAGTCCGGGAGCGGCTTCCCACCCACTTCGAGGCCAAACAACCAAGAGTTGTTGCCGACTATGGGCGGCATGGGTTCGCCCGCGAGGAACTCCAAGGTAGCGACCCCGCCTGCGTCGCCCTCGGATGATACCAACAGGCCCTCGAGCGCGCGCCCTCGACCGTCGCAGCCCTCTTCGACGGCCCCCGCTTCGGCGGGCTCATGGGTGGTGTGATGGGTTGTTTCACCGTTCGAACATCCGATCGAAAGTCCGAACGCGGCTAACGAGGCCAAGCGCTTCACCCTTGCAAGATACTCCCGCTGCCGGACGGGCGCCAGACGCGCGCCTCCACTCTGTGATTTCAAACGTCGCGCCTTCCCATTAAAAAGCCACCGGTGTCTGAATCCTATCGGCTAGGTATCGACGAAAACGGCCTCGGCGCCTGGCTCGGCCCGTTGACGGTGACGGCGGTGTGCGCACAGGTCACGGATGCCGGGCAGGCGCGCCTCGCGCGCAAGCTGGGCGCGCGCCTGGCGGCGGACCTCGACGATTCGAAGAAGCTCGTCGCGTTTGGTAATCACGGTCTGGGGGAAGCCTGGGCTCGAGCGCTGCATCCCGACGCGGCGACACCCGCCGAGCTCCTGGAACGCCTGCTGCGCCAACCCTCCGGCTCCCTCCAGCGTCGCTGCCCGGAGGCCACCTTGCCCCAATGCTGGTCGGTACGACAACAAGCCTTCCAAACGGATGAGAAAGTCGTAACCCGGCTGCGCAAGCACCTCGCCGCCTTCGAGAAACAAGGGGTCACCTTCCATTCGGCCACGACCGAAGTCGTCTGCGTCTCTCAGATGAACAGCGAGCGTGAGGCTGGCCTCAACCGCTCGACCTCGGATCTGCACGCGATGGAGCGGCTCATCTTGCACGTTCGCGATCGCGTTCCGGGCAAACTGGTCGCCATTTGCGGCAAGGTGGGCGGCATGGGCGACTATTCCAAGTTCTTCGGTCCGCTGAGCGGTCGCTTGCATGCGGTCCTTTGCCAGGAGCGCGCCCGCAGCGCCTACCACTTCCCGGGCATCGGTGAGATACATTTCGTTCAGGACGCAGACGCCGCCGACCCGTTGGTGATGTTGGCCTCGTTGATCGGAAAGTTCGTCCGCGAGGTGTTGATGGGTCAGATCAACGGCTTCTACCAGAGCCACATCACCGAGCTCCGGGGCTGCAGCGGCTACAACGACCCGGTGAGCCGCCAATTCGCGAGTGAGACCCGACAAGTGCGAAAGCGACTTCGCATCGCTCGGCAGTGTTTCGAGCGGAATTGAATTTGCCGCGTCGGTGTTCGAAGGGCGAAGAAAGGTTCGGCCCTTGAACCAAACGAGTCCATACCGATTTGGCAAATGCGTAGCGGATGGGGTTAAGAACCCGCCGCCTTTCCTGCCCGAGCTATTTTCGTGCGAGACGTGCCGCGGACGATGGGCTAGGTACCCCTTTTCAATGCTCGGAACCACGCTGAATCCGACCTGCTCGCGGTGCCTCACCGCGACGCCCGAGGGCCCCGACGTATGGGCGCCCGCCGAGCACCCTCGCACCGGGAGCGTCTGTGAAGTCTAGCCCCAGCCCGAGCTACACCAGCGAAGTGTCGCTGGTCCCGCCGGCGGTGAACGAACCCGCCGCGCTGTCGACTCCGGTCGAAGCTCCGAGGTCCGAACGAACGCAAATGAGTCGCGCTGTAGACCGCATCTTGAACGGTCCGTTGGCATCCGAGGCCGCCCGGTTCGGCTTCCCCCTCGCAGTCGGGATGGGACTGCAGACGACGTTCAACCTCGTCGATGCGTACATCATCGCGCGCCTGCAGGGCACTACCGCGACGGCGTCGATGGCCGCCATCGCCAACTGCGACAACGTCGCCGCGGTGGGGACGATCCTGAGTTACGGGCTCAGCATCGCTACTGGAACGATCATCAGTAGACGCCACGGTGAAGGCGACGAGGAGGGGGTGCGGCGTGTGGCATGGCAATCGCTGCTGTTGCTGCTGCTGCTCAGCCTCATCTTCGCAGGCATCGGCCTGTTCGGTGCGGACTTCCTGCTACGCGACGTGATGGACGCCAAAGGCCAAGTCGCCGAGGTTGGTGTTCCGTACCTGCGCGTCACGATGGCCGGTAGCGGGTCCATCTTCTTGCTCCTGCACTTGATCACGATTCAGCGTGCCCTCGGGAGCAGCAAGACTCCCATCAGCATGTTGGTCTTTGCCAACGCCGCCAACCTGTTGCTGGCCGTGCTGCTCGTCTACGGGCCTGGAGAAGCGCCGCCAATTTTCGCGTGGGGTCCGAGGCTTGCCGAGGTCTTCGGCTTTCCGCGCCTCGAGCTGGTTGGTGCGGCGTGGGCCACCGTGCTCGCCCGCCTAGTCGCTCTGGTGCCGACGTTCTTCCTGTGTTTTCACCGACACGGCCTGTTCCGCGAGAACTCGCGAACGCGGCCCTGTCCTCGCGTGATGCGCCGCATATGGGACGTAGGTTGGCCCACCAGTTCGCAGTTGGTGGTCCGCATCGTCGCGGTGCTCGCGGTCATCGCGTTCGCCCAACGCGGCTACACGACGGAAACGGATCAGGGTACCGCCACGGCGCTCGGCGTGGTGTTGCGCTGGGAGACGATGGCGATGTTCGTGGGTCTCGGCTGGGGCAGCGCGTCGCAGACCTTCATGGGCCAAAACCTCGGAGCGGGGAACCACCGGCGCGCCCACCAGAGCGGCTGGGTGATGATGTTCTACAACTCCCTGATGATGGGGGCGTTCGCGTTGGCGTGCATGGCCTGGGGGCCCGAGATGGTCGAGTTCTTCACGACCGATCCGACCGTCGTCCAGACCGGGCTCGAGTATTTCCGTTGGGTCGCTCCAAGCTACGTCGGGTTGGGCATCGGCATCGTGCTGGGCTCGGCCATCCAAGGCGCCGGGGCTACGCGACAGACTTTCTTGCTCGACGTGGCCGTGATTCTGATGTTCCAGATCCCCGCGTGCTGGGTGGTCGTTCAAGGTTTACATGCGCAAGCAGAGACGTTGTGGCAAATGGTGGCCCTCACCTACTGCGTTTCGGCCATCGTCTACGTGATCGCCTACCGGCGCGGCAGCTTCTTGCACACGCAGTTGGTCTGAGCGGCAACGCCCGGGGGCTCGACAGCCGTCAACTCACGTCGGCAAGCGCCGTGTCGTTCGCGACGAGTGCCAGCTGCTGCATCGAAAAGCTCTTGGTTCGGCCATGACGCGAAAGCGGTCCGTCGTCCACCAAGTCGTCGGGTCGCCAGAGCAACTCTGTAGGCACCGATACGTCGGACTCGACGAAGCGAGTCTGCGCCGCCGTCCCGAAGAACCACCGCAACGTCGACTGCAGGTACTGCTCGATGGCGTCCCGCACCAAGACCTCGTCCCACTGCCCGCGACAGATCAAGTCACCCCGCGGCTCCGCGCCCGAGGTCGCTCGCGACTTGGTCGTGAGGAACCGCGTGGACACGAATCGTCTCACCGCTCGCGAAAAGCCAGACTCGAACTCCTCGAACCGAGGAAAGCCTAGTCGCCCGTCGCTCACCTTCAGGCGCGCGTGCAGACGTCGATCGCCGAGTTCCAACGTGCCGCTTCGTCCGGCACACTGTTGTTGCAACACGGCACGCCGGCGCGCCGTATCATTGCCGCCCATCTCGGCGTTGTGTTGACAGCAAACCCAATGCCAGTAGTCCAAGAGCTGCGCTGTTCGACGAGGCGAGAGCCAGTTGATGATTCCGCTCGCGAACATGCGAGGTGCTAGGGCGAGGTCGATGCGTTCACCAATCACGACCACGGCGGGACGACTCGGAACCAACACTCGTCTCCGCAACTCACCGAACAACTCCGCGAGCCACGGTTGCGTACTCTCCGCGTCCACGACGAGCAACGCGACGTGCGGACCGAGCGTCAACTCACGCAGTAGCTGCGTTGGATGAACAAGCGTGTGGCTGACGTGGCCGCTTTCGAGCGTCTCGACGATCCCCTTCGTCACGGTGGCTCTCCCATGGCGGAGTTCGGGCGCGGCTTCGGCAGTGAGCACCAATACTCTCATGGTTTTCGTCTCCTCCCTCACTAGGACGACGCGCGCGCACGGTGATTAAGACGGCGCGCCGCGCCGCCGACGCTTTGTCGGCCCGTTCGCCTTTGGCCGCTTCCCACGGTCAAGCGACTGACGCCGAGTAGAGGCAATTTGGTAACGCTCGGACTCGAGGTCGGCGACGCCCCCACACGCGGCTCTCCGCTCAGGGTGCAGGCGTCTTGGCTGGAGCGTCGTTCTTGGCCAGCGGCTCACCGTGACCCGGTCCGATGATGTGTTTCCACGCCGCTTTGACATCCCAATCGTCGGCGACGTGGGGTGGGTGATGACACTTGCTGCAAAGGGTCTCCGGCGGAGTCAAGGTAATGAACTCGGCGTCTTCCTCCCGGACGTGGATCGAACCGGCGGAATGGCACACCTCGCACTGAACGTCCTTCAGCCCCTCGACGAACGTCACCGTCGAACCACCAGGCATCTCGTAGCCTGTTACGTGGCAACCCACACAATCGAGGTTGAACTCTTTGAAGTCGTCTTCGAGCGTCTTGTAGGCTCCGGCGTGCCGGGTCGTCTTCCAGAACGCGGTAGCCTCCTCGTGGCAGGACTCGCACTTGGCCCCGCCAGCAAACGTTGGCTTCCCCTTCTCGGCTGGCACTGGTTTGCGATCTTTGAACGCCACGCGATTGTGCTCGTTGACTTGCTTGTAGTAACTGCGAATGCGCTCGAGGACCTCGGCTTCGGAACCCAAACCTTCGCGCACTTCGCGGATTTGGTAACGGAAGTAATTGCCGCTCTTGGGCGCCGACGGCTGCGGCAGGTTCTCGAACTCTTTGCGCATCGCGGCGAGATCGGCCTCTCGTGCGGCGATGTCGGCCGCCGCGATCGTCCCCGCGGCGCGCCACTGCTCGATGCGTTTCGAGAGCTCTGCAATCCTCGACTGCAGCGTGCTCCGACGTTCTTCGAGCGCGATCCCGGACGCATCGGCGAACTCGGCGCGCACGGACTTGTCCCCACGAATGAACAGGTCGACGATCGGCATCGCCTGGAGGTGATTTGGTCCTTGAACGACGAGGGTCTTACCGACCAAAGCAGGAGGCGTCGGCGCGTCGTTGTTCTCGCCCGCGTCCTTGGCTTTACCGAGGACGGCCACGTCGAACTCGGGCACCGCCTCCAACATCCGCATCGCTTCACCGCGCGGCGCGGAGATCAGGACAATCTTGACGGCCACCCCTTGCTCGTCGAGTTGCTTGGATGCGGCCTTCAACGCCGCCGCGGCGTTGCTCTCGGTGAGCGAGACGGTCTGCTCGGTGCCGGTTGCCCCGACGCGCAGTGCCGTGGTTCCCAGTCCCGTCACACCCGTGATCCCGACTTTGACACCGCCCCTCTCGACGACTTGCGTGGCTTGGACGTCAGCGCCCGTCGCGGCGAGGTTGGCTGCGAGCATTGCCGAACCGCTCGTACGCACCAGCGCGCCCAACGTCTCGGAGCCGCGCCCAAAGTCGTTCACCCCCGGCGACCAAGCTTGCAGATCCCATTTGGCCAGGGCATTCGCGATCGCGTCGGCTTTCCACCGGTCCTGTTGATCTTTGGCCAGGTTCGCAGCGTTCACCTCGGGCTCCATGAAGAACAGCGGCCCAGCTGCCAACACCAGACCGTGCGGAGCTTCCGCGGATCCTTGTTTGATCAGCGCAGCCGCATGATCCACCCCGCCCAACATGTCCTTGCGACAACCGCACGGCTCCATCGCACCGGCCAACGTGGAGACGAGGTACAAACGCAGTGTCGGGGTAGCCGGAGTGCTGGCCTCCGCAGCCGCTACGTCGCTGGTAGCCGGTTGGGCCCTGCGATCACACGCGCCGACTGCTGCCGCCCCAGCCACGCACATCCCCAGCAGGAGCGTGGGCAACCCCTGCAGGCCGAGCCCTCGACCGCGTAACCGCGAGCTGCTCCGAAGACCATTGTCACTGGACATGAGCTCGAGCCTAGTGCCAACGCCGACGTCGCAAAAGTCCCGAAAGGCGCGATCTTTTGGATTCCGACGAGGTTCACGAGATGGCTCGCCACTCGGTCGCCACGACGTCACACGGAGCGAGCCCGGCTCAGCCGTCGCGTCGATACCGGCAATGACCTGCGACGTAAGTGCGCGCAATACAGCGTTCGTCGCCCAACGTCATGAGGGCGAAGAGCATGTCTCCGAAGGACTCGGCGCGGCGTACGCGCTCGTTCAAAACCGGAACTTGCTCCCAGTCCAGGAGGAGGAAGTCGGCTTCACGCCCCGGCTCGAAGTTCCCGACCCGTTCATCGAGGGAGAGCGCCCGCGCCGACCCGAGCGTAGCCAGGTACCAACCCGCGTGTGCACCCAACGGGCTCTGCTGAAGTTGGAGCACCTTGTAGGCGTCCGCCAAAGTTCGCAAGTGGCACAAACTGGTGCCAGCACCGACGTCCGTCGCGAGCGCGACCCGCACGCCGTACTGCTGGACGCGCGTGAGTGGGAACAAGCCGCTGCCCAAGAACAAATTCGACGACGGGCAAAACGCGATCACCGACTCCGTGTCGGCCAGCAAGCGGAGCTCAGCATGACTCAAGTGAACACCATGGGCCAATATCGATCTCGGGCCCAAGAGACCATAGTGAGAGTACACGTCCGTGTAGTGCTCGCGCTCGGGAAAGAGCTCCCTCATCCAAGCGACCTCGGCTCGGTTCTCGGCCAAATGCGTGTGCACGTAGACGCTCGGGTTTTCACGCCTGAGCGTGCCAGCCAAAGCCAGTTGCCTAGGGCTCGAGGTGCCGGCAAAACGCGGCGTGATCGCGTACTGCAAGCGGCCGCGTCCGTGCCATCTGGCTATCAACGACGCCGACTCGTCGTAGCCGCGCTCGGGTGTGTCGAGCAGTCCCTCGGGCGCATGGCGGTCCATCAGCACTTTGCCGAAGATCAAACGCAGATCGAGCTCCAGCGCCGCTTCCCCTAGGGCATCGACGGACTCGGGCGCCACGGTGCACAGCGAAAGCGCGCTCGTAGTGCCATGCCGCAACAACTCCCGGACGAAGCGCCGCGCACGCTCGCCGGCGAGCGCAGGGTCGGCAAACTCGAGTTCATGGGGAAAGGTGTACTCGCGTAGCCAATCGAGCAGCTGGTGCCCGTAACTGGCGATCACTCCCAGCTGCGGGTAGTGAACGTGAGCATCGATGAACCCGGGACAGATCAGTTTGCCCGACACGGATTCGACCGGCACCTGCGGATGGCGCGCCGATACATCGGCAAACGACCCGCGGTCGACGACCTTGCCATCGCCGACGATCAACAGCCCGTCCGCCTCGACCCGGGCGTGGTGGGGGTCTAAGCTTGGATCGCCGACGTAGTCGAGCAACGATCCGCGCAGCCCGAACGTCCTCGAATCGCCATGGCTCGATGTCACCACCGATGCGTACCCGTGTTGAGCCGCGTTTTTCAAGCTGGATGGTTGCTCCTCGTCGCCTCAAGCCGTAAGGTCGCGCCCGGGCCGCCAGCGTGTGCCCAATCGCCCCAATGCCGCGACGGCACTCGCCCTTTCCGTGAATTTACCACCTCAAGGACTCCCCTCGACGTTCCCAAAAACACCGCGCCATCGGTGGCTCAAAGTCTTGGCCTCCTTGGTCATCGCTGCGGGGTTCGTTTGGTGGTTCAGGCAAGCCGGTTTACCTCTCGTCCCCAGCGCAGAGGAGTGGTCTCGCTTACCGGCCAGTGTCTGGTTGGCGAACCTCGCCCTCGTTACGTTGGCCCACGTGATCCGCTGCCGTAGGTGGGTCCATCTCTTGCGGCCTCTGGCACCTCGGTTGGACACCGCCCACACCGTCGGCGTCGGGCTACTCGGATACCTTGCCGCGTTGGCCGCACCATTCCGCCTGGGCGAGTTCGTCCGGCCCCTGTTGATCGCCCGCACGCGCGTCGTCGGTTTTCTCGAGGCGTTGGGCAGCCTCGTCGCCGAGCGAGTCGTCGATGGCTTGACGATCTCGCTGTGGGCGGCAATCGGCTTGCTCCTCGCGCCTACCGTCGACCCGCTACCGGACCACCTGGGTGACGTCCCGTTGCCCGTCGCAGCGGCGCCGCGTGTGGTGATGTTGGGCCCAATCGTGTTCGGCGTGGCGCTCGTCGCGATGAGCGTGTTGTGGCTGAGTCGCAGGTTCGTGCTCACCACGTTGCCCAAGGTCCTCGATCGCATCTCGGTCGAGTTGACCAAGGTGGCCACGGCGCTCGTGACCCGCCTCGCCCAGGGTTTCGGTACCCTCCGCGAGGGGTTCGGAGTCGGCTTCGCGCTCGACAATTTGTTGTTTTGGGGCACGTTGATCGTAGCGCACTGGACGCTGTTGCGAGGCCTGGGTTTCGAGGCCTCGCTGTCGCAAGCGGGCGTGATGATAGGACTGCAAGCGTTGGGCTCGCTACTGCCTGCCGGACCGGGTCAGTTCGGCGCGTTTCAGCTGTCGGGCTACGTTGGCCTGGTCTTGTACTTCCCAACGTCTCAAGTCCTCACCGACGGTGCGTTGGTCGTTTTCCTCAGCTACGCCTCGCAGATTGGGGCGCACCTGCTCGGCGGCGCGGTCGGGCTCTGGCTGGTGCGACGCTCGCCAATCCGAGCGGAGGTGCCTTCGAAGTCATGAGGCGGCCGCGGGCCAAGGAGCAAGCCCCGCGCCGCGGCCTGCCATCGAGCCGTTGGGCGAGCGTAGCCTTGACGTTGGTCACCTTTGCTTGCCAACAACCGCCGCGACCGGTCGTCCCAAGTGCGCTGGCCGCGCCCGCCGCCGTCAGCGCGCCGCGAGTCGAACGGTTCACGGCGTCGCCTCGGCCGGACCCGCACCCGGAGACCGGGATCAATTGCGGGGCCCATGACCTGGGACTGCGCCGGGTCGCTGCGGTCGCGCTCGAAGTATACAACCGCACGTCACGCCTGCCCTCATCGGATGAACTCACGTTCGAGCTGAGAGCCGAAGGCCTTCCGTACGTGTGGGTACGATCCTGGGCAGCCACCGGTCAGGACCGCTCCAACGTCGAACAAGCGCTCGCCGATTGGGTGACGAGCCTGCCGGCGGCGACGAATCGGCGCTGCGGCGTGAGCTTTTCGTCTGCGGCTGGGACGGTACACGCGGTCGCCGTCGTTGCCGACGTCCTTGCCGACGTCTCACCCGTTCCGCGCCGCGCTCGCGTCGGTCAGTGGTTGACGCTCGAGGCGAAGCTGCACGTCGAGGCTTCGCAGGTCTCGTTGCTCGTGCTCGGTCCCCATGGCGCACCGCACAACGTCCCTGTCCAGCTGACCTCGGGCAACCGAGTGCGGGCCAGAGTGCCACTCGCGTCCCCCGGCCGCTGGTTGCTGCAACTGCTACCGACCGTTTCGGGCGGCCCGCGTCCGGTTTCGGAAATCGAGGTCTTCGTCGAGACGGACTTGCCGAGCGCCCCGGAGCAATCGGTCGCTCCGGGAGAAGACGCGTCCTGCGCTACTCACGCTTGCGACCCGACGCGACTAGTCCAAATGGTCAACCGAGCCAGGGCGTCCGAAAAGTTACCGCCTCTGCGGCCCGATCCCCAGCTGGCTTTCTTGGCGACCGCACACGCCCGGGCCATGCGCGACCAGACGCG
>CBINDO010000276.1:0-11343 GCA_966249405.1 uncultured bacterium | reverse complement strand
GGGTTACTTCCATCGAAGCTGTCAAAGGCATGGCGCAGTCGGCCCTGGATCTAGGTAAGTAATCGTGCCCGTAGCTCCCCTGCATGGACCGCTGCCGTTGGTGCAGCCGCTCGGTTCCCAAGAGGTATACTCGAAGGAGCTGGGGCCTTCGCTCGTCAAGCCAGAGACGATCAGCTTCGGAGACGTCTTCGGCAAAGCGATCGCCGACGCCAACGCAATGGGTCACTCCGCCGATGCGGCCGCGTTGGCTCTGGCCGAAGGACGCAGCGATGACATCCACGGCACGATGATCGAGTCCAAGAAGGCGGGGATCCAACTCCAGCTCGTAGGCAACATCAAGAACAAGGTCGTCGATGCTTTCTACGAGATCTGGAGGATGAACATCTGACCCCGCGACGTCAATCGGTGTCGGTTCGCGCTGGAGTCGTTATTCAGCCGCGTGTGTGTGACGTAATCGCAACTCCCGACGACGGGAACTTGGCTAGGAGTGAGTGGCGTTGAAGCCGATAGACATACTGAAGCAACTTGGGGCGTTTTGGAACGGGCTTTCCAACGCCAAACGTATTGCTTTGGTATTTGCCGTGAGCGTGGTCGCGGTGACTGTCGCGCTCGTTGCGGTCCTTGGTTCGCGCGTGAACTACGGCTACCTCTACACCAAGCTCGACAGCAAAGACGCGGCGCAGATCGCCCAAAAACTCGACGAGCTCAAGATCCCGTACAGTCTCGAGGCAGGTGGCACGGCGATTCGCGTGCCTGAAGAGCAGGTCCACTCGCTGCGTCTGGACCTCGCCCGCGACGGGCTCCCCACGGGAGGGGTCGTGGGTAACGAATTGTTCGACAAGGCACGTCTGGGGGCGACCGAGTTCGAGATCGAAGTGAACCAACGGCGAGCGCTCGAAGGCGAGCTCGTGCGTTCGATCATGACGGTGGCCGAGGTCGAAGCGGCGCGCGTTCACCTCGTGATCCCGAAACGACGTCTGTTCGCGGCCAAGACGGAGGGCGCCCAGGCATCGGTCGTCCTCACGCTGCGCAACAACGCCCAATTCGGTCGTCAAGAGGTGGCCGCGATCGTGCACCTCGTCGCGATGGCGGTCCCAAACTTGAGCCCCGACCGCGTCACGGTCGTCGACTCCAAGGGCACCACCTTGCATCGCCCCGAGTCGGGTGAAGGCGGAGGTGTGAGCGGCAACGACGCGCGCATGGCCGAGATGCGTGAGCAGGAGTTGCGTCTTGCCGAGCGCACGCAGACGTTGCTCGAGAAGGTCGCAGGCCCGGGGGCTGTGGAGGTAAGAGTAAAGCTCGATTTCGACAGCGCGACTCGAGAGCAAACCACGGAGCAATACGACCCCAAGAGCACGGCGTTGCGCAGCGAGAACAAGGTAGAGGAACGCACCGCGACGGAGGGCGCGACCGTCGCCGGGGTGCCGGGTGCCCAGACCAATCTGCCCGACGTCGAGCCAACCGTGCAGCCTACGGAGGGTGGTGAACTCGGAGGCAACTTTGCGCGGCGCAGTCACACACGCAACTGGGAGATCGATCGCGTCGTCGAGAAGCTGTCACGACCCTCTGGCGATCTCATGCGCGTGAGCGTGGGCGTGCTCGTCGATGGCCGCTACGAGCAACGTGAAGGGGAACAGGTATACGTTCCACGCTCAGCGGAAGAGCTCGAGGTCTTGCGCAATGTGGTACGTGGCGCGGTTGGCTTCGACGCCAAGCGCGGTGACACCATCGAACTACAATCGACTCGCTTCTACCGTGATCCTTCCGATTTGGCTGTGCCGGAAGCTCCCGAGCCAAAATGGCTCAAGTACGTTTTGCCCGCGGTTGCGGCCCTGGGTGGCCTCTTGATGTTGTCTGGGGCAATCTTAGTGTGGCGAGGCAAGCGTCGTAAGAAGAAGGCGGCGGTGCAAGAGCAGGCGATCCAAGCCGAGCTTTCGGCAGAGGAGAACCATCGTCTCGCGGAGGCGGAAGCCAAGTTGTTGTCGCCCACTGCGGGTGACGGCGAAGGCGGTCAGGATGTCGCCTCATCTCCCGAGCTGGCATCTCGCCGGCGCGAGGAGGCGATTCAAATCGCAACTACCGACCCGGCTACGGCTGCGATTGTATTGCGAGAGTGGCTTGTGGCCGGACATCGTGAACTGACGGAAGGAGCTGTGAACAATGCCTGATCCCATCAATTCGTCGGCGGTCGAACTATCGGGGCCAGAGAAGGCCGTCTTGCTCCTCCTGTCGTTGGATGAAGGTGCCGCCGCCTCAATCGTCGCTGAACTCGGCCCCGACGACGTACGTGTCCTCCGTGAAGCCGCTGGAAGCATGAAGGCGATCCCGGCGAGCGCCCTCGATTCGGTCTACGACGAGTTCGTCAAGCGGTCACAGACGGCGGTGGCTGTTCCCAAAGGCGGGCTCAGCTACCTACGCAAGGTCTCCAGTCGCGCGCTTGGTGAGTCGGCCACGCGCGACATCTTCCAAGATAGCCCTCCCACTGCGCTCGCGAGGATCTCGAGCACGGACCCCGCGACGTTGGCGACTCTGCTCGAAGGTGAACATCCCCAGCTCGTCGCCGCGGTGTTGTCGCAGTTACCTCCCGAGAAAGCGGCGATCGTGCTCGAGGGTTTGCCGGACGAGACGCGCGCCACCTCGCTCAAACGTCTCGGCGCGCTCACCGAGATCCCGACGGGGCTGCTCGAAGAGGTGGCCACCGCCTTGTTGAGCGAGCTGCCCAACTCGGACCCACAACGGGCGATCCCCGTCAACGGCATTCGGCAATCGGCTCAACTCGTGCGCAACCTCTCCAAAGAGGCGTGCGAGGCCTTGTTGGGGGAAGTGGAGACGGACAACGAAGAGCTGGCCACGGCCATCCGTCGTGCCATGTACTCTTTCGAAGATCTCAAGCTCATCGACCCGCGCAGCATGCGTGAGTTGCTCAAGTCGGTTCCCGGCGACCGGCTCACGTTGGCCCTCAAGACCGCGAGTGAGGCGATGCGCAATCACATCTTCACCGGCATGTCCAAGCGTGCAGCCGAACGCATGCTCGAAGATCTCGAGATGCTGGGTGCCGTCAAGCTGAGCGAGGTCGAGCAAGCTCAAATGGAAATCGTAGAGATCGCGTTGCGCCTCGAGTCCGAAGGGACGCTATCTCTGGGAGGCGACGGTGAAGCGCTCGTCTAAGCGCGCCGACACGTCGGGGGGGCGGATACGGTTTGCCGAAGTGGACAGCTCTCCGGTCGACATGCCGGAGTGGTTGACGCGCGTCAGTGAGGGTAAGGCGACGACCGTTACCTCGGTGCACCCCAAGTCCATAGACGCAGACGACGACGAAGAAGACGAAGAGGAGAACGACTTCGAGCCGATCGCCCAACCGATCTACGTTCCGCACACACGGGCGGCCAACGACGCGCACGTGGAGGTAGCTCCACCACGTCGAGACACGGTTCCACCACCGATGGCGCCGCCTCCAATGCGAAGAAGCGAAATCCCGAGGCCGCCGAAGGCGCCCGACACACTGATCGACGAGCTCATACCTCGCGCAGACGAGGAAGCCGCGGCCGCTTTAGCTGGCGCGCTCGAAGAGTTCGCGGGGGCGCGGGCGCGACTGCTCGCTGAAGCAGAAGCGGACTTGTTCGCGCTCGCCAAGGCCATTGCAGAGCGCGTCGTGGCTCGGGAGCTGCGATCCGATCCGCGCGTGGTAACTCAGTTGGTTCGCGAGGGACTATCGGCGCTCTCCGCCGGGGATGCGTGTACGGTGCGATTAGGACGCTTCTTTTCGGGCGTCGTCGAAGAGGTGCGTCGCGCGGTCGCAGACATCGCAATGGACGTCACGGTCGTCATCGACCCGACATTGCCAACTTACGGGTGCGTCGTGGAGTCTCAGTGGGGGAGGGTCGACGAATCGGTGGAGGCTCGGCTGCGGACTCTGCTCGACCAGCTCGACGCGATGCGAGTGCGCACGGGAGGTGAATAGTGGCAGTCCTCGCCGCCCAGCGCGCGCGCGGGCCACTGCAGAAGCTGGCAGCGGTGGTGCCGCACGCCCTCGTGCACGAGCCGCGGGGCGTCGTCGTGAACGTGATCGGCTTGCTGGCGGAGGTCGCCGGGATCACCGCAGGTGTCGGCGACGGCCTGCGAGTCGAGCTGTCTCACCGTGACGAGCTCGAGCTCCAAGTAGTGGGATTCCGCAATGGGCACTTGTTGGCGATGCCGTTGGGGACGCTGGCGGGGGTGCGGCCGGGGGCCCGCGTTCGTTGGGTGGGGCACGAGGCCTTGCTCCGCGTGGGTAACGATTTGCTCGGTAAGGTCGTGGACGCATTCGGGCGTCCGCTCGACGGCAGCGTGGTTCACGCCGAGGAGCGCTTTCCTCTCGACGCCGACCCTCCCTCACCGTTCGGTCGGCGTCCGGTGAACACACCGTTCGTGACTGGGGTGCGGGTCTTGGACACGCTGCTCACGGTGGGCGAAGGCCAACGCCTCGGCATCTTCGCGGGCGCGGGCGTCGGCAAGTCCACGCTGCTCGGACAAATCTGCCGCTCCAGCATCGCTGACGTCAACGTGGTCGGTTTGGTCGGCGAACGCGGTCGCGAGCTCAACGACTTCGTCCGGCACAGCTTGGGACCCGACGGTCTGCGCAAGAGCGTGGTGGTTGCCGCGACGAGTGACCAATCTCCGCTGGCGCGCGCCCGCGGCGCCATGGCGGCGACGACCCTGGCGGAGTACTTTCGCGAGCAAGGCAAGCGCGTGTTGCTGGTCATGGACTCGGTGACGCGGTTTGCGATGGCGTTGCGCGAGACGGCGCTTGCCGCAGGTGAACCGCCGGCGACCAAAGGGTACCCGCCCAGCGTGTTCGCGGCGTTGCCGCGACTCTTGGAGCGTTCGGGCAACGGTTCGGGCCCGGGCTCGATCACCGCGCTCTACACCGTGTTCGTCGAGGGCGACGACCTGAGCGACCCGATCGCCGACGCCGTGCGCGGCATCCTGGACGGCCATATCGTCATGAGTCGAGCGCTCGCCGAGAAGGGCCACTTTCCGGCAGTGGACGTGCTGCAGAGTGTCTCACGTCTGGCCTCCGAGCTCACCGACCCGCAGCAACGTACGCTCGCTTCGCGCGCGCGGGAGGTCATGGGTACGTATCGCGACGTCCAGGACCTGATTCAGGTCGGCGCCTACGTTCGGGGCAGTGACCCCAAAGTCGACGAAGCGGTTGGTCTGGTTCCTGCACTGGAAACGTTCGTGAAACAGCCGGTGACCGAGTCGACCCCCGTCGGACAGGCGTGGGCCAGGTTGGCGGTAGCTCTCAAGGCAAAGTAGTGACGTATGGACCGTCAGTCGCTCAAGATCCAGCGCCTCATCGAGCTTCGCCAGAGGGAGGTCGATGCGGAATTGTCTCACCTAGCCGCGGTGCGCCGCGAGGTCGCACAAGCCGAGGCCGAGCTGACACAGGTTCGCCTCGCGCTTCAGGAAGCGCTAGAGGAGCGTAGGCGGCTAGCCCACTCGGCAATGGACGTCAACGCCTGGCGCAGCCAAGAAGAGTGGCTCGAGACGTTGGCCGTGCGGCAAGCCCGAGCCGCAAACAACCTATCCGCGACCAAGGTGCAGGAGCGAAGAGCCGTGGCCAAAGTTGGTGTTGCTCACAAGAAGAAGAAGCAAGCCGAGATGTTGCTCGAACGCCTGCAACGCGCTCGCGCGCTGGAAGTGGTGCGTGCCGAACGCAAACAGGAAGACGAACTCGCCCAACGGCACGTGAGTCAACGTCGACGAAGCACGGAGGAACCATGAGCATTGGAGCTCACGGTGCGTCGCGCGGCGTGCTCGACGAGCGCACCGGCCTAGACGCGGCGCGTCCCGACGCTCACGACGCCGAGCGTCGTGTCGACGGCGCCGGCGTGGATGCGGCCAAGGAGTTGTGGGCGGCATTGCTGTTCCAGAACATCGCTGCGCGCGTGGTGGAGTTGGGCGTCGGCGAGGGCAGCGAAGCGAGCGAACCCGGCGCGCGGCGCGCGGGCGACGGAAAACTGACGTTTGGTTCGGCCCAGCTTGACGGTTCTTTGGAGGCCGGCGCGAGCTTGCTCGGGGAAGCCGAAGACGGAAGTGCGAGCGCCGACCGCATCGGTCAGATGCACCTCGAGTTGGATGGTGGGCGCCTGGGCACGGTTTACTTGACGGTTCAGCGTCAAGGAACCGCGGTTTCGGTGGTGGTGGGCGTCGCCGATCCCATTCAACGCGCGCTCGTGGAATTGGAGCTAGGAAGCCTCACTCAGGCTCTGCGGAGCGCTGGATTGAACGTCGGGTCGGTGCGCGTTCTGCACCCCGAGGCAGCTGGCACTGCTTTTGCTCAAGGGAAGAGAGGCATGACCTTTCAAAGCGCAGAGTCTGCAAGTTCGGCGTACCGGAGCTACCGGTCCCGCCAACAATCAGACGCCGAGGAGGGTCTAGATGTTGTCGGTTGAGGAGTTCACCAATGGTTGATTCAGTCGGGTCATCTACCGCCAAGAGCGGCGTCGGGACATCGAGCCTGAGCCAAGCCATGGGGGGCAACGACTCTTTGGGCAAAGACGCCTTCTTGAGATTGCTCGTGGAGCAAATCAAGAACCAAGACCCGCTCGAGCCCAAGGACAACTCGGAGTTCGTCGCCCAGCTGGCACAGTTCTCCAATCTCGAGCAGACGATGGGGATCAACGACCGCTTGGACCTCCTCAGCGTACAGAGTCAAGGCTCGGCCAATACGGCCGTCGCCGGTTTCGTCGGGAAGAGGGCGGTCGTTCGTGGTGACGTGTTTACGCGTGACGCGAGCGGACAGCCAAACAAGTTGCGGTTCCAACTTTCGGGACCGACCGAAAGCGTGAAGGTGAACATCGTCGATGCGAACGGCCGAACCGTTCGCACGGTGGAGTTGGGCGCTTCCGACGCCACTGTCCGTGAGGTCTCTTGGGACGGCATGAACGGCGAGGGCGTGAAGCAACCCGCGGGGCGGTACACGTTTACGGTTACCGCGCGCGGACCCAAGGACGAGGTCGTCTCCTACAATCCCGAAGCCAGCGGGATCGTCAAGTCCGTTTCATTCAACAAGGGTTATCCCGAATTGTCCTTGGACAGCGGCGTCGCTGTTCCGGTGTCAGACCTACTAAGGGTCGAATAGTCTCCCCAATAAACCCATAACAACGAGTCAGGAGGACTCATGGTTCTGCGAGCAATGTACACAGGTGTCTCGGGTCTTCGCGCTGAAGGCGAAGCTCTCGGTGTGGTTGGCGATAACATCGCCAACGTCAACACCGTCGGCTACAAGCGTCAACGCGCAATATTCCAAGACGTATTAGGTCACTCAATTCTAGCGGGAACTGCCTCGGCGATGCCAGGTTCTGGTGTGCGCGTGGGGGACGTTCAACAGATGTTCACCCAGGGCTCGCTAGCAAACACTGGCGTATCGACGGACGTAGCGCTCAACGGCGACGGCTTCCTCGTGGTTTCCGGCACCGTCGACGGTATCACCGGCAACTTCTACACGCGCGCCGGTCAGTTCACCATCGACAACCAGGGATACCTGGTCAATTCGGACGGCATGCAGGTCCAGGGGTACGCAGCGAACCCCGACCTCACGCTGCAGGCGGCGGTAACCTCCCTGAAGGTTCCCACTGCGTCGCTGGCTCCCCACGCGACGGAGGAGATCTCGGTCACCGCGAACCTCGACGCAACGGCGGACATCCCCGCCAATCCGTTCGATATCAACAACCCACCGCTCAACTCTCAGAGCACGACGAGCATCACGGTGTTCGACTCGCTCGGCGAGTCACGCACCCTCGACGTGTACTTCGTCAAAACCGCCGACAACGCTTGGGAGTACCACGTCGTCGCCGACGGCGCGGAGCTCAACGGTGGCGTCGCCGGAACCTTCCAAGAGGTGGGACAAGGGACGCTGACGTTCGACACCAACGGTGCGTTGCTCGACGCTCAGACGCCGGACTTGACCATCGACTTTGCTGGCGGCGCGACGCCGGGCCAAGTCATCACGATGGACTTCGGTGACGACGTCGCCAACGACGGCGCCAGCGGTCTCGGCGGGACGACGCAATTTGCCTCAGCATCTGCAGTGAGCTCGCAATCACAAGACGGTTACGCTTCCGGTGAGTTCTCGGGCGTGGCCATCGACGGTGTGGGTCTCGTGCAGGGCTTGTATACCAACGGCCAGAAGATCGCCATCGGTCAACTCGCCGTAGCCAAGTTCCGCTCGAACGACGGCCTCGGCCGCGCCGGCGCGGGGCTCTGGATCGAGACGCGCGACAGTGGCACGGCTGCATTGGGGGCGGCCTCGACTGGTGGTCGTGCATCGGTGAGCTCTGGCGCTCTCGAGCAATCGAACGTCGATCTCGCCGAAGAGTTCGTGGGGCTGATCCAGCACCAGCGGTCGTATTCGGCAAACTCGAAGACCATCACGACCGCCGACGAGATGCTCCAAGAGCTGATCAACATTAAGCGGTAGTGAGTTTCGTCCGTAGAATCATGGGTAATTGGGAGTAACCACACCAGTGTCCAACGACGAAGACAAAGACGCAAAAGCCGAGCCCAAGAAGTCCAAACTGGGACTCATTCTCGGCATTGCCGGAGGTGTCGTCGTCTTGGTCGCTGGTGGGGTTGCTGGACTTCTGCTCGGACCCAAAATGATGGGTTCCGCTCCAGCGGAAGCTGCTACGGGTGGAGAAGCGCATGCGGCGCCGGCTCCTCACGCAGCACCAGCACCGGCCCATGGTGAGAAGCCGAAGGGCGGTGGCGAAGGACACGCAGCCGAGAAGGTCGTGTCGTTCAAGTTCGATCCCATCATCGTGGATGTGCTCAGCAAGTCTGGAGACTCACATCACTTGAAGGTTGGGTTGGCTGCCGAACTTGCGGAAGGTGCAGTCGAAGACGAGCTGAAGCTCGTGCAACCACGTGGGCGCGAAGCGGCCATTACGTTCTTGCGCGCGCTGACCTACGAGGAAATCACGAATCCCAAAAAGTACGGCAAGATCAAGAAGGACTTGGTCAAGAAGGTCACCGTCGCCGTGGGAGAAGAGCGTGTATCTCGAGTATTAGTCATAGACTTCGTTGCGCAGTAACAGCAACGATCGATTCACTTGCAGGGACGCGAGGGGATAACTCGAGGTGGTAAAGCCATGAAGGCGAAAGTGCGTGAACAGCCAGCCATCAGGCGTCTAGACCTTACTGGTCCGGAACGTCGATTGGGCAGTGCAGTCAAAGCTTTGGGACAGATCTCGGAACGTTTCGCGAAGGGCGTGCGTCGTGCGATGCCATTTCTGGCGCGGCAGAAGGCACGTATCGTTACGGGAGAGGTCACCTTGGGCGCTCCGCCTGGAGCGTCGAACGAAGTCGTTGGGCCGAGTTACAAAGTTCACTTGGAGTCCAGCGATGGTCACGCGTGGGCGATCGTTTGCGTAGACACCGGAGCCATCGGTTTGATCCTCGACGGTTCGTTGGGGGGACCGACGGCGGGTGACATCGATCTGACGCGGGTTTTCGGTAAGGAATTGACGATCGCGCAGCGTGCGTTGATCGGTCGCGTCGCGACTACGATCGCAGAAGACTACGCCGTCGCGATCAAGTCCGTTGCGAACCTCGAAATGAGAGCCGTGTCGCTCGATCCGATGCGTGCTGGCGAGCAGCTGGACTTGCCGAAAGACGCCATCCGTGTCGATTGCGGGTTCGACGGCGTGCAATCGCCCGGGAAGATCCAGCTATACATTGGCGCCGAGGTCTTGGAGGCCGCCATGAAGGCCCAAGACACCGTGGAAGCTACCGCCGGAGATCCTCGGATGGCCAAAGCCGTGAGCTCGGTGTCCGTTCAGGTCGTCGCCGAACTGGGACGCCTCGAGCTATCTCTTGGCCGCGTTCTTGCATTGGCAAAGGGCGAAACACTGCGCCTCTCCACGGCCGTGGAAGAACCGATCGCCGTGAGAGTCGCCGGTGTCACCAAGTTCAAAGCCGTCCCCGTTGTCTCACGTGGTCAACTAGCGGTGCAAGTGAAGCAGCGCGTTTCCGAGTAGAAGAGGACCCCCATGGCACCCGATGATCTGACTGAATCTTCCGCCCACCTAGATCCCGAGAATACGTCGGTCGGAGATGCGCTCGACGACGCCTTGATCGGCTTGGGCACGAACGCCTTGCGCGACGAAAGCCTGGGCTTCGTGATGGACGTGCCCGTGCGGCTCACGGTGGAGATTGGCCGCAAAGCCATGCGCATCGCCGAGATCTTGCGTCTCGGACCGGGCTCGATCCTCGAGCTCAACAAGGCGAACGGTGAACCGCTGGAGGTTTATGCCAATGACCGGCTCGTCGCGCGTGGCGAGGCCGTTGTCGTAGGTGAACGATACGGGGTACGACTGACGGAAGTCTTGGTCGGCTCGGATGTCGACCGGGAAGACATCGAGGGGGCGGCATGAAACTGCGTCGATATCTCATGGTTGGCACCGGTGTGCTCGTGCTCACGACGTCGAGCGCGTCATGGGCCGCTCCGTCCACGGTGGCCGCCGCCGCGCCGCCGCCCAGCGTCGTGGTTGCGCCGAACAACGTCCCGCGGGCCGCCGCGCCGACACGCGCCGTGCCCGCCGCTGCCCTGGTCGACCAAAGCAGCGTGGAGGAAGCGCAGCAAGTGAACGGTGCGGTGGTGCCCGCGCCGGTGGTGGCAGGACAAGCCGAGGAGCAGCCAGCGGCCATCGCGGAACCGACGGCGCAAGAACCCAAGCGGAGCTGGCTTCGCCAGCCCCGCAACGCCGAGCCAGAGAAGGCCGAGCCCGCTTCGTCGAGTGATTGGTCGCTCAGCGTGTTGGCGTTGGTGTTGCTCGGTGGCTTAGCCGGAGCCGCCGTGGTCATGAAGCTGCGTCGCGGGGCGCCAGCGCCTTGGTTGCCACCGGCCGCCGTGCGCGTGCTCTCCACGACTCGGCTCACACCCAAAGCCAGCTTGATCACGGCCGAAGTGCACGGTCGCGTCTTGCTGCTCGGGGTTACCGACGAGAGCGTGACCGAGCTCGGCTGGCTAGACGGCAATCCCGGCGCCGAGAGCAGTTTGAAGTCTGGCGAGCGCGAGCTCGACGAAGACGATGGCGTACCACTCGCGCCGAACGCCGCCAATTCGAGAGCGGGTTTCGGGCAAGTTCTGGGCAACGTATTTCGAGCCAGTCAACCCAAAGCCAAGGAGACGGAGTTCCGCGGTAATCCCAACGTCGCTGCGCTCATCGCCGCGCGCGATACTCGCGACGTCGTCTCCACCAACTACTCGCGTGCAACTGCGGGCGCGGAACGAAGGTCGAGTGGGCCACGCGCCGAAACAGAGGCTCCGCAGGTAGAGACCCAAGTCGCTGGGTTGGC
>CBINDO010000275.1:0-11420 GCA_966249405.1 uncultured bacterium | reverse complement strand
CCGCGACCCTCCGCAGCGGGCGACTGGTCGGGAGCATCCCGGCGCCGATCCCGGTTTGGGGGCGGATTTTGGCGTGGAAAATGACCTTCCGGTCAGCGGCGAGTTGATGGCTCAGATTGATGAGGACCTTTCTTCCTTCACCGGATCGAACCCCGAACCTGATTCAAAGGTGCGCAAGAAACGTATGAAGATTCGCCATCTTACAACCCTTGTAAGGGCGAAGTCAGCGGCGTAGTCTGGCCGCGAAGGGAGCGATTTTCCGCTCCCCGACGTTGAGGTAAGGGAATGGATTTCGACACGATCCGCGCGGCGCTTGGAGAACTACAACACGATGCAGACGCATCGGAAGCATGGACGAAGCTGACCGAAGCTTGCGCCGCCGCGAGAGCGAGTGGTGAGGGGCGGCCAGAAGTTGCCAAGCTGTTGGCCGCGGCACGCGCTGGACACGAACGGCGTGGTGAATGGTACGCCGTCGTTCGCTTGCTCAACCTAGAGCTGCAGGTCGCCAGCGACGACGACGCCGTGTTGCTACGCATGGAGCTCGCCAGAGTCTTCTCGCACGAGCTGTTGGACGAAGGTTCCGCGAACCGGGTTTACGACGACGTGCTGGCCCAACATCCTGACGATGAACTCGCGAGCGTGGCGCTCGCCGAATCCCAGGAGCGTCAGGCTCAGTGGAAAGAGCGCGTGGAAGCCTACGCCGGCGAGGCCGCTAACGCCACCGACGACCTTTACAAAGCGTCGATGTTGATGCGGGTCGCCGAAATGGAGTGGCGCTTCGCGGGCGACGAACTCGATGAGACACGAGTGCTCGGCTTGCTCGCAGAAGCCTCCGCCGCCGACCCGAAGAACGCGCTCGTGCTCAAGATGCTCGAGTTGATCTATCGCAAACGAGGTGAGTGGGCGCCTCTGGCGACGGTCCTCGAGCGTTGGGCAAGCTACGGCGCCGAAGAATCGTCGAGGCTCGCGGCAGCCATCCGCCTCGCGCGGCTTCAACGCCACCGGCTCGGCGACGCCGTGGGCGCGGCAGCTGCCTACGAGATGGCGCTGGAGGTAGACCCGTCTCACCCCGAAGCGAAAGAGGCGCTGTCCGAGTACTACTCGCAGTCGGAGAACTGGACCAAGCTCGTCGCGTTGTACGAGCGCGATCTAGGCGCGGCCGGTCAAGGACGACCAGACCGCTTGGGGGACATGTTGCAGATCGCGATGTTGCACTACAAGAAGCGCAACGCGTTGTCCGACGCGGCGCCGTGGTTTCAACGCATTCGTGAACTCGAGCCCGCCAACGGCGCGATGCTGTCCTTCTATCGCGACTTTGCCAAAGAGACGGGCGATGAGGGCCTGTTGCTCGCGGTGTTGCAGGGGGCCCAAAAGGTGCTGCCCGAAGGTGCCGACAAGCAGGGCATCACCAAAGAGATCGCAAAACTCGCCGAGTCGCAACAGGACGCCCAAAAGGCCATCGAGCAGTACAGTGCTCTGTTGCGCCAGGATCCGGGCAATCGCGAGGTCGGTGAGTCACTCAAGGCTCTCTACCGCAAGACTCAGGGGTATCCTCAGCTCGTCGACATGTTGCGGCACGAGCTCGAGCGTGCCGACGCTGGAGACAAAGACCGCAAGATCTCGATTCTCAAGGAGGTGGCCGGGGTTTACAGAGACCACCTTCCCAACGACACTTCGTTGGTCTCCGCGCTCAACCAGTTGTTGGCGCTGGATGACGCCAACGCCGACGTGGTGCGAGAGCTGATTGGCCTCTACGAGAAGCTCGGTCGCTTTCGCGACTTGCTCGCCAATCAGCAGCGATTGGCATTGCTCACCCAGGACGACGCCGAAAAGGCCGAGCTCCTACGGTCGGCGGGGCGCCGTTGGCTCGAGCAATTTTCGAACGTGCAGAACGCGACTCAAGCGTTCGAAGACCTGCTCAAAGTCGCACCGCGCGATCGTGAGGCCTGCGATACACTGACGCAGCTTTACAAGAAGCGTAGGGCTTGGGCCGAGCTCTACAACCTGTACGAGATGCAGTTGCCGAGCCTCGAGGGCGCCGCGCGCGTCGTCGTGATGAAGGAGATGGCAGCGCTCGCCGCCGAACGCCTCAAGAAAGCGCCCGAAGCGGCAGCCCTTTATCAGCAGATTCTCCAGCTCGAGCCCGGCAACGGCGCGATCATGGACGCCCTAGAGAAGCACGCCGAGCGGTCGCGGGACTACGCAGTGCTCGCTTCCGTCTTGGAGCAGCGCGTTGCTTCCGAGAAAGAAACCAAAAACCAGGTGGCTCTGCTCCAGAAGTTGGGCGTTCTCTACGCGGAACACCTCAACGACGCCAAGTTGGCAATGTCGGCCTGGAAGCGCGTGCTCGAGATCGAGCCGAAGCACTCGCGGGCAATGCGCGTCCTCCGTGACCACTTGCTCGAGGGCGAAGACTACGATGGACTGTCAGAGCTTTACGCGTCGCAAGGTGATTTCGAAGGCTTGGCGGAGGTACTGAGCAGCGCCGCAGACAAGGCCACCAACATCCGCACGAAGGTGGATCTGAGCTACCGAGCGGCGGCGGTATACGAGCAACACATTGGTAACCCGGAGCGCGCGTTTCGTAGCTATGAACGCATTTTGAGTGCCGATCCGCTCGACGCACGGGCGGCTCGCGCGCTCGTTCCACTGTACGAAGCCGACGAGAAGTGGGCGCGTCTGCCGGCATTGTACGAGCTGGTGCTGCAGGACACCAAAGACGTCGACACGGCGCTCGGCATCTACGGCAAACTGATCGACACCACGGGTAAGCGACTCAACGATCGTGACTCGGCGCTACAGTTCGCGCGCCGCGCCTGGGACAGTGCGCCGACCCACCCAGAGGCCCGGCGATTGCTCGAACAGGCGTGTGCCGACGCGAACAACTGGGAGCCCATGGTTGCTGCGTTGAGTGAACGCGTGAATAGCCTGCGACAGGCGCCAGCGCCGAAGCCGGAGAAGGGGCGCGGCAAGAAGAAGGCGGCGGCTGCGACGTCGACCGCTCCACAAGAGAGCCCGGAGGTTCGCGACCTCGAGCTCGAGGTTGCGAACCTACTCGAAGAACGACTGGGTAAGTTGCCGGAAGCACAGGCTGTATTGCGCCGGCTGGTGTCGTCCGATCCGTCGGATGCAGTGGCCGTGGAGCACCTCAATCGGTTGCTACGGGTTACCGGCGACCGCGACAACTTGCGTTGGTTGATGGACCTTCGCATCAGCCACTCGGACACCGAAGTTCAGCTGCTGCTCCTCCACGAGTGGGCGCGCATCGAAGAGGACAACTTCGAAGCGCCGGAGAGAGCTTCGGCGTTGTACAGCCGCATCCTCGAACTCGAGCCGACCGATCGTGAAGCGCTGACGCAATTGACGCGCCTGGTGCTGGCCGAAGGTCAAGCGGAAGAGGCCGTCTCGGTGATGAGACAACACCGGGACCTCCTGGAAGGCGAAGAGCGGGCGCGGCTGGAGGAAGAACTCGCCGAGACGTTGTTGTACCGCCTGGACCAGCCCGAAGCGGCGCTACAATCGGCATTGGCGGCACTCACCGGCATGGCTGGGACGGGTACCTTCCCACAGCGTGCCGTCGAGGTGCTGCAGCGTCTGGTGCAAGTGGAGTCAACCAAACGCGACGCGGCGAGCGCGTTGGCCAGCGTTTATCATGGGCGTCAGGAGCGACGCAAAGAGGCCGACGCGCTCGGCGTGTTGCTGAGCGTCGAGGAGGAGCCCGACAAGCGCCTCGCACTGTATCGCCGCGGCATTCAGGTCTTCGAAGAGCTCGACTCTTTCAACGCCGCTTTCGAGCTCATGCTCAAAGCGCTCCGCGACTTCCCCGACCAGATGTCGTTGTGGGAGCATGCGTCGGCGTTGTCGGCGCGTGCCGGCCGCGGCGCGGAGCTGGCCGAAGGTTACCGCGACGTCCTGCGCGGCGAGCTGAGCCCAGAGCTCCGCAAGGCGCTGTGTCAACGCGCCGCCACCCTGCACGAGGTGCAGCTTGGTGATCCGGTGGGTGCCACGCCGTACCTGGAGCAAGTGCTGGCCGCCGATCCGACCGACGTCGAAGCGTTTACCCGGCTCAAGCACATCCTGACCAGCAATCAACGTTGGGGTGAGCTGCGCGCGTTGTACGATCAGACGCTGGCGAGCCAGTCGGATGCCGAATCCCAGCTCGAGACGCTGGGAGAGGTGGCGATGGTGTGCGAGGAGTTCATGGACGACTCGCGCGGGGCGCAAGCCTATTACGAGCGCATGCTCACGCTCGACGCCAACAACGAGGTGGCGTTGCGCGCCCTCGACCGCCTGTACACTCGTCACCAGCAGTACGACAAGCTGTCCCAACTCTTGGATCGCCGTTTGGAGTTGGCGACGGGGGACGAGGCCACCTTGCTGCGGCTGCGGGCTTCGGCGCTGTACCTCGACGAGCTGCACCAACCGGAACGCGCCTTGCAGCACGTCGAGGAGGTGCTCACGTCGGATGTCAACAATGGTCGGGCGCGGGAACTCGCCGAGCGCATCTTGACGATTGGCAGCTTGAAGCGACGCGCGTCCGAAATCTTGGAGCGCGTCTACGAACACCGCGACGAGCCCCGTGAGCTGGTGCGGGTACTCGACGCACAACTCGTTGCATTGCGCGCCCACGAGGGAGCCGAGCCCGAGGTCGAGACGGCGCTCTTGGAGCGGCTCGCAGACCTGCGATACGATCGGCTCAAGGACGACGCGGGGGCGCTCACGGTGCTCGCCGACTACGTTCCTCGCCGTCCCGAGGACGAAGCTGCGCGTCGCAAGCTCAGCGAAGTGGGTGAGCGCCTGGGCCAACAAGCCAAGGTTGCCGATGTCCTGGATGCCGCCGCGGGCGCGGCGAGCGATCAACGGCTGCGCGGTGACTTGTTGATGACCGTCGGTGAGATCCGCGAGACGATCCTCGACGACAAGGAGCGCGCTGCCAGCGTCTACCGTCGCGTGATCGAGCTCGACCCCAACGACGCGGAGCTCGTGTTGCCGGCGGCCAAGGCGCTGCAGCGAATCTACGGGCAACGTGGTGAGACGGCGCTCCTCGTGGACGTCCTTCGCCTCGAACTGCGTCATGAGCACGACACCGAGCGGCGCTTGGAGCTCCTCGAGCGTATCGCGTCCCTGTGTGAAGAGCGGATGGGAGATCGAGACGCCGCCATCGCGGCTTGGCGCGCGCGCTTGGAGGAATCCTCCGAAGACCTGACCAGCCTGACGGCGCTGGACCGCCTCTACTCGATGACCGAGCAATACAAGGAGCTAGCGTCGATTCTCGAACGCGAAGCCGAGCTCGTCGCAGCGCCGGAGGAACGCAAGCAGGTGATGGTGCGTCTGGCCGTATTGCATCGTGACAAGCTCGCCGATCCGAAGGCGGCCATCGAGGCATACCGCGCCGTGCATCAAGCGTTTGGACCCGACATGACGACGCTGGAAGTTCTGGCTTCGTTGCTCACCGA
This sequence comes from uncultured bacterium, assembly GCA_966249405.1. Taxonomy (GTDB): domain Bacteria; phylum Myxococcota_A; class Polyangia; order Polyangiales; family Polyangiaceae; genus SZUA-265. The sequence goes on along the minus strand of CBINDO010000275.1, from coordinate 5,964 downwards.
GGAAGGTCGGTTCGAGGACCTCGAGGACTGCTATCTCGAGCAGTTGGAGCTCGCAGACGACGCGGCGACGCGTCAGACCGTCCAGGTCAAGCTTGGTAACTTGCGGCGTGAAAAGTTGAACAACGCCAACGGCGCGCTCGACGTTTACCGTCAAGTGGCCGACCAAGCGCCTTCGCACCTGGGGGCGCAGGCAGCGTTGAACGAGCTACTCAAGAGCGAGGACTTCGTGCTGCGCCGCGAGGCGGCCGGCGTGCTCGTGTCGGTGTACGAGCGGACCAACGCGCCCGCCGATCTGCTCCGCGTCTACCGCGTCCTGGTGGAGGTCGAAGAGGATCCGGTCGAGCGCGTGCAGGTGCTGGACTCGGCCGTTGGGCTCGCCGAGGACCGCCTGCAGGACTCGTCGCAGGCCTTCGATCTATGCGTCCGTGCCATCGAAGAGGGTGTCGGGCACGTCGAACTCGGTCCTTGGACCTCGCGTTTGGAGCGGTTGGCTGCGGCCACGGGTCGTCGGCGTGAGCAGGTCGAGCTCTATCGGCGCATCGTCGATGACGTCTTCGACGGCGACGTCCAGTACAGCCTGCTGTACCGCGTGGCCGTGCTGTCGCGTGATGAACTCGGTGACGAGTCCACGGCGCTCGACTATTTCAAACGCGCCGTAGGCGTCAGGCCCGATTCGGCAGAAGCTCTTTTGGCGCTCGAGCGCGCGTACGCTTCGACGGACCAATTCGAGCCGCTGCTCGACGTGCTCACTCAACGCGCCGACATCGCACCCTCTGACGCCGACCGCAAGGCGCTGATGCTGCAGAAGGCGGTCGTCCTCGAAGACAAGTTGAGGCGGCCGAGCGCGGCGATTGAGGTGTACGAATCGGTGCTCGACTTGGAGATGGACGGCGGCGCGGTCGCGGCGCTGCATCGCCTCTACGATCAAGAGCGGCGCTACGAACGGCAGCTCGAACTTTTCGGCCGCGAGCTCGAGAGCAAGCCGCAACAAGCGGCGAGCCTCCACGTCCAGATGTCTCGGGTCGCGTCGGGCAAGCTCAAGGACATGCCTCGCGCCTTCGAAGAGCTCGAGTCCGCGCTGGCTGCCGAACCCGCGTTCCCGGAAGCCATGTCGGAGCTCGAGCGCCTGATGCAAGAGCCCAGCGGAGGTCCTGAACAACACGCACGGGCCGCGATGATCCTAGAACCCATTTACTTGTCGCGTGGTGACTACGACAAGGTGATGGCCGCCATTCGCGCCCAGCTCGAGCAGAGTTACTCCCTCGAGCGTCGCGAGCTGCTGTCGCGGCTCGCGCAGCTATCTGAAGAACAGAAGGAAGACTACGTCGGCGCCTTGGACATCATGGCCCAGCTGCTCCGGGACGATCTGACCGACGAGGAGACGATTGGAGAGCTCGAGCGTCTCGCCAAGGTTGGGGACGCCAAGCTGCGCCTGGCTCAGATCTACAAGACCGAACTGGAGCGCGTGGATGAGAAGGACCCCTCTACGGCTGCGTTGAGCCTGCGTACCGGACAACTCTTCGACGAGCTCGATCAGCCCGAGCTGGCTCTGCGGTTCTACCGGCGTGCATTCGCCTTCGAGCAGGACAATGTCCAGTTGTTTGCCGCTATCGATGCCATCCTGCAGCGAACCGACCGACCCAAAGAGCGAGTCGAGCTCTACCGCACCGCGCTGGAATACCGCCTCGACCCGGACGACAGGGTGTTGTTGCTGCACACCTTGGGTGAGTTGCTCGCGGAACGGCTCGACGACAAGGAGGGAGCCATCGAAGTATACACCGAGGCGCTGCGCTTCGATGCTGACGACTCGTTGGCGATGGATAACCTGAGCCGGCTCTACTACGACACCGAGCGCTACGAAGACCTGTACGAACTCGTGAGCCGACGGGCGAACTCGGCGATCGAAGACGCGCAGATGATCGCTTTCCGGCTCGCGCTGTCCAAGCTCTGCAAGAACGAGCTCTGCGACCCTGCCCGAGCGCTGGAGCAGCTCGAAGAGGTGGTCCGCGTCGACCCTCGCAACCGTGATGCCCTGGCTGAGTTGAACCAACTGCGCCAGTTGCCGGCGTTGCGTGAACGCGTCGTCGAGGTATTGCGGCCCATTTACGAGCTGACCGACGACTGGCGGGCGACCATCGAGCTCAACGCCGACAGGTTGGCGTTGGCCGAGTTGCCTGGCGACCGCGTCCTCGTGCTGCGTGAAACGGCGGCGCTTTGGGAGCATCGCGCCAAGGACGCGCCTCAGGCGCTCCGAGTCTTGGCTGCCGCGGTGCGCGTCGATCCGGACGACGAGGAGGTGCGCGCCGAGTTGGAGCGTCTCGCCGACGCCACCGGTGCGTGGGATGACGTGGCCCAAGTTTATGGTGAGGTGCTCGGCGTCAATCCCGTTGAGCCGGGCGTCGAGTTCAACCCGCCGCAACAAGCCGTCGACGTTTGGCTACGGCTCGCGCAGGTGCACGATGGTCCCCGCAACGATCCCCGTGCGGCGCTGACCGCCTACGATCAGGTGCGTCAGCTCGACCCGACCCAGCTCGAACCGCTCGAGCGTATGGAGGCGCTGGCGACGTTGTTGAGCGATTGGCAGACGCTGGACCTCGTGTTGATGGCCAAGGCCGAGCTCGTGTTCGACGATGAAGAGCGAGCCAGCTTGTGGCGTCGCGTGGGCGAGGGCAGGCGGGACATGTTGGGCCGCCCTGCCGACGCCGTGACCGCCTACGAGAACGCTCTGCAGTTCGATCCCAATTCTGGATTCACCGTGGATTGTCTGATTGGCCTCTACGAAGAGCAGGACAACCCGGGCCGTCTCGTCGAACTGTACGAGCGCCGCGTCGAACTCAACGAACCCGACGAGAACGAGGCAAGCTTCGAGTTGCTGGTCAAAGCGGCGGAGGTCACCGAAGAGCGCTTCCGAGACATCGAGCGCACGATTGACTTGTACAATCAAGCGTTGGGTCAAAAGGCCGATGACGTCGAGGTCTTGACTCGACTCGATCGGTTGTACCGATCGCAGAAGCAATGGCCAGAACTGCTCGATAACCTACGACTGCGAGCCGAGCTTTCCGAGAACGGTGCCGAGCGGCTGCAGCTGCGGTCGGAGATGGGCGACCTGTTGTCGGGTCAGATGGACAGCTTTGCAGAGGCTCTCGAGATGTACCATCTGGTCCTGGAGCAGAGCCCCGACAACCGTGAGGTGCGGGCCAAAGTCTTCAAGATCGGCGAGGAGCACGAGGAGCTTCGTGAAGCTGCAGCCGCCATCTTGATACCGGCGTTGGTCGCCTCCGAGTCCCACGCCGAGCGCGCCAAGGCGCTCGAGATGCGCCTCTCCGTGGAGTCGGACTCCACAGTTCGCGCCGCCACGTTGCGGGCGATTGCGGCCGTACACGAGAACCAGCTCAACGACCGCCGTGCGGCGCTCGGCGCATTGCTGCGCGCGATCGCGGACGTTCCGGACGACGAGGAGCTGCATCGAGACATCGAAACGTTGTGCGCCGCGACGGGGGACTACTCCGCGTACGCCACGGCGCTCGCGGAGCGCGCTCAAACGACGTTCGATGCCGACGTCGGCAAGGGGTTGTTGGCGAGGCTCGGAGCCATCGCTCGTGACCAACTGAACGACCCCAAACGCGCCATCGACGCGTTCACCCGAGCGATCGAGCTCGTCGGCGACGAGCCGGACTTGCTCGAAGCCCTCGACGGTTTGTACGCAGCGACGTCCAATTGGACGCAGCTCGCCGACGTCGTGGAGCGTCGCACCATGGTCGTCGACACCGACGAACAACGCGCGGAGTTGCATGCCCGGCTTGCCGGAATCCAGTTGCGTCACTTCAACGAAGGTGGCCAGGCGTTGGCGTCGTTGCGCGCTGCCCTGGAACTCAACCCCATGCACGACGGGGCAAGGACCGAACTCGAGCAACTGATCGGGCAACGCGATCTGTTCGAAGAAGCGAGTGAAGTGCTCGAAGGGGTGTATCGCGCTCGCGGCCTCACCGATGCGCTCGCGGCATTGTACGAGAAGCGAGTCGAGTTCGCCGATTCGCCGGACGAGCGTCAGGAGATGCGCAAAGCGTTAGCGGGGGTGCTCGAGCAAGAGCTCGGCAATCCGAGCGGCGCCCAACGCGTTTTGCAGCAGGGTCTGGTCGAGAACCCCGAGGACGCCGACTTGGTGGACGAGGTCGAGAGGTTGGCGGCCATCTCCGGCGATTGGGCCGCGGCGGCGGAAGCGTTGAACACTGCGCTCCAAACGCAGCGTGGGCTGACGCCGAGCGCGAGCCAAGAGCTCACCTTGCGTTTGGCGGGTTGGTACGCCGACAAGGCTCACGACTCCAACGCAGCCGAGGCCGTGTTGTTGCGTGAATTGTCGGCGCCGGGAACGGCAGACGACGAAGCCGACGAGCTCCTCGCTCGTCTGGATGGTCTGCAAGCCCGTCCCGGTCAGGAGCTGGCTCGCGCCGAGACCTTACGTCGACGCGCGCGCATCGCGTCCGACGACGTGACCAGTGAGGACTTCTATCGCAAAGCCGAAGAGCTCGCGTTGTCGGTCCCCAACGTGGACTTGGCAGAGCAGATCGTGCGCGAACTCTTGGAGCGTCAGGACCAGCACGCGTGGGCACTCGGCGAGCTGTCGCGGTTGCGCGAAGAGGCGGGCGACCATGCCGAGGTCTACAAGTTGCTCGAGCGACGCATGGAAGTGGCGTTGGACGGTGGTGAGGCCGCCGCCCTGCGACACCAAGCGGCGCGTCTTGCCCGAGAGCAACTCGGCAAACCGTTGGATGCCATCGGTCACTACGAGCGGCTGTTCGAGGACGACCCGATGGACTCCGCGGCCGCCGCCGCGCTGCGTGAACTTTACGGACAACAGTCCAAACACGCGGAGCTTGCCGCGTTGCTCGAGCGCCTGGTCGACATCGAGGAGAACTCGGCCACCCAAACCGAACTGCGCCTGGAACTCGCCGAACTGCGCGCGTCCAAGTTGGGCGACGTCGACGCGGCCATCGAGCTGTTGCGAGGGCTGGTCGAAGATCAACCCAACCACGTCGGCGCCGTACTCGAGCTGACCCGACTCTACGAAGCGCAGGCTCGCTTCGAAGACTTGGCAGAGCTCTTGTCCGAACGGATCGGCGCCTACGCCGATCAAGGTTTGGTCGAAGAGCAGACTCGCTGCGAGCTGCGGTTGGCCGCCCTCTACGAGGAAAAGCTCGGCGAACCGGCAAAGGCGATGAGCGTCCTGGAAGAGGTGCTCTCGCGCGATCCGTCACGACGCGACGCTTTGCTGTCGATGAGCAAACTGCAAGAGAGTCAAGGCCAGCGCGAGTTGGCGGCCGAGACGTTGGCTCGCCTGGTGGACCAGAGCGAAGGTGAGGACAAGGTCGCGTTGGCGCGCCGGCTTGCGGGCATCTATCAGGCGCTGGGCGATCAAGAGTCCGCCGCCGCTGCCCTCGAACAGGCCTTCCTCGTGGACCCGGTGGAGCCCACGGTGCGCGAGGAGCTCAAGCGCCTTTACCGCGCTACGAACAACCACGGCAAACTCGCCGAGGTAATGGTCGTCGACGCAGAACACAGCGACCAGCCTGCCGAACAGGTCAAGTTGCTGAGGCAGGCTGCCGAACTCTACTTGGGCCCTGGTTCGGACTCGGAACGCGCCGCCGAGCTGCTCGAAGCAGCCTCAAAGCTGGCGCCGGAAGACCGCGCTCTGCTGTTGTTGTTGTGCGACGCGTACACGGCGGCAGGCCGCGCCAACGACGCCGTGGCAGCACTCGAGCGCGTCGTGGAGTCTTTTGGCGGACGGCGCAGCCGGGAGCTGGCCGACGTGCACCGTCGTTTGGCGGCGGCTTATCGCGCCCAAAACCAACTGGAGAAGGCGATCGCCGAGCTGGACAAGGCCTTCCGAATCGAGCCAGGCAACGTCGCGGTACTCAAAGGTCTCGGCGAGTTGACCCTCGAGACGGGCGACTTCAAGCGCGCCCA
>CBINDO010000274.1:0-11424 GCA_966249405.1 uncultured bacterium | reverse complement strand
GCAGTGTCCCGTCGCCGATGCCTTCGGACGTCGTCCCCATGAGTGGGTAGGGGATTGGCAGTGGGCTGGGCGCTGCGGGCGTCAGACACACGCTCACGGCCATTCCGGTGACCTGATGACCGGACTTTTTGGTCACCACGTCCATCTTGTTTGCTGTCACTTTCCCCGGCATGACTCCTTGTTCGTATCACACGACGGGGCGGTTGCTGGGGACGTTGTTATTTCTCCTGCGCGCCGTAGGAGTGCGACCGCTCGCGTAGGAGTTATGCCGGTGCCTCTTGGTCTCGGCGAACCTGGTGCCCGCCGCATCTGCCTGGGGCGCAGTCCGAATGGCGAGGCAACACCCATCACAAATGACCGCTTCACCGCGGTGGGCGTGGGTGACGTTCGCGTCGGCTTGGTCCTTCCGAGCTAAGCAATCTTCTCGGTGGCTCGCACCGTCTGGAGGAAAACGTCGAGGTTCGCGTACAGCCAATCAATGGCTTTTAGGGAGCATCACTGCTTACCTTGCTAGCCATTCAATGCCTGTACGGGCAGGGCGACCCGCCCACGTACAGGCATGCAATGAGCGTACGGGGCACTAAGTCGGCTACGTACTTACACTAAATGTATGTACGAGTGCTCAGTAACCGTCACGTACAGACGCGAAGCGGATGTACAACGACGGGTAACCCGCCCACCAGGCTCGCTGCCTGTATGTACGGGGCGGGCCACCCGCTCGGTTGCGGCATACGCAGTTGGGAGCAACGACCTTGGTCAGAAGGCACTCACAGTGAGCACGTCGCGGACGAAACGCTCCAGAACCAAAGCTCAGCGCCCAAAGACGGCTGGATCATCGCGGAGTTGTCACGCATCGGCGACATGTCCGTGCGACGCCCGCGCGACTACTTCGCTTGCGACTTGATTGCTCCCATCCAACGGCGCGGTACGGCGGCGGCGATATACACGGAGCCAACTGGTGCGTGTGATGGCGATCGAACGCATGCACGTGGAGTTGGAGCTGGGGCTCGTCGAGATCAAGCGCCGTATGGATGTGCTGGGTAAACGTGAGTTGGAGAACGGATCTCGAAAGGACCACTGCCGGAAGCCACCTTGGCAGCGTTCGGCACGTCGCGTGTAAACGCGAGCAAATTGCAGGCGAGAGCACCATCGACCTTCCGTTCGCCAATGCCAACGGCGAGCCGCGCCGGATGTCGCGTCGAAGAGCGCGCGGTACCATGCGCGATACCACTTCGAGCTCACGCCGGCGCTCGTTTTACAGCTCCGCGCGACGGCAAGCCCCGCCGTCACGAGCGTTGCCAGGCGCATCTGCGACGACGTGGGGGGTTGACCATCGTTCCCCCGACCAACTCAGGCTCGTGCTTTTTGGACAAAGCCCCGCGTGGCTGTGTTTGGGCATCGGTGACCTGTTTGGCGTTGCACCGCCGTGCACAGGGCTCTGGCCCCGGAGAGGCGTATGTCCATGACAATGTGTTTCTGGCCCTAACTACAGGAGAAAACTCGCAATCACCGTATCAAGCGGGTTCCTGCCGCCACTTTCCACCGCTTTCCCCGACGGTGCGTTCCAACCAACGTGAACGACGAGTGAGTCAATGGTCGCATGGTCTGACTTCTGGTAGACCCGTCGTCGAACTAGGTCGACCGAGCCCATGAATCCCAGACACCTACTGAACCGCTGGCGCCTCTTCTACTTGCCCCTCTGCGCAGCTGCGAGCGGCGTCAGCCTTGGCTGCCGCGACTACACCTGCCTCGACACAGCCAGTTGCCCGCAGGACTCGCTGGAAGGAGGGGTGTCTTCGAGCGATAGCAGTTCGCAGACGGGTCCATTCAGCGAGGCGTCGGGGTTCGAGACCACGAGTACACCAGCCTCCACCACGCCGCCGACGGTGTCCACCCCCGTCACGCCTCAGCCAGCTCCCGCGAGCTCCGAACCTCTGGGGACATCCACCACGTCCCCAACCTCGAGTTGCGACGAGTGTTCGGTCGGTGAAGCAAGTTGCACCGAAGGAGCACAGACCGTTTGCGAGTTGACCAACGGCTGTTGGGTGTGGAGTGAACCGAGAGCATGCGTAGACGGGGCATGCGCAGACGCGACCAGCTGCTCCCAGTGCACAGACCTCTGCCAGCTCGGCAACACCGTCTGCGTCGACGGCAGCCAGCAGACCTGCGAGGTGGGGGCCAGCGGTTGCAACGTTTGGTCAGCGCCCCACCTTTGCGCGAGCTCGGAGTGCGCCGACGACGCCGATTGCTTCGTCTGCGACGATAAGTGCGGGGCTGGGGAAGCGCGCTGCACAGGGGGCGAGCTAGAGCGCTGCCAAGAGGATGCGAAGGGCTGCTGGGATTGGGGCTCCCCGGTTGCCTGTGACCCCCCGACGTGTGCAACCGCAACTTCGTGCGTGGTCTGTGATGACAAGTGTTCGGCGGGTGAGACGAGCTGCAGCGGAGGAAGCCTCCGGACCTGCGTCGCCGACGACCTCGGCTGTCTCGATTGGTCGAACCCCGCTTCCTGTGATACTGGGGTCTGCAGCTCGGCAACGGCGTGTTTGGTCTGCGACAACAGCTGCTCCGCAGAAGGGAATACCAGCTGCCAAAGTGGCCAGCTGCGGACTTGCGAAGCTGACGCCAACGGCTGCCTCGATTGGAGCGCCGCTTCGGCTTGTTCCACCGGGACCTGTGCGTCGAGCAGCGCGTGTTTCGTTTGCGACGACAAGTGCACCAGCGGCAGCTATAGCTGCAGCGGGAGCCAGTTGAACGAGTGCACCGCGGATGCCCGTGGATGTCGTGACTTCTCGCTCAAGGCGACGTGCGGTGGCAACACGCCCGTTTGCAGCGCGAGCAAGGGGCGGTGCGAGTGCGAGAGCGGCGCCGCGCCGACGTGCACGAACTCCACGACGGTGAGTCAGTGTACCAACGGCGCTTGGACGGACACGGCATGTAGCGGCAATACCCCAGTTTGTGTAGCCGGACTCGGCTGCCAAGCTTGTACGGAACACAGTCAGTGTCCGACCACCGCGTGTCACCTCGCCGGGCCCAAAAAGGGCACGTGTTTCGCCGCGAACACGGTCGTGAACGTGAACAGCGCAGCGACGTTGCTCAACGCCGTCAACGCAACCACGGCCAACGGCGAGGCGGTAATAAAGTTGAGCGCGGGCACGTACACGATGACGAGCACACTGGGGCCCAAGGGGGAGACCGCCATCATTGGGCAGGCGGGGGTTGTGCTCGTCGACAACATCTCCCCTCCCGGGGACGCCCGCGTCGGATTCCTTTCCGCTGGGCAAACACTGTATGTATCCAAGGTACAGATTCGAAACAGCTCTGGCGACCATACGGGCCTAAGCGTTGGCACTGGCGCGGTCGTGTGGATAGACGACAGCCAGATTCGAGACGAGTACAACGCTTTGATCAGCAGCGGTGAGTGCCACCTCCGGCGAATGTCCGTTTACAACTACACGAACGGCGTAGGTGCCTACTACGGGGGAAGCATCTTCGTCGAAAACTCGATGATCGGACCAGCCATCTCTGGGTATGGGACGAATGGTCTCGGCGCTTTCTCCGGCGGGGTAGCGGACGTCCGCTATACGACCGTCATCGGTAACGACCGGGCGATCAACTGCTCGGTCGGCAATAGTGGGGGACGCATCGCGAACAGCATCCTTGCGAGCAACCTAAACGGTAGTTCCATTGCAGATGAGTACACGGACTGCTCAGAGGCGTTCACCCTCGTCACGAATGCTGTAGACCAGACGGGGTACGGTACCAAGATTCCGGCATACAGCTCTACGTGGTTTACCGCAGCAAGTAGTGGTGACCTCCACCTGAGCGCAGCCGGGAAGGTGGCCATACCGACTATTGCTGTCCGCGCTTCGGGTGATCCGCTACTTGATTTCGACGGCCACTCGCGCCCCGCGAACGCCGGTTATCCAGGCGCCGATCAGCCCTGAAGGCAGGTCGTGTGCGGCACTGCCATTGGCGAGTGTGCCTGTGGCACTGACGCCTTCCTTCGCGACGGAATGGGTGGGCACGTCTAGACGCACCGTGAACCCGCGTCAGCGGCACACCATCACAACGCCGAGAAGGTCTGCCAAGTCATGCTCGCCGCGAATCGTGGCCACCCGTGGTAAGTGTTGGAGTACTCAGGGTCGTTGTGTTCGCAGAAGTACACCTCGCTGCCGGCGAGACAGCCGTCGAACTGCTCACAATTCGAGAGCGGATCCGTAAAGCCCTCGACGGCCCTCGATGTCTCCTCGCACTCGTTCATTGCGGCGTAGTAGTCCCGGAAAGTAGGCCCGGCGGGCTGAGACAGAACCGTGTCGTTGGGGCTCCAGATTACGATCGCGACGGGGTGCCCCTTGCACTCATGTTGAGTGTTGTTCCACGCAGTCAACTTGGGCGCCCCTGGAGCGACGCCGCGTAGGAGGTCGCCGTATTCACAGCCGAGGAATGCTGCGAACTCGCCGCCCGAACTCTCCCCGCCAGCGAAAACGGCGTTCTTGTCGACGCAGAAGTTGTTAGTGATGGCGTCGTACAATCCCTGAAAGAACGATGTCTCGCTTGCTTGCCAGCCATTGTTCTTGTTCGCCATGTGGGGGTAAACGCGGATTGCATCCGCCGCGGCCTGTTCGTAACCCGCCGCAGTCTCGGCCCAATTGATGTCGTTGCCCGTGGGGTTGAACATGATCATCACCTTGTACGGGTTGTTCGGATCGTAGCTCGTGGGCAACTTCACGTAGTACTGGTGATTAGAGACGTTCAGCGGCTGGCCCGAACTGCCCGTCTGAGGATTGGCTTTGCCGCATCCTGCACTGGGCTCTGGGCCACCTTCGACCACGTCACTCGTGTCCGAAGATGCTGGTGGGGCGTCCGTTGTAGGGGTCGGGGGTGCGACTTCGCTCTGGGAGGATGCAGTTCCCACAGAGGAATGTGCATCTGGCACAACGTCGCCCGTGGGCGCAGAGACCTCAGCATCCGTCGTGGCGGGGGACGTCGCATCGACGGTCGGTGTTTGCGTCGTACCCGATGCCGTACTATCGGAAACCGACCCCGAACCACTGGTGACGGCGGGCGCTGGCTCCCCGTCGGATTCGGGACTTGGAGCTTCAGAGGCGTCGGCCTCGTTTTCCCGGCTCGCATCCTCCCCGCGCAGAGAGCTCCCGACCTCGGGGGCGATCGACGTGGTGCCCGATGCGTCCGCTCCAGAGAACGAACCCGCGTCGCCGGAGTCCGCCAAAGCCGCTGCGTCGGCTGGATAAGTGCAAGTTGCCGTATCGACGCACGTGTAGTCCCGGCAGCCCAGCACGCCGAGTGCCACCGCCATCACCCCGCAAGATTTGTTGCGAAAACCAAGAGACCCCGCGCTTGCTTTTGCTGACATTGACGGCGGAGTCTAGGGCCTGGCCAGCCCAATCGGCAAGCAATTGCCGACCACGTTTCACCACGTGTCTCGTTTCACCACCACGTGGGAATTCGGCAAACCGTCGACACGGTCCCGAGCCGCGGCCTCGAAAGTAGTCCCCAAGAACGCGGAGCCTGCCCCGCTATCGGCAAGCGGAGCAGGCCCCTTGGGGTTCAACTCACAGCGCCGAAAACACCTGCCAGGTCATCTTGGCCGCAAAGTGAGGCCAGCCGTGGTACGTGTTGCTGTACTCTGGATCGTTGTGCTCACAGTAGTAGACGTCTCCGCCTTCCACGCAACCATCGTACTTCTTGCAGTTCGAGAGCGCGTCCGTGAAACCTTCCACGGGTTGTGACGCGTCACCGCAAGTGTTCATGTCCTTGTAGTAGTCGCGGAACCATTCACCTGCAGGCTGCGTGAGAACGTTGTCGCGCGGGCTCCAGATCACGATGGCGGTTGGGTTGCCCTTACATTGATGCTGGCCATTGTTCCAGCTCGTCATCTTGGGGGCCCCCGGCGCGACACCGCGCAAGATATCGCCGTATTCGCAACCGAGGAACGCCGCGAATTCACCGCCCGAGCTTTCGCCGCCGGCAAAGATGGCGTTCTTGTCGACGCAGAAGTTACTCGTAATTGCGTCGTAGAGGCCCTGGAAGAACGACGTTTCGTTGGGCTGCCAGCCGTTGTTCTTGTTCGACATGTGTGGGTAGACACGGATTCCATCCCCAGCAGCCTGCTCGTACCCCGCCGCGCCTTCCGCCCAGTTGATGTCATTACCCGTCGGGTTGAACATGATCATCACCTTGTACGGCTTGTTCGCGTCGTAGCCCTGCGGCAACTTCACGTAGTACTGGTGATTGGAGGCGTTGAGCGGTTGGCCCGAGCTGCCCGTCTGCGGATTGGCTTTGCCGCAACCGGCGCTCGGATCGGGTTCGCCGGAAACCGGGGGCTCGGACGTCGGCTCTTCGGACGTCGCAGCGGAACTTGTCTCACTGCTCGTGTCGTCCGACGAGGTCGTCGGCATGGTCGTGGTTGCCGGCGGTGGAGGCGACGGTGGGTTAACGGTGGGCGGGGTTACCGGAGGCGTTACCGGCGGTGTGACCGGCGGCGGGGTTACCGGGGGCGTTACCGGCGGCGTCGGAGGATTGACCGGCGGATTGACGCTCGGCGGGGTTACCGGAGGCGTTACAGGCGCCGGGGTGGTGGGGGTGACCGGCGGCGTTGACGTGCTCGATACCGAACTCGTCGAATTGCCGAAGGTGCCGTCGGGCTCGTTAGTGTCGCCACAACCCGTAGCGGCGCTCACTGCGCAAACCAATGCCAACATGAACTGCCGTTGGGCGGACGGCGGTGTGCTCGAAAAGTCGACTGAAACGCGTCTCATGGCTGCGACTTAGCACGCCATCACCCCACGTGTGACCGTCGGAAAACGCAGGGTGCCGATCGACGATGCGACGACTCTTTCTAAGGTGCAAAACTACAGGCCGTGTGGGACCGGTTCGTCCGTTCGTACCCGTGTGGGCCTGCATTCGCAGCCCACGGGCGCGGTCGCCCACTTTGTTGGACCAATTAATCGATTTCGACGCATACGCGTTTTTGCCTGTTTGGAGCAGGTTTTCAGGGCGCGTTGGTGCAGGTTCCGCACACGTGGCGCCCAGTGCTAGCCGAGCTCCAGACGGTGACGCGCTGCGGCGCACCGATTTGGAATCGGTTCCCCCGGGGCCCCAACACCGTGGCGTTGCGCCGCCAGGTTACGCGACGGCGAGTGGTGGGCGGGAGCCGTAAAATGTCTCACGGTGCTGGGCCCAACCCAAAACCGGGATTGAGCATGAACCCGGCCTGCGTCGTTGTGGCTGCTGCCGGGGTTCGTTTGGGTGAGACAGTTCCGTGCCCCGGAGCGCAGTCGCGTCCGGGGTGAGGGTTCCAGGTTCGGAGCCGGGCGCGTCACTGCCGTTGGATGCGGAACTCGACGCGACGGTTGGTGGCGCGGCCCTCTTCGGTCTTGTTGTCGGCGATGGGTTGTGTCTCGCCAAAACCTTTGGCCTCCAAACGCGTCGCGACGATGCCGTGCTCAATCAGGAATTTCACCACCGCTTCGGCGCGCTTCTGGGACAGACCGAGGTTCTTCTTGTCGGGACCGATGTCGTCGGTGTGACCTTCCACGACGATCTTGGTGAGGTCGGGATGGCTCTTCAGCACCTCCGCCACCTTCTCGAGGAGCGGGAACGAAACGGGCAGGATCACGTCCTTGTTGGTCTCGAAGAACACGCGCTCCATCAGTTCGACGCGTTCCCCAGAGATTTGAACCATCGGCTTCTCACGGCAGCCTTTGTATTCGGGCACGCCGGGTTCGTTCGGACACGTGTCTTCGGCATCGGCGATGCCGTCTTTGTCCGCGTCGGCGATGGCGCAGCCACCGAGGGCGGGAGTGCCGGGCTGGTGCGGGCACTTGTCGTCGGCGTCCAAGATGCCGTCCGCGTCGTTGTCGGGATCGGGGCAACCGTCGTTGTCTTCGAAGGTGTCAACGTCTTCGGGTTGGAGCGGACAAGTGTCGGAGGGGTCGATGATGCCGTCGCGATCGTTGTCGGCCTCCGGACAACCGTTGGTATCTTCGAAGTTGTCGACGTCTTCGGCTTCCGTCGCGCACGCGTCCGTCGCGTCGGAGATGCCGTCGCCGTCCGTATCTACCGGCGTGGGCGCTAGCGGAGGCGGAGGCGGAGGTGGTTCGACGGGTTTGGTCGTCGAGAACACGCTCGCCGAAACGATCGCGCGCACGTCGGGTTCGCCGATGCCACGCGTAAACCCAGAGCCAACTGCGGCACCCAAGCGGAAACCATCCACCGGTGTCAGCCGGGCACCGAGCAGGCCCTCAACCGACGTGCTCGCGCGTGCGAAGGCGTCGTCCAAGAACGTGCTGCCGATGACCTCGGCGTGAACGCTCGCGACGTCGCCGATGGGGAGCGCGGCGCCGAGCACCGCCGTTCCCTCGTTGCCGAGCGTGAGATCGAGGAGTTCGGCCTGCGCCGTCGTGATGCGGGCTCCGACACTGAGCGACCAGATCAACGAGTCGGTCTCGACGTCGCCGATCAGTTGCGGCGAGAAGGTGACGCCCTTGGAGCCCACGAAGGACTGAGTGTCGGAGATCGCCGAGGCTGCGGGCAGCTCGACCCCGAGCTGGAACGCGAGGTGCGACCGAGTGTTCACGCCGGCCATCAACACGCGTCCGCCCAAGATCGGGTTCGCGAGCGTCGCGCCGTCCGCGGTCGGCAGGCCGTTGACCTGCTCCCCGCTCAGGGCGAGATTGAAGGGCAGCATCACAAACCCGGTGAAGCGTTCACCCAAGCCGATGGCACCGCCCAGCGTACCTACCAGCGAGGTGCCGACCACGGAGTAGAGCTCGTTGGCGGCATCCCCCGGCGGGGATTCGATGACCAGCGGGTCTTTCGAGTAGTCGAACTGCAGTCCGGCGCTCCAGTTGCCAGCGCCAAGCACCGTGGCGCGGTTGGCCGCAAAGCCGTCGTTGGCGGCGGGCGCCGGACGGTAACGATTGAGCTGGAACGGGCTGACCACGGTGGTTTGAGCCGTGGCCGGACTCGACTGGAAGATCCCCGCGACGCACACCGACGCCGCCACTGCGGTAGCCGCCGCGACTTTGCTCGCGGTGAGACGCCGCCGGCGGCGCGTTACCCCGACTACGCTCATCGCCGCTGCAAAAGCGAGCCATACGAGGTTGCCGTCGCGGGCACCGGATTGGTGCGACATCGAGCAGCCCGCGCCGCCGGAGAATCCAACTTCGTCGGGATCGAGGGCGTCGGGCACGCCGTCGCGATCGAGGTCGATGGATTCGAGCTCATCCGAGGTCGGCTTCCCGTCGTTGTCGTCGTCGGTGTCGAGATAATCGAGGATGCCGTCGTTGTCCGTGTCGCCGCGCTTGCGTTCGACTTTGGTCGGGATGCCGTCGCCATCGTCGTCGGCGTCGCGGTAGTCTGGCTTGCCGTCACGATCCGTATCGGGGCAATCGCCTTGGGCCGAGGGCGGGCATTCGATCAGGTCGACGATGCCGTCGCCATCGGAGTCGGGGCACGCTTCGTCTTCGGGGTCGTCGCAAACCGGTTCCGGCGTCGCGGCGTCGGGTTCACTTCCGGCGTCCGCAGCAGCGCTCGTCTCGACTACGGTCGTGTCCGCCAGTGTCTCAGAAGTTGCCGTGGGCTCACTGGTGGGCATGGGCTCACTGGTGGGCATGGGCTCACTGGTGGGCATGGGCTCACTGGTGGGTGCGGGTTCACTGGTGGGCGCGGGTTCGCTGGTGGGCGCGGGTTCGCTGGTGGGCGCCGAAGTCAGCGGTTCGCCCGTGGCCACCACTGGCGTCGACGTATCGTCGGGTAGCGTCGTATCGACCGTCGTATCGGGAGTCGGCGGCGTAGACGTCTCGCCGACCGTCGTTTCGACGGGAGCCGAGGTCTCGGCGACCGTTGTCTCCACGGGGTCGCTCGTCGCAGCCGACGTTTCGACGAACGTCGTCTCGGGGCCAGTTTCGGGCAGGTCGTTGACGGCGTCCAGGTAGTCCGGGACGGAGTCGTTGTCTGCGTCGGGACAAGTGACGCTCGGGTTGTCGCACTCGACCACGGTGTCTAGTCCGTCCTCGTCGTCGTCCGCGTCGCGGTAATCCGGGACGTCGTCGTCATCGCGATCCGGCAGAGTGGCGCTCGGGTTTTCGTCGCGCCAAGTTGCGTAGGCATCGTCGAGACCGTCGGTGTCGACGTCGTCACCACTGCCCACGACGTCGGGCACGCCGTTGGCGTCGTGGTCGTGACCTTCGGTCGCGTCGACGATACCATCGTCATCCGAGTCGAGGTCGAGCAAGTCGGGTTCGTCGATCGTATCGGTGTTCGCGAGCGTTCGAGAGATCGCCGTCACCTCGTCGTCGTCGTCATCATCGTCGACCACGGCGGGTAGCCCGTCGTCGTCCGCATCGACGGCGTCATCCAAACGTCCGTCGCCGTCGGCGTCGAGGTCCGCGAAGCCCGCCTCGACGGTATCGAGCAAGCCGTCTCCGTCCGAGTCGAGATCGCGCGCGTTGGGCAATCCATCGTCGTCCGTGTCGACGATGCCTTCGAGATCGTTGGGGATACCGTCGCCGTCGACGTCCGCGTCGTCCACGTCGGCCGTGCCGTCACCGTCGAGGTCGGCGCCTTCACCCGCGTTGCAAACGCCGTCGTCGTCACTGTCCAGACCATCGTCGTTGGGATCGCCACCGCCGGTGTGAACCACCGCGCAGTCGTCACAGGTGTCGAAATCGGTGTCGCGGCAGATGCTGGAGTCGTTGATGGCGAGATCCGTCGCGTCGACGACGCCGTCGCCGTCGGAGTCGTCGGAGAGGTCGCACTCGCCGTCGGAGTCGGCATCCGCGCCGTCGTCGTCGGGATCGCCGCCGCCGGTGTGGACGACCGCACAATCGTCGCAGCCGTCGGAGTCGGTATCGCGGCACTCGCTCGAATCGTTGCGTTCCGAATCCAAGGCGTCGGTCACGCCGTCCCCATCGGAGTCGTCGGAGAGGTCGCACTCGCCGTCATCGTCGGCGTCCGCGCCATCGTCGTCGGGGTCGCCGCCGCCGGTGTGGACGACGGAGCAATCGTCGCAGCCGTCAGTATCGACGTCGCGGCACTGGGTGTCGTCGTCGACGTCGACGTCAGTGTCGTCGGTCACGCCGTCGCCATCGGAGTCGTCCGAGGCGTCGCATTGTCCGTCGCTGTTTTGGTCTGCGCCATCGTTGGAGGTGCTGCCGCCGCCGGTGTGGACGACGGAACAATCGTCGCAGGAGTCCGCGTCGACGTCGCGGCAGAGGGTGTCGTCGGTGGGGTTGGTATCCGTGCCGTCCAAGACGCCGTCGCCGTCGCTGTCGTCGGTCACGTCACAGATGCCGTCGTTGTCCGTGTCTGCGCCATCGTTGGAGGTGCTGCCGCCACCGGTGTGCACGACGGAGCAATCGTCACAGCCGTCGGAGTCGGAATCCCGGCACTGGGTGTCGT
>CBINDO010000273.1:0-11435 GCA_966249405.1 uncultured bacterium | reverse complement strand
GGTAACCGCCTGCGACGGCCGTGGCGACGTACGCGATCGCTTTACCGGAGGTCAGCAGCGCCGAAGCCGTGGCCTCGCGCAGATCGCCCGAGCGCTGGTACTCCTCTCGCACCCGAAACAGGAAATACACCGCGTAGTCGGCGCCGATACCGATCGCCATCGCGGAGATGGCCGCCGTACCCATCGACAGCAAGATGCCGGTCCAGCCCATCAACCCGAGGTTTACCAACGCGGAGGTTGCCAACGGCAGCAACACCAAGAAGCCGGCCATGATCGAACGCATCAGGATGGCCGTGATGAGGACGACCAGCGCCGAAATCTGGAGCAGGTTGTTGGTCTTGGCTTTCACCATCGTCTCGTTGAGAGCGATCGCGTTCGTTACACCGCCACCCACGGCGGCTTTTACCTTGGTGCCAGCGAACAGCTTGTCGGCTTCGCTCTGGACGTTGTGGCGCATCTTGTCCATCTGACGGAAGTCGTCGGTCTTGATGTACGCCGTGATCACGCCGTTTCTGAAGTCGCTCTTGGTGTCGACCATGCGGCTAATCTCGTCGTCGGAAGGCTGGAAGAGCTCCCAGATCTGAGCCACCTGCTCCGGCGTCTCCGGCAACTTGGCGTTCGGATCTTCCATCGCGAATGCGGCGAGCTGCTGCATCACGTCGACGAAAGAGACGACCTTACCCACGGGCAGCGGCTGCTGTTTGATGACCTCCGATAGCTGCTGCATCTTGGCGAGCACGACCGGGTCTTTGAGGGCGCCCGCTTCTTCGCCCTCGATCAACACCTGGATCACGCGCGTGCCGGAGAGGCGGCTGTCGGCCATGCGGAAGCCGTGGACGGGGCCGTTGGCTTCGAAGAACTGCTCGCCGAGGCTGTTGCCTACGTCGAGGCGCGTCGCGCCGATGGCTGCTACGACGATCACCCCGATGAACGCCCACAAGACCGGGCCTTCCTTCTTGGCGCGAACGACGTCCGCGAACTTCTCGAGCCACACGTCGAAGAACTCGGGGCTCTGTTCTTGTTCGGTTTCCTTCGCGCTGGGCGGCTTCATCAACACGCGCATCGCGGGGATGAACGTCATCTCGACGATCAACGCCGCGACGATGCCGAAACCCGTGCACAAGCCGAAGCTTTGAATCGACGGAATATCGAACAGGCGCAGCGAGAAGAAGCTCAGCGACGCGATTGTGCCCGCCGCCAACATCACGCGACCGACCTTGACGGTAGCCGCGACGACCGCGGCGTCGTTGTGCTGTTGCGGCGTTTGTTCGGGGTGTTC
This sequence comes from uncultured bacterium, assembly GCA_966249405.1. GTDB lineage: Bacteria > Myxococcota_A > Polyangia > Polyangiales > Polyangiaceae > SZUA-265. The sequence continues at coordinate 10,156 of CBINDO010000273.1, read as the reverse complement.
GGCGCGGATGCGGTTGTACTCTTCGTAATAACGCTTGAGGATCTGCACCGAGTGGCCGGCGCCGATCGCGAGCAACAACACTGGCGTCATGACGTTCCAAGGGTCCATCGGCGCGCGAATGATCGCCATCAACCCGAGCGCCCAGAGCACACCCATCACCGCGGTGACCAGCGGCACGATCATGCCCTGCAGCGTGCGGAACGCGCGGTAATGCAGGTAGCCGATCATCGCCAGCGCTACGAGCAGCAGCACCGCCACACGTTTGGTGTAGATGCGCAGCCAATACATCACCGACGGCGCACCTGCCGGCGCGATCTCGAAGTTGGCGTTTTCGCCTCCGCGCTCCTTGTCGACGATGGCTTCGATTTTCTCGAACACCTCGTGGGGTTGGCCACCTTGGCCGAAGTCCGCGAAGTCCATGAACACTGCGGTGGAGCGACCGTCGTCGCTCACTAGCAAGCTCGTGAAAGTGCTGTTGCGTTTGACCCGCGTCTTGAACGCCTCCATCTCCTCGGGCGTCTGTGGGACGGCGGTGAACAGGGGCTTCGGCGCGCTGCTGTCGGACAGGTCGATGTCCTTGATTTGTTTCGCCGTCAGCGACAGCACGCTGCCGGGTTTGACGCCCGGGAACTGCTCGAGCTCCTTCGTGATGCGCTCGACCTTGCCGAGGATCTCCGGAGTGTAAACGGTGCCCTCAGCGCCATCTTTGATGTACACGCCGATGATGGTCGTGTACTTGCCGCCGAACATTTTCTCGGCGCGTTTACTCACCATGACGACGGGGTGATGGGGCGGGATCTGGGCGTCCAGGTCGATGGAGAACGGGATGCGTCGCACCACCAGGGCCAGGACCAGCGCCACCGTAACGAGGGCCACTGCCGCGATCACCGCTTTGGGGTACGCGACAACCTTGCTTACGTATTGTTGGAGCATAGAGCAATTGCACTCGGGGTTGAGAGGAGCGCGCGCGAGGTGTAGCCAACCCGAGCCGCGGTTTTGGGTATGAAAAGGTGCTGGCACCAACAAAACACCCCAGCCCACTCGGCTATGCGGCCGAGCACCGTTCCGTATGTTCCGAGCCCACAAAACAAGGCACTTTTTTCATGTGGCCGCGTTGTGGCAACGTGCCGCTCGGGCGTAACTCTGTGACGACAGTGCAAGTATCTCGTGGCTCGCGTGGGGCTCGTTGTCCCGCGACGACAACTATTCGTGGCAGTCGCGAATACGGCGGCGGGGGCTCTCGTTCGGGGCTTGGCGACCCGAAAACTTCGCATCGGCGGCCGCTTCGAGCAACATCGTCGCCGAACCCTACGAGGTGAACCATGGTCAGGACACGCAAGAGCAGCGCCACGCAAACCGGACGTCATCGCATTCGCGTGCCCAAACGCAAGGAGCTGGGCGGCTCCCCGGGCTCGCTGCCCGTCGAGACGCGCCCAACCACGCCGGTGCGCGCCACGGCGCTCGTCTACGACGCGGAGGGTTGCCGCGACGTCGCGCTCGATTGCGTCGAGGACATCGCCCCGCTGCGTAAGTCCGGCAAGAAGGTCTGGATCAACGTGGATGGCGTGGTGGACGCCGCGCTGCTGAAAGCCCTCGGCGCCGAGTTTGGTTGGCACCCCTTGGCGCTCGAAGACGTCGTGAGTTTACATCAGAGGCCCAAGACGGAGGATTTCGGCACCTACAATTTCTTGGTCGTCCACATGCCCAAGGGCGTCGAAGGCCTGCCGCTGGAGCAGTTGAGCATCCTGTTCGGCGAAAACTACGTCGCGACGATTCAGGGTGGGAGCGAGGGCGATTGTCTCGACCCGGTGCGACGGAGGCTGGTGGAGGCGCGTGGGAAAGTACGAACCAAGGGCGCGGACTACCTCGCGTACGCCATCATCGACGCCGTCGTGGACCACTACTTCCCGCTGGTCGAACAAATGAACGCGCGCCTCGAGAAACTCGAACAGGACGTGCTCGACGAGCGCGCCAGCAAGGTCATCACCGAGATCCCCGCGATTCGCAGCGACTTGCACTTGATGTGGCGCACGCTGGCCGCCACTCGCGAGGCGATCAACGCGCTCATCGGCGAGGAGCAGGCCCTGATCAGCCCCGACACGCAGCTCTACCTCCGAGACTGCGAGGACCACTGCGCCCAGCTGCTCGACGCGGTAGAGGCGTGCCGGGAACTGAGCGCGAACCTCCTGGACCTCAACCACGCCATCGTCAACAACCGCTCCGGTGAGACGATGCGCGTGCTCACCCTGATCGCGACGATATTCATGCCCTTGAGCTTCATCGCGGGCTTGTACGGCATGAATTTCGACCGCTCGGCGTCGCCGCTGAACATGCCGGAGCTCGGCTGGTACGCGGGTTACCCAATGGCGTTGGGCTTGATGGCGTGTACCGCCCTCGGTTTCTTGATCTTCTTCTGGCGCTCCGGCTGGCTGCGTCCTCAGAACGACGCGCCACGCAATCGTGAGCGTTGAGAACAATCGGTTACCTCACGGCGCCAGACGCTGCGCACCCTTGCAGTGGGATCGCAGGCATCGCTAACGGCGGGCCGGTTGTTTACACGCGCGAAACGCGAGTAACTGACCGTCCAAATGCGCCGAGGGCGCCCTCCTTGCGGAGCGCGCCCTCGATTTGCCGCCGATGCGGCGTAGGCAACGGGTCGATTACAGAGAGTAACCGCGCTCGCCGTGGTCGGTGAGGTCGAGACCAACCTCTTCGTCCTCCGCCGTGGGGCGCCAGCCCTGGCCGACGGCCTTGGCGATGTAGAAGAGCACCACGGTGCCGACGATGCTGTAAACCATCGTGAAGCCAATAGCCTTCACCTGCTCGAGCCACAGGCTGCTGCCGACGTAGTCAGCGAGGTTGAGGTTCAAGTTGGCGTTGTAAGCCGGGTCTGCGAAGAAGCCCGTCAACAGGGCGCCGAGGGTGCCGCCGACGCCGTGCACGCCGAAGGTGTCGAGCGCGTCGTCGTAGTTGAGAGCGTTCTTGAGCTTGGTGCAAGCGTAGAAGGGAACCACGCCGGCGACTACACCGAGGATGACGGCCGAGGTCGGGCTGATGAAGCCGGCAGCCGGCGTCACTACGACGAGACCACCGACGATACCCGAGCACATGCCGAGGACGGTGGGCTTGCCACGGGTCAACCACTCGATGGCGGCCCAGCTGAGACCACCGATTGCGGCGGCGAGCGTGGTCGCGGTGAACGCGCCGGAGGCGACGCCGTCAGCAGCAACCGCGCTACCCGCGTTGAAGCCGTACCAACCAACCCAGAGCATGCCCGTGCCGATCATGGTGAGCACCAAGCTGTGGGGCGGCATGTGAGCTGCGCCCAAGCCTTTGCGCTTACCAACCAGGAGGCACAACACGAGTGCCGACCAACCCGAAGACATGTGAACGACGGTACCGCCAGCGAAGTCGATGGCCTTGATGCTCGCGTCCTTGTTCCAGACGCCGTTCATGAACCCGTCTACGCCCCACACCATGTGAGCGAGCGGGAAGTAGATGACGACCATCCACAGGGTCAGGAACACCATCAACGTGCCGAACTTTGCGCGTTCGGCGATGGCGCCCACGATCAGACCAGGCGTGATGATCGCAAACATCAGCTGGAAGATGGCGAACACGTTCTCGGAAACCCAAGCGCCGTAGTTCGAGTTCGGAACCGCGTCGACGCCTTCGAACAGCGCCATCGACATATCACCGAAGAACGGGTTGCCGCTCGAGAAGGCAACGCTGTAGCCGAAAGCCCACCACAGCAGCGTGACGATCCCGGCCAAGCCCATACACTGCGCCATGACGCTGAGGATGTTCTTGGAGCGCACCAAACCGCCGTAGAACAGCGCGAGACCTGGCATGGTCATGAACAGAACGAGCGCCGCACAAACCATCATCCAGCCGTTGTGACCGGGGCCGACGAGCAGGGTGCCCGAGGGTGGCGCCACGTTGTTCACGTACGCTTCGAGGTCTTTGACCCGCGCCTCCAGGTCAGTAGGGGCATCGGCCAGGGCCGTCGCTGGCGCGAGTAGCCAAGAACTAAGGGACATCAGCACCGCCGCTTTGGCGGCTACGAACCATTGACGCATACAAAGACTCCTGTTCGGTACGAAACAAGGGGGAGAAACCAGCCGGTTCCTTCGCAGTTAATGAGGGCTTGGAGCCGGTTTGTGGGCTGGATGATGGTGTCCTACAGGGTCGAATGTTTCGGGCGTGTGGCGGCGATGCTTCGAGTAAACAAACCCGCCTTTTGTGTTTCGCTTTTGGTTGGGCCCCGCCATTCCAGTCCCATTGCGGCTCCCTCCCCTCGCGAGTTCCCTCTCGAGCCCCAGCCAAACCTGGCCGTTGTTTCAACGGCAGACACGACTCGGTGTGGCTGTGTTAAGTGAACTACGCCCGCGCCCTCACGCGGGAACGGCGCAAGCACTCGCGGTCACACCCGATGCACCCAGCAGCGACCCGAGCGTTGCGTTTTGCCCGCGACGAGGACGCGCGACGAGGACGTGAGCGGGCGCCGATCCCGCGACCCGAGCACGGCGAGTTGGAGCGCGTGCGACGGCAGTCATCGTCCAGTAATCCACGGCAGCTACACTTGTACGCACGCCGGCGCGCAACCCGGGCACGTCACACGCGCCGAAGTAGCCGAGCCTTCGTTTCGCGCGGCGTCTCACCGTGGCGGTGGGCACGCCGCTCGTCTCGCGGTCAACTCCCGGCGCGAGGTGCTGAGAGCAGTTGCGCGAACTCACCGCTGTCGAGCAACCGCTTCAAGTCGGTGAAGCCGCCAATCAAGGTGCCCTTGACGAAGATCTGGGGATAAGTGGGCCAGCCCGACCACATCTTGATCGCCAAACGCGGCTTCCATTGGCTGAAGTAACTACCCCACTCCAAGTACTTGTACGCGATGCCTTGGGCGTCGAGGAGGCGCCGCGCTTTGCCGGGAAACGGGTTCAACTTCATCCCGACGATGACGACGTCGTGCTCGCGGATGGCCTGCTTGACTTCACCAACCACCTTCTGGTGGTAGTTGGCCACCTTGGCGTGGATGGCGGGGTGGACTTGGTCGTGGGGCAATAAGGAACGCTGCATCGCGCCAGAGCTAAGACCAACGTCACTGCAGCGCAAGCTGCGGGCCAACCGCTCGCGCATTTACCGTCTTTGGGACGACGTTTCGGCGGCCAAGCTTGCACGAACTCGCGACCTTGCGCGGTCACGCGGCTCGAGCGCAATTCTTACGCGGCTGCCCGCCCGCTCAGTTTACTTTCGACAAACCCCAACGCTCGGCTACGTGCTCACGGAGTACCTCGCGGTACACGCCGAGCTGCGCGCAGTGGTCGAGCTTGCCGTTGCCGGAGTAACCTTCGACGTGAAAGTTGGCATTGTCGTAGCCGCGGATGAGCTTGAGGCCCATCGGGTCGTCCGAGCGCGCCGAACGCTCTTCGGGTTCCCCGCCGAGCTGCCAGATCAGGTAGTTGGCCGTCTCGGTCGTCGAGGCGTAACCGGGCGGCAAGATCGACGAATGGCTGACGTGCATGAACGTCTCACCCGCAGCCGCGCGCTGGGCGAACCGCACGAACGGGGCCATCGTCAAGCGAGCGCCCTCGGTGTTCGTGAAGCTCGTGTGCAGACCATCGAGCAAGATCACCGTGTCGACTCGGCTGGCCATGGGGCTCTCGAGCACGCGTTGCACGGCGCCGTAACCAGCGCTCCAGGAAGACACGCCGATCTTACCGATCGAGAGCTTCTCGCCGAGGCGCTTCTCCAGTGCGTCTTCCACGCTCGAAACCAACGCCTCGAACGTCTCCGGACGTTCGAACTTGCGCAAGTAAGGTCCCGAGTTGATCCCCAAATCCAACGCTACGAGCACCGCGCTGTCCAGCGCCTGCACCCACTCTTTGCGCGCCGGCTCGTGGCCGTGGAAGTGGAACATGACCGGCACCTTGCCGTCGGCGTCGAGCTCCAGCTTCTGAGGCACCAACATTTGACCGATGGATGGGCTGTAGTCCCACGCGCCGTAGTCGCCAAACCCAGGGTCCGGTGACCAACACGGGTTAACGCCACGCTCGTCGGCGGAGCGCTCGGTCTGGGTGAAGTCCGCCGGAGCGGCCCCTACCCAACGTGGGGCGTGATTGCCGATGCCAATTTTGGCGAGCAGATTCTTCGCCTTGGATTTTATGTCGCTGGAAGTTTTCTTTCCGGGTGAAACGTCTTCGTCCGGCCCGAATTTGTAGCCACTCGGTAGGAGCTCCTCGCACTCCTGGCCGCGGCAGCGGGCAGCGCCTGCACCCGGGGTTGCTGTGTTGGGGTCTGCCGCGCTAGAAGCTGCTGAGCTTGCATACCAGAGAATACCCGCGGCTGATCCCAGCGTACCGAGGAATGTACGAAGCATGTAGTCCGGGACTCTGCGCCGACCTCATCGAATGCGCAAGAGGAGTTGCATAACAAATGGCCTGTGGGGTCGAATTGTACGGGCGCAATAGTCCTGTAATCTTCGATGTTGTTCGAAAGTGGCGTTCTTTTTGCGCCAACACTGATCTTGACATCCGCCTGTTCGACCATGGGACATCTGACGTGCGGATACTCGAACGTTCAGTGTTGGCCGGTGTGAGACAACGCGCCACGTCGTGCTCGGCTTCGTGCATGAATAGCGGTAATTGGTTAACGCTGAGAGGGCGGGTTCCAGCGCCAACGGGTGCCCAGAGGTGAGCAAAAGCAAGCCCCAATGGGTGCTGCTCACGGTGGCGGTCGTCGGGTGTCGCACCTCGCCCGCGAGCGAGCGCACGGACCGAGAGGCGCCGAGTATCGCCGCCGAAAGTGCTGCCCGAGTCACCACGGCTTCCGCCCCCGAAGTCGCGACCACATCCGCTGTCGCGGTGCCCACGACGGTCGCGTCGAGCGCGCCGCGTAGCCTCGCGTTCCAAGAGACGTACGACGCGACCCGCACGGCGACGATAGAAGAGCAGCAACGGTATTTGGTCGAGCTATTGTCTCACGATATGCAGCTCACGCCCGAGCAGCGAGACGCGGTCCGATCGATCATGGCCAAGTCGGAATGGTTGGGCTTCGGCAATCCCGAGGTCAGTAAACCCGCGATGACCAAGGCAGAGTGCCGCCAGCGCCGCAGCGCCGGACGATGGCGCGGGGGGGACCCCGAGTGCAAGGCTCCGAACATGGTGCCGATCGAGACCAGCGAGGGTAGGCCGCGGGTTTGCATCGACCAATACGAGTTCCCGAACGTCGCTTGCGAGTACCCGGTGGTTTGGGTCCGCGCGACGGAGGCCGCCCAGCTGTGTGAAGCAGTCGGCAAGCGCCTGTGCGACGCGCACGAGTGGGAGGGGGCATGCGCGGGCGAAGTGTTGTCCGTCGACGCGGAATACCCCTGGGATCACATGCCCAAGTCGATCGCCCACAGCCCGCGCCGCGAACAACGATTGTGGCTCGAGTACGAACACAATCGCACGCGCGACGTGCGTTGGGCGTACGGAGAACACGTCGACCATGCCTTGTGTGGCACGGGCGCAAAGAAGGAGCCCAAGTGCGAGGTGCTCGACTTCAGCACTTGCAGCACGAGTTCGTACCCTGCCGGCGCCTTCCCCGAGTGCGTGAGCAGCTTGGGCGTCTACGATCAACACGGCAACGCTGCCGAGCACATGAACCTGCCGCTGAACCCCTCGGAGCTCACCAGCACGGGTGGCAGCGGTTGGACGGAGATGAAGGGCAGCTGGTTCATCTTCTCGAGTCAGGAGACGCACCCAGACGATTGCCGCTGGCGCGCCAAGAGCTGGCACACGACGCGCGTCAAGGATTGGAACAGCCACCGCAACTACCACCTGGGTTTCCGGTGCTGTCGCGACGTCGAGTGAGATCCATGGGTGCTCGGTGATCCGACGAGGTTACGTCGTTACCGGCAGGCGGTACGGGGTGAGCGTGGTGGCGCAGCGGATGAACGGTGGTGATGGTGGTGCACACTGAAGCGTCGTTTGCCTTCGAGCGCCGGCCTGACGGCTGCTAACCTGCGTGTATGCGAAGGGTGACTAGGACACGTTTATTGGCGGCGTGTTGTGGGGGCTGGCTGGCTCACGCGGCGACGGGGTGGGCTTGTTCGCCGGCAGTGAGTCCTGTCCAGTTCATCGGCGAGACCGTGCCGGCAGATGGCCAAATCGACGTCGCCCCCAACACGGGGTTCGTGTTTCACGGTGTGGACGCGGGTCTGGTTGGCGCCGGGGGCGGCTTCGCGCTGCACTCGGTTTCGTTGGTAGGGCCCGACGGAGCGGGCGTGGAAGGCCGGCAGCTCGGGCGCCTGGGTGCTGCCTTGACGTGGGCCCCCAACGCAGCGCTCGCTCCGAACACGACTTACGACGTCACCGTGCGTGCAGGTGCGGCGGGTGATACCGCCTACGTCGACGAAGCGGGGTTGATGGACGAATACACGTTCTCGTTTACCACTGGTGCCGATCTGTTGCCCGCACTCGCGTTCGACGGCGCGCTCACGGTGGACTTCGAAGTGACGGAGCAGGATTCGTTCCCGCCCGAGTGCGTAGTCCCTTGCGGCGGTGGTGTGATCCAGCCGTGCGAGTCGAACGGCAAATACGCGGTGGTGAACGCCGTTCTCCACGTGCCGCCCGTAACTGGTGGTCACGCGGTCACGGGTTACCGTGGCGTCGTCGACTTCACCCGAAGCACGCCCTCGGGTTTGGCGGCCGAGGCGTCACGGCCGCCGAACGGGAAGTTGCTCGCGACGCAGTACTTCGATGTCGCACCGGACCAGCCCATGGACGTCGTGATGCGGGTAAGCGGAGACGAACCTTGCTTTCAAGTTGCGATCTCCGACAGTGCCGGTCAGAGCGTCACGGCGAGTGTCTGTGCGCCGGAGGTGAGCATTACCGGCCTGGTCGAGGAACGCGACGCCGAGATCGCAGCGCGCGGTGATGCGCCACCGCAGGTCGACGGTTCTGCGCCCGGCAGCGGCACCAACGCCGAAGCCGACGGCGTCGCGCAGAACCAAGTCGGACCGCGCAGCACCGGCGCCTGTGCGTTCGATGCCCGCGGCACGTCTACGCCGTTGTCTGCGCGCCTCCTCACCTTGATCGGCGTCGTGGGCGTGGCGCTGCGCGCGCGCCGTCGGCAGACGTCACGCGCGCGCAAATAAGTCGAGCACCAAACGATACGAAACGAGGGCCAGCGCTGGGTCGTAGCGTGGCCCTTCGTCGCGCAAAAACGCGTGGGCGGCGTTGAACTCGTGCCACGTGAAGTTGCGACCGGTGGAGACGAGTTTCGCTTGGATGCGCGCCCGGCCTTCGTCGGGGATGTGTGGGTCTTGTCGGCCCCAAGCCATGAGCAGCTCGCCGGAGATGTCGGCGGCGCGAGCCAAGCTATCGTCCCCGGTGCTGCCGAGCGACCCCTTGTGGAGGTCCGTCGCGTAAAAACAAGCCGCGGCCTTCACCCGCTGGTCGAACGCACAACGAAACGCCAAGTGACCGCCGAGACAAACGCCCATGGTCAACAACTTGCCGTTGCAATCGTCGCGCGACTCCAAGTGATCGAGCACGACGCGTGCATCTTCGTCGAAAGCTATGATCGGCTTTTCGGTCTTGTGTCGATTGCCCGCTTCGGATCCGGCCGCGTCGTAACCGAGCACCGTGCCCGCCGGTTCGAGCTCGTGATACACTTCGGGCACGGCAACGACGTAACCGTTGCCCGCCAACATCGCCGCCATGCGACTGATCGGCGCGGTGAGCTGAAAGATCTCGGAGTAGAGGACCACGCCAGGGAAGCGCCGCGCGCCGTGAGACGTGTCCACCTTGGGGCGATAGATGTACGTCCGCATGTCGCCACGCGACGTCGGAAGATCGACGCTGAGTTGTTCGAGTATCATGAGCTTCGCTTTCTTGCGGTGCGTCGCAGCGTACTGCAGCGCCACCACTTTAACAGGCGTTCCCCGCGCCGTACAGCGAGGCAGGATTGCTCGCGACTCCTCCAAGCATGGGTTGGGCCCAGCTCCTGCCCGTCGTGTTCGCGGCTCCCGCCCACCTCTGGCGCGCGCGTGGTGAAGGTCCGACCGAAGCGCCGCTGGTTTGCCGACGCAGCTGAGCGTCCGCGAAGCCGGGCGGTCGTCTCGCGGTTGGGCAAGTGCGCCCGTGCAGGCGCGTGCTCCAGTATCGAGACAAAC
>CBINDO010000272.1:0-11478 GCA_966249405.1 uncultured bacterium | reverse complement strand
AGCTGAAACTAGCGGTCGAAGCTTACTGGAAGGGGGAGTCGTCGCGCGACGCGCTCGAGCAAGTGGGAAGCGAACTGCGTCGACGTCACTGGCGGAAGCAAGCGGAAACGGGAATGGATTGGGTGCCGTGCGGCGACTTTTCGTTCTACGACCACGTTTTGGACACGAGCTGCATGTTGGGCAACGTGCCGGAGCGCTTCGGTTGGCGGGGAACCGAAGCAACGTTGGACACCAAGTTCGCGATAGCCCGTGGCGTCTCCGGCGGCTGTTGTGGCCGCGACACACAGACGCTGGCCAGCGAGATGACCAAGTGGTTCGACACGAACTACCACTACATCGTCCCCGAGTTCTCCCCCGACTCTAGCTTTGGGCTTTCGTCATCGCAGATCATCAAGGACTTCAACGAAGCCGGTTTGCTCGGGATCAGCGCCAAGCCCGTTCTGCTCGGCCCCGTCTCGTACTTGCGGCTGGGCAAGGTGCGCCGCGGCGTGGACGCGCGTTTCTCTCGGTTTTCGCTCTTCGAGCGCGTCCTCCCCGTGTACATGGAGGTGCTCAAGCGCTTGTCTCAGTGGGGCGCGCAATGGGTTCAGTTCGATGAGCCGATCCTGGCGCTCGACCTCACACCGGAGGAGCGCGAGTTGCTCGTCGAAGCCTACGCTCGCCTGAAGAAGGTCGCTCCGCACCTTCAACTGATGGTCGCGAGCTACTTCGGGGAGTTGCGCGAGAACCTCGACCTCACGTGCAATTTGGCCTGTGACGGTCTGCACATCGACGCGGTGCGGGCGCCGCACGAGGTGGAGCTAGTCGTCGAGCGGCTGCCTTCGGATCGGGTCCTGTCTTTGGGCATCGTCGACGGACGTAACGTTTGGATCAACGACATGGACGCGTCGTTGCGTACCATCGCTTCGGTGCGCAGCGCGCGACCCGACGGAGAGTTGTGGCTCGCGCCGTCGTGCTCACTTCTCCACGTGCCCACGACACTCCGCCATGAAACGAAGCTGGACCCGGAGGTCAAATCCTGGCTCGCGTTCGCGGAGGAAAAGCTCGTCGAAGTCGCCGCCTTGCGCGACCTCGCCGAAGGCAAGGATCGCCGCGACGTGCTCGAGGCGAATCGCCTTGCGTGGGCGAGCCGGCGTACCAGCTCGAAGATCCACCGCCCGGACGTACAGACCCGCAGCGCGTCGATCTCCCCGGGCGACTACGACCGCCATGCTCCGTTCCGAGAACGCCAGGTGGCACAACGGGCGCGTTTCAACCTGCCACAGTTTCCCACGACCACGATCGGCTCGTTCCCCCAAACCAAGGAAGTCCGTTCACTTCGAGCTCGTTTGCGCAGTGGCCACCTGAGCCAAAGCGAATACGCGCGCCAGATCGCGGAAGCCATCAGCGACTGCGTCCAGTTTCAGGAGGAGATTGGCCTCGACGTTTTGGTTCACGGCGAGTTCGAGCGCAACGACATGGTGGAGTACTTTGGCGAACAGCTCGACGGCTTCGTGTTCACCAACTACGGTTGGGTTCAGAGCTACGGGTCGCGCTGCGTGAAACCGCCGATCATCTTCGGCGACGTGGCGCGTCCGCGCCCCATGACCACCGAGTGGACGTCTTACGCTCAGTCACTCACGAACAAGCCCGTAAAGGGCATGCTCACCGGGCCCGTCACCATCCTGCAATGGAGCTTCGTGCGCGATGACCAACCGCGCTCTCGAACCGCTCAGCAGATTGCGCTCGCCGTTCGCGACGAGGTCTTGGACTTGGAGCGCTCCGGGATTGGCATCATCCAAATCGACGAACCGGCGCTTCGCGAAGGTTTGCCGCTCCGTCACGAGGACTGGCGTGCATATCTCAGCTGGGCCGTTGGCGCCTTCCGGCTGTCGGCGGCCGGCGTCGCGGACCAAACTCAAATCCATACGCACATGTGTTACAGCGAGTTCAACGACATCATCTCGGCCATTGCGGACATGGACGCCGACGTGATCACGATCGAGACGTCGCGTTCGAATCTCGAGTTACTCGACGCATTTGCCGCCTTCCGATACGCCGCCGAAATCGGACCCGGTGTCTACGACATCCACAGTCCGCGGATCCCCGAATCTGCCGAGTTGGAACTCGTGGTTCAGAAGGCACTCGAAGTGCTGCCCAAAGAGAACTTGTGGATCAACCCCGATTGCGGACTGAAGACCCGCGGCTGGCCCGAGGTGCGGGAGTCGTTGCGCCGAATGGTCGACGTCGCGGTCCGACTGCGCGGTAGAACGTCAGATCTCGTCGGCATGCCTTCGGAGCGCGCCGCAACACGGTCGCAGCCGCGACCAATGTAACGACGCCTCACGGCTTCGACTGCAAGACGTGACGAACCAGCTCGGCCACGGCAATGGCGCTCAACGTCGAGAGCAGCGTGCCGATCAGCACGTATTCCGCGTACGCGCGCTGCTCCATTTGTTTGAATCGCGCGAACCCTTTGGCAGCGAGAATGAACGCCAAGGCTTCGTAGTTGTCGCTGAAGAAGATCACGCCGAACATGAGATAGCGTTCGACGATCCCGATCACCCTGCCGGCGTTGTATTCGGCTTCGGCTTCGGCCGTGGTCGGGGCGCTGCGAGCAGTCGCCTCCGATTGGCTACCGAGCAGCGCTGGCGTGGGCTCCCTTTGCACCAAACGCAGCAGCCACCGAATCACCACGTTCACCTCGTTGGTGAGCAGCAGCAAACCAAACAGAACGGTATTGAAGGTGTGGAACGAACTGTCGTTCAGTCCTCGCAACGTGATCGAAGCTCGCGCCATGGAACTCACGAGGTCGACCACGCCTGGGGCAAACTCAATCGATCCAAACAGAAAGCTGCCTGCGAGCGCCGTTCCCAACAGCGGCAAGAGGCGCGGCTCGGCCTCGGACGATTGTCCCAGCTCGCGATGCCGAATACGGCCAAACAGCGGCAATTGAAACACCACCACACAACAGCCGACGCCAACCACGGCCAGGCTAGGCGTAAACACGCCGAGCCCGACGAGTTGCGCCAGCGTCGCGATGACCACCGTGCCTGGCGCCAGCTTACCGGGCCAGAATACCGTGACCAAACGCGTCAACATCAACCAGTTGAGGTACGCGACGTAAGTCATTGGGCGTTTGTTCCTTCGAGCCGCGACTGGATGGCGTCTGCCACAGCGAGGAAGTTGCGGCACACGACGTCCACACCGCCCTGCGTGAGGTTCTTGTAGACGGCGGCCGGGGAGACACCCACGCGTTCGGCGATCGTCGCGACTTCGGTGCGCCGCATGCGCTCCGCGAGCACCCAATGGCGACGTGGGCTCCAGCCGGATAATTCGTGAGACAGCAACGCGAACATGCTGTTGCACAGTTCGTCCACCGTTTGGCCCAGCCCGCAGATGGCATATCTGTCACCAGTTTGCTTCAACTGCTCTATGCCTAAGCGCGCCGAGTGGAAAGCTGGCCCATCCATGCCGATGGCCTGATTGGGGTTGATGGGAGTCGCCAGCGAACCGACTGCAATCGAGAACCGAATCTCGGTGGACAACGGGTCCTTTTGCTCGAGCGTAGGTGGGCCGAGCAGCTCAGCAGCGAGGGACGTCAAATCGGCGAACAAGCGACGACTGCTGCTCAACACGACTTGAAACTCGTCCCCCAAAGTGACCGTGTAGGGCGAACGCACGTCTTCCAGTGTCGAATTGAGCTTGTCCACCACGTTGGCGAAGCGCTCCTGCAAGCGGCTGCGGTCGGCGACGGAGCGCGACCCCACCAAATCTCCGATCACGACCAATACCGCTCCCAATGGCATGACTTCCGCCGCTTCGCGTTTCGCCGCGTCGTACACGCCAGGAGCGTGCTCGATTGAACGCGTGACGTCAACCATCCTGGTTGAATCTGCCATAAACCAACCGCTGCGGTTGACGACGGGACCCGGCGACGCGACCTGTTGAGCTATCACGACCGCTCGCAAACGCGGCAGCCTGAACGAGGCGGAGACCCCGCCGCGCGGACGCACGTCCGTCGAGCCGTGGCATAATGCCACCGGCAGTGTTCGGCTCGGTTCGTGACCTCAGCGTCGTCGCGTGTAATCGCGCCTTACGCGGGCACAAAATAGGGGCGCGGCGCCGTCAGGGAGGGGGAGGGAGGGAGACGGCACCGCGCGGAATCTGTTGCGGCCTATGTAGCAGTGCGGCGGACATGTAGCAAGGCCTTTCACTCTGTGGGTGTTATTTCCTCGACACCATTCTTGGTGGGACGCACCAGTTCTCGCGCCCAGAAAGCTGGCCTGCGTCGGTGTGCACCTGCCAGCGTTCGTGGCGACGCGCCGCGGTGGCGCTCTCTGGCGCGGTTTCACGTTGCCCGAACCCAACGTAATTCCTCTGCCGCAGTTTCTCTGTGCGGCCCCCTCCCGCTTGCCGCGGTGCGACAAGAAAACGTCCAGCGTCGTCGAAAGCCCGCCCCACAGTACGCCGGATAACGAAGAAGGCTGGCCGCTTCGCGGCCAGCCTTCGGGCCCCGACGGCCTCAGCGCGTCGATTCGCGGCGTTCCTTACGGCACGTCGAGCTGCAGCCGTCGCGGTCCTTGGTGTTACCGTCGTCGCACGTCTCACCTGCATCGGCTTGGACCTTGCCATCGCCGCAGCGCGCCCCGATTCGACAGCCAGCGAAACACTCGCCGTAGCCACCGTCGTTGGTGCCGTCGTCGCACTGTTCCTTGCCCGCTTGAACTTGGCCGTCACCGCAGCGCGGGCCGACTACGCACCCCGGCGCGCATTCGCCGTAGCCGCCATCGTTGATCCCGTCGTCGCAAGCCTCACCTTGATTGGTCTGGACCTGGCCGTCGCCGCAGCGCGGTGCATTGCGGCAGTCGGGCATGCAACCTCCGTATTCGCCGGTGTTCTCTTCTTCACCGAGGTCACACTGTTCGTTGCCGTTGCGCTCGCCGTCGCCGCAGCGCGGTGCGGGTTGGCAGTCGAAGCCGCAGGTCTTGCCGTAACCACCGTTCTGCAGACCTTCGTCGCAGACTTCGCCGCCCTCTTCGTCGACGTTGCCGTCGCCGCAATACGCGCCGAGTTCACAAGTTGGGCTACAACCGCCGTAGCTGCCGTCGTTGTTCGCGCCGTCGTCACACTCTTCGAACGCTGCTTGGCGGACGCCGTCACCGCACGACGGGGGCGTAGTGCAGTCGCTCGTGCAGGCGTTGCTGCCCGTCGTGTAGAAGTCGATGTTGACGCCGTTGTCACACTCTTCCGGCCCGTTTTCGATGCCATCTCCGCACCGCGGACCGGGCTGACAGTCGACCATGCAGCCGTCGTACGCGGCGCTGTTGTTGGCACCTTCGTCGCACAGCTCGAAGCCGGTATCTAGCGTGCCATCGCCGCAGCTCGGGCCCATCGTGCAATCGGGTTGGCAACGGCCGTAACCTCCGAGGTTGAGCCCGTCGTCACATTCCTCACCGGTTTGTACGATGCGGTCGCCGCAGTTGGGGTTCCAGCGGCACGTCGAGCTACAGCCGCCGTAGTCGCGGTCTTCGTTGTTCTCGCCTTCGTCGCATTGCTCGGGGCCGTTGCGCACGCCGTCTCCGCAGCGCGGCGCGGCTTGGCAATCGAAGCCGCAAGCCTTGCCGTAACCGCCATTCTGGGCTCCGTTGTCACATGTCTCGCCGTTGCCGCTGTCGGTGTTGCCGTCGCCGCAGTAAGGACCCCATTCGCAGGTCGCTTCGCACCCGTCGTAGCCACCAGTGTTGTTGGACGCGCCGTCGTCGCACTCTTCGAATGCGGTTTGCAGATCACCGTCGCCGCAGTTGGGAGGGTCGACACAGCCCGGGGCGCACGCGTTGCCGCCCGCGGCGTAGGTGCTGACGTTTGCGCCATTGTCACACTCTTCGTCGCCGTTTTCGATACCATCGCCGCAGAAGGTGATCGCCGTGCAGTTGTAGTTGCACTTGCCGTATTCGGGTGCGTTCTGGGGCGTGTTGGCCGCGCCGTCGTCGCACACCTCGCCGCCCACGGTTTGGCCGTCGCCACAAGTCGGGCTGCAGTGAGAGCGCGGGGCGATGAAGCCGGTGAGCGTGAGCTTGAAGTTGGACGCCGTGGTGTGACGCTCCGCGTGGAACAGCACGATTTCGTAAACGCCACCCTTGGTCAAGCCGAAGCGCCCGTCAGTCGTATCTGCTTTTTCCGTGGTGCTGTAACCCGGGTCCGCATCTTCGGTACACGTCGTCAACGTCCCCGGATCGCTGCAGGTGTTGCCCGCGCCGGTGTAGTTGTGGAGGGTGCAGTCGCCGTCTTCGTCTCCGAGCACTACGCGGCCGGCCTTCGCGCAATGCACGCCGCCGATGTCCACGGCGAGCTTGCCGTTGATGAACACCCAAACGTCGTCGTCGCCGCGGAACGTGAGCGTCTCTCCGCCCTGGTATTGGAAGAAGTAGCGCAGCTCCGTCGTGAAGTGGTAGTTGCGGTTGCGACAAGAGCCGCCTTGGCCACAACAGTCGTTGTCGTAGTCTTCGCCGTTCGTGCAGACGTTGCCAAAGCCGCGTCCGTTCAGCGGGAAGTGCGCGGTGCTGCTGTACGCGTAGGTTTCGGAGGTCGCGCCGCCTTGCTGAGTGAGGGTGAGCGGCGTGTCGTTCACGACGCTGATGTCGACCGCGTTTTGGCTATCCGTATCGCGGTACCACAAGCTGTAGCTGTGAGCGCTTGCAATCGTGTTGTGAGTGCCGCTGTCGCGCACCGGTTTACCTTCTGAGTCCAGCTTGCCGCAGGAGGCCTGGTTGGCGGTCGTGCACGGCGCACCTGGGATGTTCAGATCGGTTTCGTTCTTGTTCTCGAAGTCGATGTGGCCGCGCGCCGTCTCGTCGGTCTTGAAGTCACGGTAGGTGACTGCCATTTGGACGGTGCCTGGTAGATCGAGGATCTCGTTGCAGGTATAGCCGTCTTCTTCGTCGCAGTCGGCGCTGCAGCCGTCGCCGTCGAGCGTGTTGCCATCGTCACATTCCTCGCCGGTGGTCTTCAAACCGTCGCCACACTCGAGTTGTGCAACTGGGACGTTGTTCTCGTCGCGCTCGAAGACCGGCTCGTTCTGGCACGTCGGTCCACAACCGTCACCCGCGACCGTGTTGTCGTCATCGCAACCTTCGTCGGCTTCGACTTCGCCATTGCCGCATTCGGACTGCTCGCAGAGCTCGCCCTCGACTTCACAGAAGAAACCAGGTTCACGGGAGCATCCAGCGCTGCAGCCATCGTCCGAGTCGCTGTTGCCGTCGTCACACTGCTCCGGGCCCGTCTTCACTCCATCGCCGCAGCGCGGGACGCAATCGTCGTCTTCGCGGGGGCACACCCAGCCGCTCTCGACGGTGCAGTCGGCGCTGCAGCCGTCGTTACCTTGAGTGTCGCCGTCGTCGCACTGTTCGTTCTCCGTGCGGTCGCCGTTGCCGCAGACCTCTTGCACGCAGCCCGAAACGCCGCACAACCAGCCAGCTTCGATTTGGCAGGTCGCGTTGCAACCGTCGCCGACATCGGTGTCGCCGTCGTCACACTGCTCGCCGCGCGTCTGGTTGCCGTCGCCGCAGCGAGGCGTGAGCACGCAAGCCTCACCTGGTCGCAGGCATTCCCAGCCTTCTTCGATCGCCGAGCAGTCGTCGAGGCAGCCGTTGGGCGCCCCTTGATCATCGCACGGCTCGAAGCCTTCGATGATGCCGTTGCCACACGTGACCAAGGGGGTACACGCCTGACCGGGCGTACTGCAGTCGTAGTTCAGATCCCAATCCGAGCAGTCGGCGGAGCAGCCGTCACCGTCTTCGTTGTCACCATCGTCACACTGCTCGAACCCTTCAAGAATCCCGTTGCCGCAAGCGATCGTCAGCTCGCAATCGCCGCTCGAGCAGTCGTAGAAAGCCTCGACGGTACAACCCGAGCTGCAGCCGTCTCCCGACATCTTACCATTGTCGTCGCATTGCTCCGGGCTGATGATCACGCCGTCGCCGCAGATTGGGATACAGACACCGGACTTCGCGGAACACACCCAACCCGGCTCGAACTCGCAGTTGAAGCAGCCGTCGCCGCTGTCGGGGTTGCCATCGTCGCACACCTCACTCGGAGTGCGGGTACCGTCACCACACACCTCTTCGACGCATTGCTCGCCCTCGTCCAGGCACAAGAAGTTGTCCTCGACTTGGCAACCATCGTCGCAGCCGTCGGCCGCGTCGACATTGCCGTCGTCGCAGCGTTCACCCAATTCGATGATGCCGTTGCCGCACTCCGGAAGCTCGATGCATGGCTCACCGGCACGGAGACACTGCCAACCCTCTTCGATGGCCGTGCACTCGTCGTTGCAGCCTCCGGGCGCCTCCTCGTCATCGCAATATTCGTCGCCGTAGACCCGGCCGTCGCCGCACACCGAGAGGTTGAGGCACGACTCGCCGGGTTCCGAGCAATCGTAGTTCGGGTCTTGACCCGCACAGTCTTCCGAACAGCCATCGTCGCCATTCGTGTTGCCATCGTCGCACACCTCGCCCGCCTCGACTTTGCCATTGCCGCACTCGATGGTCGACTTGCAGGGCTCGCCGGGCGTCTCACATTCGGAGTTGGGCTCGAGCTGACACGAACCAGAGCAACCGTCGCCTAGGTTGCTGTTGCCGTCGTCGCACTGTTCACCCTCGTTCACTATACCGTCGCCACACGCCGGCCCAGCATCGGGGTCGAGCTCGTATTCGCCACACCCGGCATCGGGCGCGTCACAGGGATCGCTTCCCGGTGTCGCAGTGGGTAGGCCAGGGACGATGTCGGTTGGTAGCCCGCCGCCGCCATCTCCCACGAAGACGGGGCCCGAATCGGGCCGCTCGGGCGGCGGATCTTGGGTCCCCTTGACCTGCGGAGCGCTCGAGCATGCGGTGAAAAGCCCAAGCGACAACAGCACGATGCCGTTGCCGCAACGGAGGTACTTCCTACTTAGAGTCATGACGTCGTGGGTTACCCAGTCGTTGATGGATGCCAAATCACGCGGCTCCTTGGCGCGGCCGCGGGTACATGGGTGGTAGATGTGACGAGTTAACCAACTCGGGCACCTCGAAACTATGACAAACAGAGCAGGAATGACAACGTGGCCCGGGCTTCCTTCGCGACATGCCGTGGGCTCATGTAGGCCTACCGGTGACTGGAATTGAAGCAACAACGTCGACCAACGAACGAGGCATGTATCAGTTCGCTCACGCGCACTCGACGGTATCGCGTTGCTGCGCGGATATAGCCCGAGCTCGCGTTGTCGTAACCTGCAACGGCGACTCCTGGGTGTTGCGCCGCTGCGCCACGGCGTAGAACTCGACGACCCTCAGGCGCGATGTCGGCGATTGGCAGTGCGGTTGCGTCCGCGGCCCGGGGCCGGACGCTGCGAGCCCTGCAGCAAGTCTTCGATCAAATCGAGGAGCAAGTCGTCGCCCAGCGCCATCTCGGAAGAGACAGCATCGTCGGGCAATTGGGGACCCGCGAGGAAGTCGGCGATGCTCATGCGGCCGTTGGCGAAGTCACGGACGAAGTCGCGCAGCGTCGTCACACGCCGCTCTTCTTGTTCGAGGTCCGCCACCAAAGTATCGACCTCGCTCACCGCTCGCTTTTTGGCGTCCGCGGCTTTCAGGTTCACGTCGAAGGGCAGCTCCAGGTTCAGCTCCTTCAATGCCGCGGTGAGTGAGCGCTGCTGTCGGCGCAGCTCCGTATTGGCCGCCACCAGTTCCTTCGCCCTTCGCTCCAAAGCGCCGGGCTCATCGCTCACGGGTAAGCGCGAAAGCAGCGCACGTTCGAGTTCCATCAGCCGCGCGAGATCTCCGCTCTCGTACGCCTTCGTCACGTCCTTCATCAGCGAAGTGCGCTCGGCTTTTGCCTTTTCGTCTTGAACTCGATCGGGATGGAAAGCTACCGCCAGGCGCTTGAAGAGCGCTCTCAGAGACGCGCTATTTTCACTGGGTTTAGCAGCCGAATAGCCGCCGCCCGACGCGTCGGGACGTTGGCCACGGTGGGAGCCACCTCGCGGCCCGTGGTGACCGCGCGGCTGCTCTTCCGGCTCCGTTTCTAGTTCCCTTTCCTCATTGAACGACGGCAGATCCAGGACCACCACGAGGTCGTCGTAGACACGGCGGACCTTCGCCTTGTCACGGCGACTGAGCGGGCTTTCGGGGCCGAGCAGCGTGGCGAAAAGTTGCTGGATGTCCGTCAGGGCCTGGCGTAGCCGCTCGCGGAGCGGGGTCGTCCGCTCGAGCAGCGTCGAGAACAGCTCGCGAGACAGATCCTCGGCCGACTGCAATTGCGCACGCTTCTTAGCGATCTCCCGCAGGAGCCGTTCGTGCTCCTTGGTCAGCATCTCGACCCGCGCGCGCAGCGGATCGGTGCGCACTATCAAGCCTGGACCCTCGAGTTCGGCATCCTCGGGTGTTCTCATCGAGGTGTCCGTCGGCCTGGGACGGCGCGTTGCGTCCGAAGTTGCGCGCGGGCGGCGAGGGTGACGGGGATTCATGTGCTACCCCACCGTGCCGACGTTGGCCGCGTTCCGCAAGCGCAATAGCGGCACGCCCCCCGGGCGAGGTACCGACGGCGCTTGCCCTCGGTGCCAGGTGTGCACCTGGGGCACTTAGAGCAGATCTCAACACCGGTCGCGACACGGAGCGAAGCATACCCAGTAGGGATGAGGCTGTCGTCTTTTCCCGGCACTGGCCAACCGCTTTTCGATCGCTCACCAGGTGCAGTTGTCGCGGGTCTCGGGTTTGGAGACCCGCACTTGATATGGCGGTTGGCTATGGACACACGGCTCACGGTGGGGGCTACATTGCGCCGGCAGCGAAAAACTGCAACCGCAGCCGGACAAAGCGACTTGGCACGTGGCCGTATTGCGGGGTCCTCGGGGTACTACTCGCCATGACGGCGCGAATGGCGAAATCCGCTCGGTGGGGCTGTGGGGTGCCGGTTGTGCTTGGGCTTTGGGGCTGCAGCGGCGCGGTCACGCCAGAAACGGAACAGCCATGGGGTGAGACGCAACCGTCGGCAAACTCGAATGGCGACACCGGTCCCAGTCCGACGGACCCGAGCAACTCACCCTCCGCGGAAACGGTTGGAGAAACGACCGAACCCGAAGGCAGCGGCGTTTCCGAGCCGGCGTCCACGGCTTCGCCGCCACCGGCAGCCAACCCGGCTATCGCTCCTACGACTTTCGAATGTGACCCCAGCGCCACCTCGGCTGCCGTCCCGTTGCGGCGGCTGACACAGAAGCAATATCGGAACAGCGTGCGCGACACCGTCGCACGAGTCCTCGGTAGTGACGCCGCAGTTGACGCCGAACTCGACACTCTGCTCGGGGAAGTCCCCGAAGATGAACGGCTCAAGTTACCGGAAGACCTGCACGGTACGTACCGACGGCTCGATCAACGCGTTCAGCAGCCGTTGGTGGACGCCTGGTTCACGGTTGGCGTGAACGTCGGGAAATGGTTGGCGGTACCGGAGCGGTTGTCTTCCGTGGTG
>CBINDO010000271.1:0-11496 GCA_966249405.1 uncultured bacterium | reverse complement strand
CGCGTCGTGGCCAAAGATCGGAGTCGATATGCCAAGTAAATGGTCTGCAAAACGCGAACGCCAATACGAACACATCAAAGACAGCGCACTGGAGAGCGGAAAAAGCGAGGAGCGCGCCAAAGAGATCGCGGCGCGGACCGTCAACAAGCAGCGGCGCGAAGACGGCGAAACCGAGAACACTAGGACTGAAGGGACCGGCAAGCCGTCGACGCCTCTCGAGGACCGAACCGCGG
The DNA here is from genome assembly GCA_966249405.1 of uncultured bacterium. GTDB lineage: Bacteria > Myxococcota_A > Polyangia > Polyangiales > Polyangiaceae > SZUA-265. The sequence goes on along the minus strand of CBINDO010000271.1, from coordinate 11,263 downwards.
ACGAACTGGAGAATCGGGCCAAGCAACTTGGGCTGGACACGAAGGGCATGAAGAAAGAAGAATTGATCAAGGCGATACGAGCCAAGCAAAACTGATCCCAAGAGATAGGGCATGCCAAAGCGCACAGCGGGTGAGGAAAACGACACCATCGCGGATGTAACCCATGAGGCCTACTACGATGTGATCATCGTGGGCGGCGGGCTGGCAGGTTTGACGTTGGCGCGCCAGATCCGTCGCGAGCTCCCGCAGTGGACGATCGCCGTGGTCGAGCGGCACGCCCGACCAATACCCGAGGCGGCCTGGAAGGTTGGAGAGTCCAGCGTAGAGGTCGGGGCCCGCTACCTGGAGGAGCTGGGCTTGTCGGACTACCTGCTGGAACGACAGCTCGTCAAGTTCGGCTTGCGCTTCTTCCCTGGTGGCGGGCATCTGCCCATCCAACAACGAACGGAAATTGGGCCATCTCAAGAGCCGCTAGTGAAGTCCTACCAGCTCGATCGAGGTCGCTTCGAGTCGGACCTCAGAGCCATGCTCGAGCGCGACGGGGTCCGATTGCTGGAGGGCTACAAAGCAACGGATGTCTTGCTTGCGGAGGCCGGATCTCCGTTGCAAGGGGAGCGTGCCCTTCATCACCTGCAAGCCGTGGGGGTAAGGCCTGACGCTCATGCGCCGCTACAGCCGTCTCACCGCTTGTCGTGCAGGTGGTTACTGGACTCGAGCGGTCGCGAAGCAGTGCTGCGTAGGCGCCTCGAGCTACGGACCAAAACTGGCCACACCGCACACGCTGGCTGGTTCCGCGTTCAGGGTCGCGTGGACGTCAACGATTGGGTGGACGCCGACGCAGGCAGAGGTCGTTGGTTTCGAGACAGCTGGAGCCCTGAGCGCTGGCGCTCGACGATCCACCTCATGGGGCCCGGCTACTGGTGTTGGATCATTCCCTTGTCTTCGGGCAACACCAGCATAGGCGTAGTGGTCCACGAAGAATTTCACCCATACACGGACGTCGCATCATACGAGGCGTGCCTGAGCTTCTTGCGTTCGCACGAACCGGAGTTGTACGGCGCGGTGCGAACTCTCAGCGTTATGGATTTCCACAGTCTCCGCGGCTACAGCCATGGCGCCGCCCACTTTTGGTCGCCCAATCGTTATGGTCTGGTGGGAGAGGCAGGGGCGTTCGTGGACCCATTGTACAGTCCGGGCTCGGACTTCATCGCCTTTGCCAACGGGTTCACCGTCAATCTGCTCCGGCGTGATTACGATGGGGAGCCACTGGAAACTACGGCAGACGCCTTCAACGAGCGGTATCGCCAATTGGTAGCGGGTGGCGTCGAACTCTACCGTCAGGCTGGCCCCATCTACGGGCACGCTGCGGCGATGGCCGCCAAGGTGTATTTCGACAACTTCGCCTACTGGTCGTTCTTTGCACAATACTACTTTCAGAAGTTTTTCACGACGCTGGGACCCGACCACGACGCATACGTCGATCTCGGTGTACAGCTCGCCGTGCTCTCGAAGCGCGTACAGGCGCTACTTCGTGCCTGGTCCTGTGCGACAGAAAGTGACCTGGGCGACGTATTTGTGGGCATGCCGAGGTTCCCATCCTTGTTGGTAGATGTTTACATGGACCTGCGTGAACCGAGAAACTTGGAGGCCGCTACCCGCCTACTCGAGCTGCGCGTCATGCAGGCAAGGGAAATCGCGGCAGAGCTGGCACTGAGAGTGCTCGTCAGCACTGGCCCAGTTCTCGGGCCGCGCTTGTTGTGGGGTGACGCCACGCATCAACCAAACGACCGGAACCTGGCCACCATGTTCGAGCATTGGGGCATAACGCCCTCGCGTATCGACGCCGAGATGCTGCGAGGGCTCGACCGCAGGCGGGCGTTGAGCCCCGCCACGCGTGACGTCGAACGCACGCTGGGAAGGGTATCGCGCCATCCCCAGTGGCTCTGCGCATTGGGTCGTTCACCCGAGCCGGCACCGTCGATGACGCCACAGTAGCTGGGCTCGCCGGATCCCCGTTGGGCGCGCGGTCCGCCACGTTGGGAGAGTACGTTCAAACGAAGCGCCCCGACACTCGAACGGCCATTGCGGTCCGCGATAAAAACAGGGCGCGCCGCCTCCGGCGACGCGCCCCTTCGATTACCGTCGAACGCCAACGCACGCAGCGTTCTCGCCGCGCGCTCAGTCGGCGGTGACGCGGTACAGGACGCCATTGCTATCGTCGGAGAACAGCAAGGCTCCTTGCGCGTCAACGGTTACACCCGCGGGACGGCCGAACGTGGCCGTGCCAGACTCGTTCAGGAACCCCGAGACGAAGTCTTCAATCGCGGTCGGTGCACCGTTTTCGAAGGAGACACGAACGATCTTGTACCCCGTCGCCGGAATCCGGTTCCACGATCCGTGCATGGCAACGAAGGCGTCCCCCTGGTATTCAGCCGGGAAAGCCTGAGCGTCATAGAAGACGAATCCAATCGGTGCTTCATGCGCTTGGTTGTTCAAAACCGAAGGCGTAGTTGCCGCGCAGTATTCGGCCTTGGTCATGTTGGCCGGATCGCCGATGACCGGGTCTACGACGCGATCGCCGTAGCAGTAGGGCCAGCCGTAGTTGTTGCCCTGCTCGATCTGGTTCAGCTCTTCGGGCGGTATGTCGTCTCCACGCCAGTCAGAACCGTTGTCCATGCCCCAGAGCTCTGCGGTCACCGGGTGCCAGTCGAACCCGATGGTGTTGCGTAGGCCGCTGGCAAATACCGTTCGCGTGGTTCCGTCCAACGCGACTTGCAGCAACGTGGCATGTTCGGGGTTGGCCTCGGCGCAGGCGTCACAGCTGCTACCAATCGATAGGTAGAGTTGGTTGTCGGGACCGACCCCCAACGTGCGGGCCCAGTGTTGACCGCCGTCTGGGAGATCGTCGATCAGCGTCTCGAAAAGTCCGAAGGTGCCGTCCTCGTTTACTGAGCCCCGCAGCAGGGTCGTCGGGGTCGCCAGATAGACGGAGTCACCGTTGAACGCGATGCCGTGCACCATCGGGTAACCGGACACTGCGGTAAGGCTCACCTCGGCGACACCGTCAGCGTTGTTGTCCTCCAATCGCAACACGTCTCCCTGCTCGGGCCGAGTTACGTAGATACCACCACCGTTTGCGGCGAGCATGCGCGTCGTGCCGCCGGGCGTCGCGAACACTTGTACGCCGAAGCCAGCAGGTACTTGCAGGTCAGCCAATCGTGCTTCCTCGAAGGGCAGTTCCGTGGGGCGTAACACCACACCGCCGTCGGGAATGAACACCTGCGCGTCGGGGACATCCGCTGACGACTCCGTGTCCGCGTCTTGCACCGCGGCATCCACAACACTGCCGTCCGGGCCCGCGTCGATCGCAGTATCATCCGACGCGGTCTCGTCGGTTTCGACCGTTCCGCCATCAGGAGAAGAAGTCTCGGTTTCACCGGTAGAGGCGTCATAGCCACTCGAGTCGTCCGTGCCAGTCGCGCCGGTGGACGCGTCCGCCATGTCGACGTCGGAAGTCATCCCCGCATCCAGAGAAGTCTCTGTACTGCCGGTAGGGAGTCCGATGCTCGTCGAATCGTCGTCGTCCGTGAGGGTGATGATATCGACGTCCGTCGAAGTCGACGGGTCACCTCCGGCGTCTAAGCCCGCGTCATTCACTGACGCGTCATAGTTCCAATCGATGTCTATCGAATCGTCGTCGCCACAAGCCGCGGCGAAACTGCCGCACACGCATACTGCCATTAATGACCAAGGTTTTCGAATTCTCATTATGCACCTCCAGCAAACTGGAGTGGTTCCAGTTTGCTGGCAGCCAAAGCAAGAGTGATACCACCCGTCTCACGGGAGCCAACCCACTCGCTGTAAGCCATCGTACGTGTTGCACCGGTCTGCGTGCACCAACATCTCCCAACGTGCGTCGAGTCGAATCGCCTCGTCGGGGCAGCATGGGTTGAGTTCGACAGCGCCCCGACGCGCCATTGACGCACCGCGACGTCGCACGCGCATTGGTTCGCGACTTGCAATGACTCGCAATGTGGGCACCCAGAAGCGACCTCGATACGTCGCGCGGCGCCAGTGCCCGAGCCGCCATGGCGAACTCGGTGCCGCATTCCACAGCCGAGCCGAGGAGTCACCCGTTGCGAATCCTGATGATTGACGACAATTCCGAGTTTGCCTTTCCAATCGCGATGTCGTTGCAGAGTGTTGGGCACTTGGTGCGCCTGTGCTCCGACGGCACATCGGGATTGGTTGCGCTCGAGAGGTTCTCTCCAACGGTGGTGCTGCTCGACATGGAGCTACCGGATATGCACGGCCTTCAACTCGCGGCGACGGCGCGCAACGGCGGTTACAGAGGCGTACTGATCGGACTTTCGGCTCGCTGCGACGACGCTCTGATGCGCCGAGTGGAGCGGAGTGGACTCGACCACTTCGTTCCCAAGCCATGCGAGATGACGGAGCTCGAGTCGACTATCGTCGACTTGGTCGGGGATGAAGGTGCACCGCCGTCTCGCTGAGGTGGTGGCTGGCCGCCCCGGGTTACGTCGCAGACTTCCCGGCGCGCCTCAGAACGTCCCACGCGCGACGGCGCCGTACGCACCCCTGCTCACCTGCGCCACGTCAAACGTCAAGGACGTTACCCCCATAGGGAGCTGGCTGGGCTCGACCGTGGCGATTGTCGTGACGCGTCGCTCCCAGAAAAACAGTGAACCGATCACCTTGAACACACCGACGGATTGCATGATTCCGTCGCCCACGAGGAGAACCCGATTCAGGGTCTCCAACTTGCACCCCTCGCAATCACGATTGGCCAAGTCAATCCATGGCCCGGCCAAGGGGATGGCAAGCGGCCGATCAAAGTCGTGAGGGCTCACCCGTGAGACGACCAACGCGGGAATGTAAGAACCGGCAAACGTCCAAACTCCCGAGTGGAACATCGGCCAATTCGTGCCGTAGGTGACGGTCTCTTGGGTAACGGTTTCGGCGCGCGACTCGCTGCTGAGAAGCGTCCCAGCAAGCAGGCAACCCGCCAGAGAGAGATTCTTCAGTAGGCGCTTCATACTGGTGTTTCATTACAAGAGGCGTGCCATCACGCCCGCTTCAGCGGGGAAGCGACCTCGGCCGCGACAACCGCTTCTCCGCTGCCCAGTTGCGCAACTGGCACGGCGCCTGTCTCACCACGACGAGGTGGCATTTCGCAGCGACGGAGACGAAACGCACGTGGCAACACGGCACGCACCTCCACTTCGAGCCTTCGTAACACGGTTCCGCGACGCCAAATCGACACGCATGACTGCGCGCGCCCTTGGCTCGGATCGTGCACCTCCCACCCCACACCTCGCGTTACCGTGGCCTCGACCACTACGGCCACCCCGTGAACCTACCCAGACCCTGGAAAGGCCGATATCCCCATGTCCACCGCCGTTGAGCCCACACCCTCTGAAGGCTCTTGTATCCTATCGAGAGGCGCGGAGCGCGCAGTACCATGTGCTAGCGGTAACCCTCTTGGTGAGCAAACGAGCCTACCCTCGGATCGCCCCACGCCACCTGATGAAGGGTCGGTCGCTGGCAAACAGCTCGGGATCGTCGTATCTGCCGGCTCCAGTCGTCACCTGGTGGAGCACGTCAAGCGGCGCTTCGAAGAACTCGGTGCCAGCGCAGAGCTGTTGACCCCGGTAAGGAGTGATGCTCTCTTCGACGATCGAACGGAAATCGAGGCGTCCCACACGTTGGCAGAGAGGCCTTCCACCGATTTCGACTTCGTGGTCGTGTTGCCTGGCTTGGAGACACCTCAGCCCTTGGGGGAGGAGATAGCGCTGTGGGCCAAACCCTTTCGGGCCTTGTCCAAGCCCATTGCTATCGGTGCTCAAGCCGCGGAACGGCTGGGATTCGACATCGACAACACTGCGGTCTTCGACGTCAGCACGTGCGACGCGTTCGTACAAATCTGCAAAAATCAAAGTATCCTGGCTCACCCTTGAAATGGGTCGGGCCCAGCATCTTCGCAGCCCCTGGCGTCTCCCTCCCACCACTTACCGTAGATTACACCTCGCGGTGCGGCGCAGGACAGGAGCAATCCGTTCGCGAGAGCGAGAGACGCAGCCCATCAGGCTGCGCCCTCGCTTCGATCGCTCACGTGTTAACATTGACCGCGGGTCTCAGACATGGAGACCCGACCCGTAGCCGTCAGGGAACGATGCCGAGGCATTCGTCGGCGCACGAGAAGGTGCTCTCGGTACACGACTTATCCTCGATACAGGAATCGCAAGCATCGATCTTTTCGATGTATTCCGGATCCCTGTCGAACTCTGCCTTACAGTCTTCGGAACACTCGTTTACGTCGTAGTCCTTGTCGTAACAGTCCGCGTACTTCTTACAAATCGAGGGACAGTCGATCTGGCTCTCAATCTCGTCCGCCGCGTCACTGCAGCCCATAGCGGCGGCGATGGCGATGAACAGTCCCGAAAAAGCGAAAGTTGTCTTGAACATAAATACTCCTTCTCGATTCGAGCGCGGTCGCGAGGTGAAGAGCGAAGCGCCGTTGCTGAATGTCTTTGCAGAGCTCGTGCCAAACATGTTGCGCTCGGTTTCCGGCGTTTTTGGCGCCTGTTCATGTAGAGCACGCTCCGCCGGATAGAACCTCAACGCTGAGCGTGGCGTCACTCGGTCACGCCAGCGTCGTTTCGCCACGTTCACGCCCCTGCCTTCCGGCTCTACTTCATGCTGGGAGAGGGCGCGTTGACCACGTCGGGTTTGGAGATAGCCGGCTTCTTCATCTCCTGCTCCGGCTTGGGGTGGTAGCCATGACGGCGGGCCTCGAGTACCACAATTTCACCCGTCGCAGCCGACCGCGCGATGGCGTCGACCACCCGCAGGTCGGCGTAGGCTTCGTCGGCGGACGGCTTCGGCTCGCGGTCGTTGAGGATGCAGTCCGAGAAGTGGATGAGTTCGGGCGCGAACTGGTCTCGCTTTCCATAGGTGTGCTTGTCGGTCTTCTCCTCGCGCGTGACGTAGTGGACCTGAGCGTCGGCGTATTCGTACGCCGGCTCGCACAAGAGATCCCCTTCGGTGCCAACGACGCGGAAGCTGGAGACCGAGGAGCCCGCGTTGCTCACCGTAAAGTGCGCTAGACGGTCGTTGCTGAAGCGCAAGGTCGCCGTCGTCGTTTCGTCCACCCCATTTCGAATGACGGACATGGCCGACACCTGCAAAGGCTCGGCCTGGAAAACGTGCCGCGCCATGTTGATGCAATAGACTCCGAGGTCGAGCAAAGCGCCGCCGCCGAGCTCGGGTTGGGTCCGAATGTCTCCCGGACGCACGACGTGAGTGAACGTCGACTCGAAGATGCGCGCCTCGCCGATTCGGCCGTTACTGATGAGCTCATACGCCGCGAGCGTCGCCTCATCGAAATGCAAACGATAGGCGACCATCAGCTTGACCTTGGCCGCGCTGCACACGTCTGCCATAGCCTCAACGTCGTTCGCATTCAGCGCCAAGGGCTTCTCGCACAGCACATGAATCCCCGCTTTGGCTGCACGCTCCGTGAAATCCCAGTGGTTCGAGTTAGGCGTGGCAATGTAGACTGCGTCCACTCGTGCCTCCCGAACGAGTGTCTCGAAGTCTGCGTAGTCTCCGTCGTATTGCAGATCGTACTTCTTGCGAAGCTCCGATCTCTTGGTCGAATCTCCGCTCACGAGCGCGACGAGCTCAGAGTTCTCCTTCGCGTGCTCGAACGCGGGAAGCACAGCGACCTGCGCGATATTTCCGGCACCAACGACTGCGTAACGAACTTTTCTTTGTTTGGCCATGACGAGGGTGTGTGCAGACGGCGTGCCAATCCGTCGGAGCGTGCCAGCGCGCGCCCCCTCGCAGCGCGCGTCGCGGAGACGCCCCACGTCTGCGGCAACTCGGCTCGCGCGTACGCTTTCGTCTCACCGCACCGCGGTCACGGTCCGATGCGTTGGATTGCCGCCTTGGTCGCGACGTACCGCGCCTCGAGCTCCTCGGCCCTGTCCTTGCCGATCACGGCCTGCACGTGAGGAAACAGGAGCTCTTCCTCACGCTCGATGTGGGCATTCATCAGGGCTTCCAGCTTTGCGACGGTGGGTTGCCAATCGTGAGACTCGAAGCCCAAACGCTCCAGCTCATTGACAAAGTCCTGCAGTCTTTCGGCGTCTTCGTCGTGCGTGACGACGTTGTCCACCAGAGAAGGGTGCCACTCGAAATCCGGGTAAACTTCCTGCATTTCTGCACGCTCGTGGGCGAGCAGAGCATCACGGAGTACGGGCCACAGCTCGCGGCGTGTCTCCACGTCCGGCGTCGTCGCCACACTCCGCAGCCAGGACGCGATCTCTCTGTGTTCTTCGGACAAGCGCCGAAACACACCATACTGCCCTTTTGCCGTCGCTTGGATGCCACCCCACTTCGCCGCAGCTCTCGCCACGGCCCGTTCGATGATGTTGGTCATGAGTCGTACCTTTTGCAGTTCTGGATCGGGAGCGGTCGCAGTAGCGCCAATCCCGGCACTTCCATTCTTTGCACTGATCGTGCCGCAACTCGCGGCCGATCGTTGGCGTCATTCGGCCGCAGGTCGTGGCGATGCGCCCCTACGACGAGCGCCCTGTTACGAGAGCGATACCTGCAACTCGATTGGCACATCCGATGCAGCGAAGCCACCCACTGCGGTCACCTAGCTCCACTAGGTTACCGTCATTCGCAAGGATTGGAGTACTCGATGTCAAAGCCTCGTTCCCTTCTACACAAGTTCACACCTTACCTTCTGACGATCTTCGCCTGCGGCGCCACCGCCACGTTGGCAGGCGTCTCCGGGGCAGCCCCTAGCGCTTCAGGGGACCCCGCTCAAACGGTACCAGCCCCCACGATTCCACCGCCGATCCCGACGCCATTGCCGACCATCCCCGGGCCTAGCGCACCTCCCAATCCTCCGCCCATGCCGAGAATCAACTAACAACGACGACGTGGCCCGGGCCCCAGTGGCCTGGTGCATCGTCGAAACTCCGCGACGACCAACGCCCCACGCGGGGCGTTGTGTCGCGGCCTCGACGTTAATCACCGCACGGCAATCACCACCCCCTCCCCCGAGGAGAGTTCAATTCGATCGTTCAGGACTGCGGCGGCTCGGCTCGAGTCTGTCGACAGCAGCAGCTGGCCGAGCGTATCCACCCCCATGCGGCGAAACACCTGGGTCGCTGACGATAAATTGAGCAGGATTAAAAGTGTACGCGCGGCGTGGCTGCGCTCGTATGCAAGGAAGCCCTCTTCTGCGGTCACCGAAGTGTAGTCGCCCACGGCGAGCGCGGGCTCGCTTCGTCGCAGCGCGAGGATCCGACGATAGAGCGACAACATCGACGCAGGATCGTTCGCCTGCGACGCAACATTCGTCCGTGGATAGTCCGCGGCTACGGGCAACCAAGGGGTCCCCTTGGTGAAGCCCGCGTTCAGCTCTCTCGACCACTGCATGGGAGTTCGCTCGGGGTCTCTGCCCACACCTATACCGGGAACATTCTTCTCGAAGGGATCACGCACCTGGTCGGGAGGGATCTTGACGTCCTGCATCCCGAGCTCGTCGCCATAGTACAACGTGGGTGTGCCGCGTAAAGTGAGCAGCAACAGGGCGGCCGCGCGCGCCTGGCTCCTCCCGATTCGAGTCGCGATACGCGACCTATCATGATTGCCGAGCACCCAGTTCGGCCAGGCCCCGGGGGGCAAGACCCGTTCGTATTGCTCGACGACAGATTGAATCGCTCGGGCGTCCCAGTTGGCCGAGATCAGGTGAAAGTTGAATGGCAAGTGCAGGCCTCGAAGGTCCGAGCCGTAATATCTCACCAGCCGCTCGAACGGCAGATAGGCCTCACCGATCAAGAGACGCTCGGGAAACTCGTCAGCGATCAAACGCATGCGCGCGATCGCGTCCAACACCTCGGGCCGGTCGGTAGTGTACTCACGCACGAGCGCACGATGGGGCGGCATGCCAGCGACGTAAGCGTCGTTCGGCGGGTTGTCGCGAAATTGGTCGTCTTTGATGAGGTGATGAATCGTATCTATTCGGAACCCGTCGACATCACGCTGGAACCAGAAGCGCAACACGCGGGCCAGCTCCTTTTCCACGGCTGGATTCCGATGGTTGAGGTCGGGTTGTTGCTCCAGATAGGCATGATAATAGTACTGCTCGGTCCTGGCGTCCCAAGCCCAGGCCGAACCTCCGAACTCGCTGAGCCAGTTATTCGGCGGCCCGCCTCCAGGCGCCGGATCGCGCCAAATGTAGAAGTCTCGTTTCGGATTGTCACGCGAGCTCCTCGCCTCGATGAACCACGGATGTTGGTCAGAGGTGTGATTCGGCACGAAGTCCAAAATCACCTTGAGACCCAGGGCGTGCGCGTCGCGGACCAACTCGTCGAAGTCTTCCAAGGTGCCGAATCGAGGGTCGACGTTGCAGTAATCCGAAACGTCGTAGCCAAAGTCCGCCATCGGCGACGGGTATATGGGCGACAGCCAAATGGCGTCGACGCCGAGCCATGCGAGGTATTCCAAACGGCTTCGAATGCCGGCCAGATCTCCGACGCCGTCTCCGTTCGAATCTTGGAACGACCACGGGTATACTTGATAAACGACACCCCGCTTCCACCAGGGAAGGTCTGAATTAGAAAGCATATGCTTGTCGTGAGTCCCGAATGGCGCGCTGTCGACCCGCGGCGATCACTTCGCGCCAGCGCAGTACACTCGTCGCAACGAATGTCGAGGCAAGGCGGCAAAGTGCTGTGGCGAATCGGCGACGACAGGTTCGCAGCGGGTATCCCGTCGCGTCATCCGTCGTGACGCAGCGCGGCGACCACCAACTCCAAGTCGTGGACGAGTTGCTCGAAGTGGAGTCGACGCGCCTCGGAGTCCGGCGCCCGCAATATCGCCGATGGATGCATCGTTGCAATCACGAGCTCGGCCAGCTCGCTCGACAGCGGACGCCCACGGTTCTCGGTGAGCTTGAACCCCGTACCCATCACCGATTGGGCGGCGGTGGCGCCCATCAACACCACGTAGAGCGTCATCGAACACTTGCCCGGCCGGGCCGACGAACGGCCTCCCCTGCCGATCTTCTACGTCCCCCGGTTGTTCACCTACGAACACGACACGAGCCCCAGCGGGACCTTCGCCGAAGACGGTTCGCGTGGCAGTCAGGTAGAGATCGCATCCTTGGCAACCTCCGGCTGCGCTTTTCAACGCAGGCAACGTCCTCTTCGGGGGGAGGAAC
>CBINDO010000270.1:0-11544 GCA_966249405.1 uncultured bacterium | reverse complement strand
TCAAACGAACGCTACCAACGTCACCACCGGGTCGCGCACGGACGACGACACCGATGGCGATAAGCGCGAAGCCGAGGCTGAGTTCAAGTCGGTCCCCAACATGAAAATCGAGGGCGACGCCGAACTCGACGAGGTTGCCGACGGCGTCCACATCGTCGTCGAGGTCGAAAACGCGCTACCTGGTCAGAAGGGCATCCACATTCACCAGACCGACGACTGCTCCGACATCGCCAACAAGAGCATGGGCGAGCATTTCGCGCCAACGACCAACAAACATGGCCTCCCGACCGCAGCTCAACACCACCTTGGCGACCTCGGCAACATCACGATAGACAAGGATGGTAAGGGCAAGTTGGAGATTACCGCCGTGGGCGCCAACCTGAAGCCGAACGACCCCCTCAGCTTCATTGGGAAGTCGATTGTCATCCACGAGTCCAACGACAAGGGCACTGGAGCGTCCGGCGACGCGGGCAAACCCATCGCGTGTGCGCCGGTACGCGCGGATTGACGTTGCCGTCACTCGAATGTGACGAAGTTGCCGGTCAACATCAGCAACGAGAGCACCGTCCAGCAGTGGTTGTAGTATCGGCTGCGCGCGAGCAGTTTGCCCGTGCGCAGCCGTGCGTAGGCGTCATCGATGAACGGTTGGTAGACGGGGTCGATCATGGCGCCGGCTGCCGCGCAGCCTACGAACACTGCGGAGCCGTCGTTGGGACGCATCGAGTGCGGGTCGGGTGCGGGTAACCCATCTAGACGATAGCCGTCCACGATCGAGTTCGCTCCAACGCGGGCGAAGAAGCGACTCGTGAGTTCGAGGTAGCGTCGGGCCCGCGTGTCGCGGCTGAGTTGATAATCTTGCACCAGGCGAAACGGGGTGCGCGCCGAGTCGTATTGGTAGTTCGTGAGCGCTCCTGGAAACGCCTCGACGGGTTCACCTTCATGGTTGCACCACGCCGGGACGAGCCCGTTGTCGGCATTACCTCTCGCGACGTCGAGCGAACGAAATACCACGGCGTAACCTGCGTCGATGACCTCGTTCCAGCGCGCGGCAGTGGAGGTGACCTCTCCAAACAAGCGAAACTGATTCGGCGCGAAGTACGACGGATTGAAGACGTCTCGCCCACGCCAGTCGTCTCCCGGCAGCAACATGTCGCGCCACGCGCCGTGGTCCACTTCGGTCGCGTAGATGGCGTCTATCAAGCGTTTCGCCGCGTCCAGGTAGTGTTGGCGCTCGCCGCTGCCCCACTGACGGTGAGCCATCAACAGGGACCAAGCCATGTCTTCATCGGCGTCGGTCGCGGCGCCGACTCCCAGCCGCGATTGACCGTCGGGGGCGATGTACCAGTCCATCAGGCCGTTGTCGTTGAGAAACAGGCGCGCATATCCCCAAAAACCATCGAACAAGGCTTGGTCGTCGAACATGACCGCGATCGCCATGCCGTAAGCGATGCCCTCGGAAACCGTCGAGTTGGCGACACCGTCCGGTGTATCGGGCCTGCGTGTGCGTAAGAACCCCCTGGCACCCTCCGTGGTGACGATCTCGGCACGCCACGCCGCGAACGCGGCCTCAGCGTCGCGGTGGTCGGCTGCGGCGGGGTAGGTGCAGTGGGGCAGCCGCTGGTTGTGGGGAAAGGAGTAACGACCCATGCCCCCATATACGCGGCCCGTGCCGCCTTGGACAACGGCGACCTGTGGTTGGGTATTGTGGTTCGGGGGTGGGCTGTGCGACCAATATCCGGTGCGGATGGTGACCGGTTTGGCATGTGGTGCGTGCTTGGGCTCCGTTGCCGCCGTTTACGCTGCGCCAGAGTCGCTGGCGCCAGCGCCGAGCCAAGCAGAGTTGTCTCCGCCTTCCGACACCTACTCCGGCGTGGAAAGGCCGGAGCGCAAACTCGCCGTCGCGGTGCAGTACGGGACGCGTTACGCCCTTCAGCGCGGCGTCCCTGAGGTGAATGAGTTGACAATCCCTCATGGGCTCACGGACCTCGGACAGCGCGGCGGAGTGTTGGCGATCGTCGGGGGCCTGCTGCCCAAGTCCGACGTGGCACCGACCGTGATGACCATGATCCTCGCGCTCGAGGCCGAACCTCTGCCATGGTTGATATCCCCGTTCCTGAACGCGGGAGCGGGTGGGTATTTGGTTTTGGGTCGCGGCGCGGGGCGAGCGGAGGCACCGCGCGTGGAGTGGTTGTGGGCTTCCAGCGCCAGCGCCGGTGTCAAGCTGAACTTCGATGGTTGGGTGCACGTACCAGTGAACGTCCGAGCCTTCGGACAAGCATTTTGGGTCGAAACACCGTTCATCCCCTTGGAGGTAACGTTTTCTGGGTGGGGCTGGGGGGTAGGGCTGGAGTACCAATTCGATGTGCCGGATGTTCACTTGATCCGGCAGTTCTCTCACGGTGACGGGATGGCCGATGGCTGGTGAAGCAGAGATAGCGAAGCGTTGTGGACGGCTCGGGGTTGCGATACTGGCGTGCTCGTCGTTGACTATCGAAGCTGCCGCAGAGACTGCCACGGCGCACCCGAATCGGGAGAACACGCCCAACCAGGCACGCCTCCAGGACCACGTCCTCGAGTTGACGTTCGGCAACGCGCAGCTGTTTTTCACCCAATCCATGCTCACGCCGTCCGGGGAAATCCAGGACAAGATCATTCCCGTCACGGCGGCGTTGATCATGGCCGAGTGGCTCGCGCACCCGCGCGTCTCCGCTTTGTCCCTGGTGGCGTTACCTTTGGAGCCTCAGGCGACGGTGGTGGACGGCGAGGTGCGGGAGGAGTACGTCGCGCCGTCGATCGCGTTGGGGGCGCGCTTTTCGGCGTTCTCCTTCGACGTATTTCGTGAGTCCGCGCTCGAACTCCAGATCGCGACGTTGGCCGGCCGCACCATGGGATCGCTGCGCGGCGATCGGTTTTATCCGCTGATAGCTGGACGCCTCCACTTTCATACTGGTTCTGGGTTTACGCTCTATCTCGGCAACGCCTATGCGTTCGCCGAGGGCACACATTCCCTGCTCTACGGGATTGGCCACCGGTTCTAGCCGCGGTCGTGCAACACCGGTGTGCGCCTGTTCCGGCACACGGGTGGTCCGTCCTGAGCCGATGCCACGGATGAGGGCGCCGTATTTCCACGCTTAGAACCGTTTTACGTTCCGTTTGAAGCAAGCCGTCCCCGTGGCCACGGACTTGGAGTTTTGTTGCCGTACGCTGCGGACGTTTTGCTGATTTCAGGGGAAGGGATGGCTTGAACCTAAGCAATCTTTGGGGAATTGTGCCCGCGCACGCAGCGCGTCAGGCGCGTCGCTTCCCCGACCCATGAAACGTACCTCGTTCTACACGCTGAAACGTCCCCTTCAAGAGCGCTTCATTGCGGCCACCCGGGGCCTCACCGTGCCGGCGCCCTTGGCGCATCAGCCCTTGCAGACTCGCTTCCCCGTGTTGTGGATTGCTGGCGCGGCGAGCGCGTTCGTCCTGTTCTTCGTCGTGCTCACCGTCGGTTACGGCCAGCTGGGGAGCAGCTTGGCGTTGGCGCCGGTGTGGATGTTCGGAGTTTACGGGCTGTTGTTGGCCGTGGCCGTGTGGTGCGGTGTACAGGCATGGGTTCAATTCCAGCGCCAACACCGCTCGCCGTTCATCTTCGGGGTTTATTTGTTCCCCGGTGTCGTGGTCGACGCGCGCACGCCCAATCTCGACAGCTACTCCCTGACCGAGGGTGGTTCGGCGAGCGTCGAGGGACGCAATCTCGCCGTCCGCGCCGAGGGCCGCGTGTGGCTCTTCGGCATGGCCTCGGAGGGCGAGGCACGCCAACTCAAAGAGCAGGTGGACGAGGCGCTGCGCGATGCAGTAGCCGCCGCCGCGGGGGCCGAGTGGCACCGCTTCGACCCGTTTGCCGAGCCGAGGTATTCGAGCCCGCTCACCTCGCGCGACCGGATGCACCCGTTCTCTCCGCGTTGGGTCAAGTGGTCACCGTTGCTCGCCGTCCTTGTCGCCGCCGTGATCGCGCCGGCTGCCGGCACGACGCGTAACCTCCTCAGTGAACGGCGCATGTACAACACCGCGATCGAGCGCAACACGCCAGCCGCCTACCGCGAGTACCTGGCCCGGGTCGGTGAAACGAAGCGCCCCGACGTGATCGAGGTGCGTTTACCCACGGCCGAACTCAACGAGCTCAAGTCGAGTGGCGACCTCGCCGCGCTGGAGCGCTGGGCGCTCGCCAACGAGAATTCGCAGATAAAGCCGGCGATCGACGCGATACTGCGGCAAGAGCTCCTGAACGAGTTGGTCGCCGTGGCTCGTAAAGAGAACCTCGGCGCGGTGCGAGAGTTCGTCGAAACGCATCCGAAGTACACGCTCGTCGAGACCGAAGTGAAGAACGTGCGCAAGAAGCTGACGCGGCGCGTGTTCCAGGATTACGTGGAGAACCACGCCTCGAAGACCGAGGGGTCCAACGACGCGATCGAGGCATTGCTGGCGTACATCGCCGAACACGATTCGAAGGTCGACGTTCGGTTCCAGCGCATCCTGACCGACAAGGTGACACGCGCCGATCAGGTCGTCCGAAACAGCAAGTACTACGCGCCGGTCATGTTGCCTTCGCAATACTTCGACGCCAAGGCGTCGACCAAACGCGAGGACCAACTGTACACTCACTTCGAGCAGCGTTTTGGCGGGGCGTTCCGTCCCGACGTCGTCGAGCTCGTGCGTGGCGAACCGATCGAAGCCGGACGGAAACCGCCGGCGTCGCCAGAGCGGCCGCTGCTGCTGATTTCCCACAGCATCACCATGGGTCACGGCATCGGGAACACGCACCCCAACGGCATCTTCGTCGGCGTTGGCTTCCAGTTCGAAGCCCAGCTCTTCGTCCCTGGACAAGAAAAGCCGCTCAAGTTGCGTTATTCGACCTGGCGCATGCCCGACTTGACCAAGCTGCGCGAAGGCAAGCTCACCATCCCGCAAGTCTATGAGCAGATGGCGGACGTCGCCTTCGAAGCGTTCGACAAGCGCTTGACGGATTGGCTCGTTCGCCCGAAGACCGACGCCCCCTGAGGCGGTCTTGCGCCCTCGTATTCTTGGGCCTAACCACCTTCCCGCACTCAAGCTAAACCGGATCTGGCCGTTCGCCTGACAAGTGAAAGAGGCGGTTGTCCAAGGGGTAGGTGCGACGGTCGTCGAGTCCGTCGTCGCCGTTCAACCGACGGACGACCTCAGTGAGCTGATCGGCAAACGCATCGGTAACTACGTCATCGACCGACCCTTGGGGCGCGGCGGTATGGCGGTCGTGCTCGTTGCCAAACACCCGACGTTGGGTCGCGAGGTCGCGGTGAAGTTTCTCAAGCCCGCGTTCCATGGCGACCTGGAGATGGCGGAGCGCTTTCTGCAGGAGGCCAAGGTCACGGCGACGTTGGCTCACCCCAACATCGTCGAGATCCTCGACTTCGGCGAGTTCGAGCGGCGCCCCTACTACATGATGGAGCTGCTCCAAGGCGAGGACTTGCGCGCCAAGCTGCGCAGTAATCAGCAGCTCCCTTACCGGGAGGTCGTGTCGCACCTCGAGCAGATTTGCGACGCGCTCGACGCTGCGCACAAGGTGGGCGTCGTCCACCGGGACCTGAAACCCGACAACATCTTCGTGGTCGATCAGGACCCGTTGAAGCTGAAGGTGATGGACTTTGGTGTCGCCAAGTCCGTCGGGGACGCCCGGATCGGTCAAACCCTGCACGGCCAAGTGCTCGGGACACCCACGCACATGGCCCCCGAGCAGGCGCTGGGTCACATCGACCGCATCACACCGCTCACGGATCTGTATGCCCTCGGCGTCATCGCCTTCGAGATGTTGACCGGGCGCCTACCCTTCATCGCTGAGTCGGCGCTGATGGTGATCTCGATGCACATTCGAGACCCGGTGCCATCGATTCGAGCGCTCGCTCCGGACGTCCCGCCTCGCATCGCCGAATTGATCGAGAGCTGCATGGCCAAAGAGCCCAACAATCGCCCGCGTTCCGCGCGGGTATTGGCAACGCAGTTGGTCACCGCGTGTCGAGTCGCGGAGCGTGGCCAAGGTGGGGCCCCGAGCGCCCGAAAGCCAGCCGTTGCCCCCGACGTCAAGGTCGTCGAGGAGCTGGCTTTACGCCTGGCCCGTCACGAGAAACGGACCACCGACGAGGCAGAGCGCTTCGGCATTCGTTTGCCCGGTCAGGTCGACCTGCAGTGGACGGACCCGCCGGTCGCGCCGATCAGTGACACACCACCTGCCAACGATTCGGACGCCAGCATCGGATTCAGCGCCGTCCCACCCGCGCGTTCGGTTGCAAGTTCACGCGGTCAGGGGTTGAAGCTGAACCCCGCCCCCGACTCGGGTGAAGGCGTGGGCGGCTTTGGCATCTCGTTCCCGCCTCCCGTCGATGCGACCCAGCGCTCGGGTGGCGTCGAGATCGCGACGCCGCCGACCGCTGCGCGCGCCCAGCCCGACGGGATAACGGTTGCCAACGTTGACTCGTCGGGTCCGGCGTCAGCCGGCGCGGGGCTAACCCAAAGCTCAACCAGCGGCCCGCGTGAGACGGGCATCGATTTCTCGGAAGTGGCCGCCGAGCGCGTCGAGCGCGGTGGCATCGAGTTCAAGGGCGCCTTGGCGGTTGGACTCGAACCCCGCAGCGAGGTGCCCGCGACTGACCGCGCCGCCGTTGGGGAGAGCACGCTGGACGCGACGCGTTCACGTCGCGGAACGACACCGTCGCTCGACGCGTTCTCTAGCCACCCCCCGCGCCTCGATAGCGCAACCGCCGAAGCTCCCAGCGTCGAGCCGCCCTCCAAGTCCGTATTCCAGACGGGCGCGGCCATTTTCGGCATGGGTGTGCAAACCTTGGTCTCCGAAACGCCGAAGGTCGCGACGCCCAAAGCTGCTGCGCCGCCTTCGGCCGGTGTCGAGCCCGGCCTAGCAGTCCTGGCCCCAGCGGTCGTGGTCGTGCCCGCCGCTCCCGTGAAATCCGTCCCGGAACCGGCCGTCGCGGATAGCTCACCGCTTCAAGCCGTGGCCACGCCGGAGGTCGTTCTGCTGTCGGACTTGACCGACGGACCCGAGCCGGTCAGCACACGCGCCTCGAGCGAGGACGACGCGATCCTCGAGCGGCTGTTGCGTCGCATGCAGCGCCGCGGCGACTTTCCGTCGTTCCTCAGCAACATGACCGAGATCGTGACCAAGTCCGACTCCGAGGGGCAATATTCCGCCGGGCAACTCGCGGACGCCTTACGCAAAGACTTCGGGCTGACGGCGAAATTGCTAAGAGTGGTGAACACGGCGTTCATGAGCCGCTTCAAGGGTCGAGTGTACAGCGTCCACCAAGCGATCGTGATCTTGGGCTTCGATAGCGTGCGCTCGATCGCGTCTTCGGTCTTGGTTTATAAGGTTCCCGGCGTCGGTGATGGCCAAGGTAAACATCAAGCCGTCGAAGGAAAGTACAATACGCGGCTGGCCGAATCGGCGATAAACTCCCTGGTCAGCGGTGAGATCGCGCGGCTGCTCAGCGCCGGCAGCAAGCTTCGGTTGGACTCCGAGATCGCGATGATGGCGGCCACCTTCCGCAACCTCGGACAACACTTGGTGATGCAGTATCTCCCCGAGGAGTACCAGAAGATCGAGGACTTGATGCAGCGGGACAACCTCGCCCTGCCGGTCGCTTCAGAGCGAGTGCTCGGCATGCCGCTGCGCAAGCTCGGCGTCGGGGTAATGCAGCGCTGGCAGCTGCCCGCGGTGTTGTGTGACGCCGTTTCGTCGCAAGCGCGCCCGGGCCAGCCCCTGCAACGCGACGCTGATCGCTTGGGGGCGTTGGCGAAGTTCGCGACCGACTTGTGCGACATCGTCGCGCGCAGCAACCAAGCGGCGTGGCAGCCCGCGGTTCAGAAACTGCTCGACCGCAATCGCGAGCTGTTGGTCATGGATGAGCAGCAGATCACGGCGCTCATCGCCGCGATCTCGAAGTCGTTCGAAGACCGTTTCTCCGCCTTGCTCGGACCGTACTGCACGAAGAGCCGCTTTCTCACCAACGCCCAGCAGATCGCGACCGAGACGAACCCCGAAGCCGTAGTGCAGGAACCGGCCGTCTCGATTGCACCCGACACCGAGCGACTGGAGGCCATGGTCAAGCGCATCGAGGAAGACCTCCAGAAGCGCGTGGATCCGGAGAAGCTGGCCCAGCGCGCGTTGGTTGCCGTCGCGGAGCGACTGTCCGTGCCCAGAGTGTTGCTTTTGGCGGTCACTGCCGACAAGAAGCAAATGGAGGTGCGCGCCGGCGTGGGCCCCGAGGTGGAGACGCTCAAACAGGTGCTCAAGCTGCCGCTAAATCAGCCCGGCAGCGTGTTGACCGCGGCGTTGGCGACGAACAAACCGGTCGTGCTCGAAGACGCGTTGTCTTCCAAAGCCGTCAAGCGCGTGCCTCAACCCTATTACGAGATCATTGGCTCACCGTGCTTCGCACTCATGTCGTGTATCGGCGTTGGTTACCCGGGGGCCCTCTTGTTAGTCGACGTGAACTCAGCTGAGCACCTACCCAAAGAAGAAGCCATGACTGCGGTCCGGGGTCTACGCAACGTCTTGGTGCAGGTCGCGTACCGTCTCGGCTGACGGTCAAGCGACGTTACTGCGCGAGCTCACCTTCGCTTCGCCCGCGGCGTAACGCGCGGACTCCATCGTCCACGTCAGCGTCGTCGCCATCGCGGACTCGAGCACTTGGACGTAGTGTGCTACGCCGGGCGAAGAAGTGTCACGCACCACGTCTTCGGCGATTTCGGCGAAGCGCTCGACTTCGGCGTTGCACATCTCGATTGCGGCCTGAAACGCAGCCGTTGGGCTCAGGTAACGATGGCGCTCTAGGACGATCGCCAAGTTGTGCACGTCCTTGGCCGCGTACTCCTTGGCGTAAGACAAGACGTCGTTGTACCAGCACACGATCCGCCCAGCGAGCTCCGCCGCTTCGCGCAGGCTGGCGTTCGCGTCCAGATCTTCGGCCGTTATTCCTTCGAGCGGCTCAATCAGCATCCAAAACGGCGGCACCGCTCCCGCCGCGGGGCGGAACAGCTCGTAGCTGGGCAAGTCTGGGATCCAGTGATGAGCGCGGTTATTCGCTTCCCACATCATGGCGCCGAAGTACGCGTGCATCGCGACGCGAAAGCGTTGGAGTTGGGTGGCGTCGAGATAGCCGCGAAGTTCGTCGAGGAGTTCGGCGAAGGCCACCTCCAAGTTGGTTGGCTCAGGCAGCGGCTCGAACTTCATCAAGTCGTCGAAACGTTCGAAAAGATCCGCCACCTGGCGTGGACCCCGTCCCACCGCTGTTTCGTCCACCAGGTCGTCCAACGCGAACGCCCAGTGCAGGAACTTCGTAGCCCAAGTGAGCTCCGCCAGTCCCGTGGTCGGATAAAAGCCGGAAGTGAGACGCTCCATCCCGGCGGCGATCAGACGTTCCGCTCGGGCCGAAGCGAAGTGAGTCCGCACCCACGCCGACGCGCGAGCACCGGCTCGCGTTTCGTGGGGATTGCGGAGTGCTTGGAACGGGCACTTCAGCGAACTGAAGACCGCGAGCCGACTAGGAACGGCACCTTCGAGGAGCCGAGGAGCGAACGCAGACGGGTGTTCTGGGCGCATAAGATACGCGCACAGCAACGGACGCCACCCGACGTTAGATAAGTCGGGATACGTAGGTGTTTGTACAATTAGTCCGGGTGGGCTACCTGTGTTGCACCGTCACCGCATTCCGCTCTACCGAATACACGCTCCAATGGCTCAAGCGGTCTGCTTGCTGAGCCCCACCGACTCACGCGCCTGGTCGTAGCCATCGACGCAGACCACCTTTATCCCCGCTCCAAATCCTAACGCTTGTGCGGCCATCCGCGCCGCGGCGCTGCGTGAAACATAAACGACACGTTGCCCTCCAACTGCCTTGAACGACGAAAACCACGCCGCGCCCGACTTGACCGCCTTGGGATCGAATCCGACGAGCCGCTCGACCTCGATGATCCACACCCCGCCCGGGTGTTGTTCGAGGGCGGCGCGGAATGCCTTGAGCTCGCGGTCGCACAACTCGCAGTCGATGTATCCGCCCATCTGCGTGAACAACACGCCGTTCGCCAACACCGTGGTGTTGATGAACGCCCGTGAGCGCGGAGCCGACGAAGGAGTTACGTCACGCATGGGAGCACGGGGTCGTACGGTCCCCCATTCGAGTTTGTTAAGAGTAGCTCCGGACGTCAAACGGTATTTTGACGCGACTACTTCAACGCCGCGTCACGGTGTTGACACGATCCCGGTAGTCTCCTCGGTACTGGTCGTTACCAGTGCCGTACGTTCAGTCCCAACGACGACTGATCACGCAAGAATTCACTCCCCCTACGCCCATGCTCAGCTTTCCTGCATAACGGCCACTGAGGGAAACGCTAGAGTCGAAGACGTAGTTTTCGTGGAGGTTTCGTAACTCGGCGTGCAGCTCGCTGCGTTCGAGGGGCGTCGGGAAGACTTTACCTTGAGCGAGGCCCAGGTATTGCGCGGTCAGCTCCCAACCGCCGCATGGACCCATGCCGTGGCCGAACGTCCCCTTGCGTGCGCTGATCAGCACGCTCGCCGGGAGGATCTCGCGCAAGTTCTTCACTTCCTGGTAGTCCCCAGGGGTAGCCGTTGCGTGTAGGTCCCAGGTAACCACATCCTCGGGAGCCACCTCGGCTGCGCGCAGCGCGGCGTGGATGGCTTGTTGAGGGCCGTCTTTGGATGGCGTGATGATGTGATCGGCGTCCGACGAAAGCCCCACCGCCAAAGGTTCCAGCCCGAGCGGCGTCAGACCGAGGCTCTCGCAGTATTCACGGTCGCCCAAGATCCAAACCACGGAGCCACCGGCGACGTGCGTCCCGGCAAGACGAGTGAGCGGCTTCGACACTGCACCATCCGAAGCCAGCACGCGGGCGTTGGAGAACGCACCAACCGTGAGCGGGTGAGGCGGTGGATCGGCGGCGCCGACGACGGCCAAACGCGCGTCACCGCGGCGAATGGCGTCCATGCCCAGCTTCAGGCTCACACCGAAGGTGGAGCACGCCGCCACGGGCGCGTAGCTAACACCCTTGATCTTGCCCAACATGGAAATCTGGGCGGAGGGCGTGTTGTGGATGTTCCACAGGAGGTTCGGGCTGACCTTGGCCCACGGCGGCTCTGGCGCCCCTTGTTCTTCTTTGAAGCGAGCCAAACGACGCTGCATGTCGCGCAGCGCGCCCATCTTCGAGCTCTCGACGCTGCCTTCGATCTTGACGGTCGAAATCTCACGGAGTTTGGCGACGTAGTCGTGGAGCGCCTCCGAATGCGGCGCCCAGAAGGCGAACCAAGCGTCCTCCGCTAGTTCACGATCGTCTGGGTCCGACACCGTCTTGGGATCTGCCGGGCAATCCGTTCGAACGTGTTTACCCGAGACGTGCTCAGCCAACGCGCGGTTGCGCTCGGGGTGGCTGAAGTGCCGATTCCAACGGCGTTGCGCGCGGTAATATTCGAGCGAGATGTCGCTGATCGTCGGCAGCGCG
>CBINDO010000269.1:0-11555 GCA_966249405.1 uncultured bacterium | reverse complement strand
CTTATACCACTGTTCGCCTGTGTCACCAGCGCACGGTACGTCCTACGGTGGTGGTACCAGGCCGCGGTCCGAGCTGCCCGTTGGCCCCATAGGGTGAGGGCGCTCGTCCCGCCGGCGTGAGTCGACCGCGGCTGCGCCGCGCGCCGTGCCGTCCTCAATACAGAGAGACCAAGTGCACGGCGAACCCGAACGGGAGTGAATGCGGCACGAACTGGATCTCTATCACCTCGCTGAGATCCAAATATTGCGAGGTGGAGTTCGCCCATGCCCCGAAGTAGTAGAAGTCGATGTTGGTGGTCTCACTGCCGGTAGTTGGACCCAACCGGTAACCGAACTGACCACCGCTGAGCGTCTTGATCGCGACGCTCACGTCGTCGCCCGTTTCGATGCTGACGGTGAGGCCGGAGTAGCCGCGCAGATCGTAGGGCTCGCCGTTGGCCACGATCAAACCGATGCCAGCGAAGTTCGTCTCACCGGAGGGGAGCTCCCCGCCCGTGGCCAACGCCGCGCAACCCTGGTTCGACCAGCCCGACGGAGGCGTGCGCACCGCGAAGTCGAGGTTGATCCCGTTGTCTGCCCACGAGTACCACGAACCACTTCGACCATCGACTTCGTTGATGTAGTCGTCGCAGGTCGCGAAGTTGTCGATGATGTCCGAGCTTGGGTTCACGGGCGGCGGGGTTGGCGGCGTTGGGGGCGTGTCCGGGACGGCTGGGGGTGTGTCGGGGACCGCCGGGGGCGTCGGCGGCACAGCGGGGGGCGTCGGGGGCGTTGGGGTGTCGGGCGTTGGGGGCGTCCCCGGAGAAGCCGGAGGTTGCGGCGTCGCGGGGGTTTCCAGGTTAACGCATAGGGAGGACAGACACGTCAGCGCGTCGTTGCAGGTGGCGTTGGGATAACATGGGCAACCTTCTTCGCCGTCGTCGCACTCGCCGTCGGGCGTCGCGGGGGGCACGGCGGGTGTGGCCGGCTCGACGTCGGGGTCCGTCGAGTCCGATGGCTCGTCATCAGCCGGCTCGTCATCAGCCGGTTCGTCATCACCCGGCTCGTCGTCACCCGCGTCGGCTTCGTCCGTGGGCTTGTTCGGCTTGTTCGGCTTGTTGGGTTCATCGTCGTCCGCCTCCGTCTGCTCCTCTGCGTCGGGCGACGACGTCGCACCACAGGCGACCAAGGAAAGCGTCAGGAATGCGGTGAACCAGGTTGATGGACCAAGTGAAAGATGACGGCGTGACATGTAACTCCGGGGTGGGTGGAGAGGTACCGAACCTCTCGCTGCACACGACTGACGAGAGCCGCCCCCGCGAGTCGCAAAGGCCGCCGCAAACACTTCTGCGTTCTTGGCCCGTGAGCCGGGAGACGCCGAGGTGACCACGCGAAACTTCCGGCGCGTAACCTGGCGCCGAGCGGCGGCCGGTGGGCTGCGGTGACGGCGCCCAACGAACCCGCGCGGGCACCTGTTGCCGCAGGCGCGGTTTGCCTTGTTAATGTTTTGGGTAAACGTTCATCTGGCGCGGTTCGTGGGTCCGACGGCACCACACCGAGTCAAGAAGACACACCACTGAGGGGTCGCCGGTTGGGCTAGCGGCGGGGGGCGACGATCCGGCATACTGCGGCCATGTTCGACCTGTCCGATCCTGCGGTGTGGTTAGCTCTGTTGACGTTGACTGCCCTCGAGCTGGTGCTCGGCATCGACAACATCATCTTCATCTCCATCCTGGTGGACAAGCTGCCCCCGGCAGAGCGCGAGCGGACGCGGCGCATCGGGTTGTTCTTGGCGATGTTCATGCGCGTGACGCTGCTGCTGGCTTTGTCGTGGATCATGGGCCTCACCGCCGGGTTGTTCAGCGTTTTTGGCAAAGAGATAACGGGGCGCGATTTGATTCTGATTCTGGGCGGGTTGTTCTTGGTGTGGAAGTCCACCAAAGAGGTGCACCAGCTCACGGAGGGGGAAGAGGGCAGCGCGTCCCACGCCGTCAAGAGCACGATGGCCGCGGTCATGCTCCAGATCGTGCTCATCGACGCGGTCTTCTCGCTCGACTCCATCATCACCGCGGTGGGTATGGTCGACAACGTGAAGATCATGATCACCGCCGTGATCGTGTCGGTCGCGCTGATGATGTTGTTCGCGCGTCCGATCGGCAACTTCGTCTCGGCTCACCCGTCGATCAAGATGCTCGCCTTGTCCTTTCTCATGGCGGTTGGCGTGATGTTGATCGCCGAAGGGTTCGGTCACAAGGTGCCGAAGGGGTACATCTACTTCGCCATGGCGTTCTCCCTGGGCGTCGAGATGCTCAACATCCGCATGCGGAAGAAGCGCGTGGCGCCTGTCGAACTGCGCGAGCCGTACGCGCCGGAACCCGGGGACGACCGCAGTTGAGAAGGACAGCGTTGGACTTTTGCGCCGGTTGGATGGAGGAAACTCGGCCTACGGCTCGAACGTGAAGAACGTGACGGGCGTAGGCGTGCCGCCAACGCTGCGATAAAAGTCGAGGGCGTGGGTGTCTTCGTTCTCCGCGGGGACGAAGAACACCTCGACCCCCGCCGCGTTGCCGAGCTCGAACAAGTGGCGCATCAAGGCGCGGCCGATACCTCGCCGTTGCTGGTCCTCGCGGACGGCGATGTCGTAAATGAACAGCTCCGTCGTCTCCGAGCGCGTCATCGGCAAGGCGTGGGCAGTGAGACCACCGACGACTTGGTCATCGGCGATCGCCGCTAGCGCCCAGAAGTCGTCACGCGCGAGTAAACGTCGTACGTAGTCGGTGCCCACCACTGCCGATGCGTCGGGCGTTGCTGCGGCTTCTTCGAACACCGCCGCCATCGTGCTGAAGGTGGCAACCGCGACGTCTTCATCCCCAGGCCCGAGGCGACGGATGTGCATGAGGGCGGCGTAGCAAAGGTGCGGCCTCGCGGCAATCGCGCCGGTAGGGGGGCGAACGAACGGCGGCTTCGCGACTCGAGTGACGATGATTGGCAAAGGTTAATGTTCTCGCGGAGCGCACTCGAGGGAGCCGCGGAGAGTGAACGGTGTTGTGGGCGCGCTTGCGAACGCGCCAGCTCGGGGTGCGCGCGGCGTTGGTCTGCTGGCCGTCTGGCCGCAAGTTTGATGGGGGTTCCGGTCAGGGGTTGCCTGAAGCCGCCGTTCAACGGGGCCATGTCCAAACGCTTTGCATCGAACCAATCGCGCTCTCAACGCCGGGCGCGGCTCCCCTGGGCACTGTTGGCGCTACCCGGCTTGGCCGCGGCGTGCGGCGACGACGGAACTTCCGTGATCATTGTCCCTACCGACGCGGGTCCCGATGCGGCCGCGACGCCCGAGCCGAGCACGCACGAGCCGCGGACCACGGAGTCGCAGACCAGCGGACCGCAGTCGCCGGCGTCCTCGGGGACCGAGGAGGAGGAAACGACCGGAGCGGCGCCAGCGACTGAAGCGGAGTCCACGGACGATCGAGATCCGACGAGTGAGGAGGCGGCCACGAGTGCCCCCGCGTTGACCACCGACGGTCCAGTCGGCATGACCTCGGAGCCCGACCCAGCGACGTCCGCTCCAGACGGAAACGAGTCGACCAGTGACGTGGACACGAGCGAAATACCCGGCGTCGACTCGACGTTCGCGGCGTGGACCGACGCGGGCGCTTCGAGCACCGAACCGGGGGACGTCGGCGACGCTGGCGTCAGCGACTCGGGCACGGTCACCGAGCCACCGCAGGAGTACCCGTGTGGGCTTCCGATTGGTATGTCGGAAGGGGTCGACGCCGGCGGGCCTGGGGAATGGCCGAACGACACGGTCGACGGCGGGGTGTTCGACGACGGGCTCCTCGTCAACGGCGCGTTCGACTTCGGCATCGAGGGCTGGACGTCGCAGGTGAACCCCTACGGCATCGACGCGGAGTCCACGTTCGTTTGGGAGTCGGAGGGCCGGCGGGTGATTTCGGGGTACCCGTACATGCCGAACGCCCAGGCGTTTTATCAAGACTTCACCGTCCCATCTGGTGCCATCAGCTCGGCCGTGTTCGCCTTCGACGTGTGGGTAATGGCTTACTACTCGTATTACGCCGCCTGTCTGCAGGACGTCGAGACGCTCGAGCCCTGGTACCTGACGCCTCACGACGCGTTCAGAGTCGACATCGTCGCCGCTGACGGCGCCGTGTTCGGCGACGCGGGGGTTGTGACCGCAGATGCGGGTATTGGTGTAGAGGGAGACGCGGGGGTGCTGGTGAGCGACGCCGGCGCGCTAGCGGTGAACGACGCCGGTGGGCTCCCGGCCAGCGCAGATGCAGGGCTCGGCGGAGGCGATGGCGGCTCGCCGATGAGCGGCGACGGCGGGGGCGTGCCTGGCGACATCGGTGTGTTCACGACGCCGATCCTGTTTACGTTGTTTGCCCCGCAAACCACGACGTACGGGGTTCAACACATCGTCGTCGACGGTGAAGCGCTGGTTACCTTCCTCGATGCACACCGTGGTGAGACGCTCAGGCTGCGCTTCGGCGTCGTCTCGAGCTCCTTCCCCGTGATGGGCTTGTTCGACAACGTGTCCTTGAGCGTCGAGATGTAAACCGAGCACGCTGCCGAGCGTGCAGAGCCGCTTCGAGAGCAGCCGGACGAGGGGCGTGGACGCCCCTCGTCACGACTGCACGCGCCGTTACCGAACTCGACCGTCGCCGGGAGGCAGCGCCGTCCACGGGAGGTGGCGCTCGCGCCGGAGCGCGCGATCGGGTGTCGTGGTGCGCCCATCGTCACGGACGAGCTCACCCCCGCGGTAGAGGTAACTCGAGCGAGGGCCGCGAGCCACGAGGTCGCAGTTTCCGAGGTCGGCTTGCGCCAAGAGCAGGTCGACCCGCTCGCTTACCGCCGAGTCGCAGCCCTCGGTCTGCGTCACCTGTTGGCCGACGATCGGCTTCAGGTTGCTGTCGAAGGCAAACACGAGCGACTCCATGTCCGCTTTGTCGCGCAGGCCAGCGGCCATACACGCCTGCGTGCCATTGGGCATCAACTCCTCGAGAGTGGCGCCCCACAATGCGCAGCCGCGAATCGTGTCGAGCAGCGGCGCGCAACCTTCACCCGGGGTGAGCTCGAAACAGCCCAGCGCCTCCAGCACGGCGCTGCTCGGCAGCGCCGAACAAGCGAAGAGCGGCAGCGCGAGTTGACCCGCGGCGGACTCAATCGGCAGACGTTGGAACACCGACCCGGGGTTATCCGGAGGCAGCGAGTAGATGAAGCCAGCGATGGCCTCGAAAGCCTCGGCCTTGACCTCGGGGGGCGTCGCCGGATTGACCAGAGCGCCGACCCACTGAGCGAGTTGACCGACCTGGGCAGGGGTTCCGAGCTGCGCCAAAAACGCCCCGTTGAGGCTCGGTAGTTGGGCGTCGAAACACACGTCGGGTTGCAGCGGCATCACGGGTTCGAAACCGGCGCTGTTGTCGTTCGGGAACGCGAAGCTGGGTGATGGCGAGCGGACGAACCCGGTGAGACTGAAGAAGTGGAAGATGGTGTCCTCTTCTCCCGCGTGAGTGAACCCGAAGCCGCGGATCTGATCGCCCATGTGCGCGTTTTGCGGCGCGAACAAGCCACCGCGGCGTGCCCCCAAGATCGAATCTCCGATCGACGTGAGCCCGATGCCGTCCGGCGTACGATACGAGCCGAACATGCCGACCTTCTGGTAGATGTTGCGCAGGTGCGGCACCTTGAGGATGTGGGCAACCGCGTCGTTGGTGTACACGCCGCTGGTGCCGAAGAAGCCGGGTTTGTCGACGTCGAACGCGGCGTTGCCCTGGGGGTCGAGCGTATGGCAGCCGTGGCACGTGTTTTGGAAGTCGCTCACTTCCAGCGTGCACTTGGGATCCGGTGGGCAGTAGTCCGGGCGCGGGTCCAAGCCGAGAACGAACCGCGCGGGGTTGAGGCAGTTGCAGCCGAGTGTTTCCTCTTCGATGTTGCGTCCATCGGCGCATTCGCCGCGCGCATAGGACTCGTCGGTGATGTCACAACCGAAGTAGCGGCTGCGCGCGCGTCGTTGGCCCGCATCGAGCGAATCGTCCAGAGCGCGGATCGGGTTGGGCGGGTAGGTGAGCTGCAACACGAAGTCCGTGAACTGCTGCATCTCTTCGGGCGTGAGCTTCTCCGAACGACCGTTGAGCCCGGGGAACGCGACGTTGAACGCCGTGAACGCCGCGACTTCGTCGAACGCGCCGGTGTCCGGCTGCGCCGATTCCGCGCCGCCGCGCCGATCACCGCGCCAGTGCATCGCGCCGTGGTTGGCCATACCGCGCAGGGACTGGGTCGTCATCGCGCCCTTGAGCGCCAAGAAGTGAGACGACAAGGGAGCGCTCAACGTCTCCGGCTTGTCGAAGAACGGGCCCGGGTTCTTGACCTCCACCGCGTTCGGATCGCCCAGATCCCAAGCCAGGCCGTCGAAGTCGCCGAAGATGTGGCAACTGGCGCACGCCGAGTCACCATGGCTCGACGTGTGGCGCGCGTCGTAGAGGAAGCGGCGGCCTTGCCGCACGCTCGCCGGTTCTGGCGTCGCCAAGGCGTGTCGCTGCTTTACGGATTTGTTCTTGGTGTCGATCACGACGAGCTCGTTGGTGAGGTGCGTCAAGACGAATACCTGGTCGTCGTTGGGCGACAACGTGAGGCCCACCGGGCCGCCGCTGACCTCGATGTGCATCGAAGCGTCCTGCATGGGTTCGCCGGCCTCCGCTTGCTCGAGCGCTCGCGTCGGGATCACCGCCACCTTGTCCGACCCGAGCGCCGCGACGTACAGATCTTGGTTGGCGTCGAGTTTGCCCTTGCGATCACGCTTGCGGGTAATCGCGACGCTCGTTGGGAAGGCGAGACTCGTCTCGGATTCGGCGTTCGGGGTCGGTGCGCAACATTGGCTGTAGTCGATGTGCGCGTTCAAGTGCACCGGCGCGACGCTGCCCGTCCCGGGGTCGAGCACGCTGATCCGGCTCTCGGCGATGTGCCCGCGGACGGTGGTGGAGCCGAAGGCGTGGTCTTGTCCTTCACCTTGGCCCGGTCCTTCGAATCGCACGTGATTGCGTGACTCGGTGTTGGCCACGAACAACTTGCCGCTTTTGGGGTGCACGGCCATCGCAAACAGCGTCGTGCCCACGTGTCGAAACTCGTTGCCCGTCTCCAGCTTGGGGGACTCACCGGTCATGTCGATGCGGAACACGTCCTTGTCCGGCAAGTTGAAGGGCACGCTGGAGTTCCAGTTCTGCGCCGCCGAGAGACCGGCGGGGCCCTCGAGTTGCGGCGGTTCCAGCCAACACCCGCCGAGGCTGGCGTCGTAGTTCGCGCCGCACACGTCTGCCGACTCGAAGAAGCGAACGATCAGTGGCGGGGTACGTTGCAATTCGCCGACGGCGTTGGTGCACGAGCACTCGTTGGTCACTTGG
Source organism: uncultured bacterium (assembly GCA_966249405.1). Taxonomy (GTDB): domain Bacteria; phylum Myxococcota_A; class Polyangia; order Polyangiales; family Polyangiaceae; genus SZUA-265. The sequence goes on along the minus strand of CBINDO010000269.1, from coordinate 4,164 downwards.
CCCGCGACCTGCGGCACGATCGAAAGCGCGCGCGTGGGCTGCTCTGGGTCGGTCTGGACGCACACGTCCATGATGAAGTCGTTCGTGCCTTGGCCTTCCTCGGTGAGCGTCTGAGCGGAGATGCAGCGCCCGTGGCCTCGCACGGCGGGGTAACCGCCTTCGATCACGCGTTCACTGGGGGGCAGCGCCGGATTGATCGACAGGTCTCCGTCGGCGTCGAGCTTGCGCAAGCTCTTGCGCCCGCGGTCGATCACCCACTGGTACCGGAGCACTGCCGTCTGGTTGCCCGACATGAAACCGGCGGCGTAGACGTGGTCGTTACCCACCGTGAGCGCGCGCGGCGTGTCGGTGAACAACTCGAAGATCTCGATGGGCTGGGGGTTGCCTTCCGACACTGCCTGCGCGTCGAACACGAACACGTCCGCGCGGCCTTGCCCAGGCGTGGTGAGTTCGGGATCGCGAGGTGTCCCGTCGGGGTTCGTCACGTTCTGGCCGCGGTGCGCGGCCGTGACGAACACGAACGGCTTGCCGCTGCGGTTGTTGGCCACGACGATGTCGCGCGGCTCGTCGCCGACCTGCAACGTCGCCTCGACGAACCCCGTGCAGTCGCGGGTGTCGAGCGCGACCCGGCTCAACGAATCCGAGACGTGATTGACGACCCACAAGTCGTCGCCGACGAAGGCTGCCGCGACGGGCCGCATGCCGACCGCCACACTGCCGCAGCGAGACAGGCGCGACCCGTGTCGACGAAACAGCTCGACCGTATCGTTGGGAGTGTTCGTCACGGCGACGAGGCCGCTGTCGTGCACCGCGATTGGGCGCACAGGCGGCACTTCGAACAACGTATACGGCGCCTCCGGAGGCGGCGCGGGGTCTTTGCACAACGCTTCTCCGAGTTCACCGAGCTCGGCTCGCGCACTCGAACCCTCGTCCACTTCGGACCGCCCCGAACAAGCCGAAACTCCCGCCGCGAGCAACAGCGACAAACCTGCGCAAACCTTGCGCCGACGTAATGGTGACATACGCATTCTCCCTGCTTTCATGGCACTCTTCCCTAGAGTGTGGTCACTCTCCGTGACCATAAACTGTGTCCCACCTCGGGCACGGAGAAAAACCTCCGCGCACCATCGCTATTACACCCGCGATTGCCTCTCGAATTCAATGAGAATCGCGTTTTCGTTTCTGACCCGTCGTCACCTTGAAGCTTTACCGTCACGCAAGCCTCACTGGTGGTTAGTTAACGCCATTGACGTTGGTCTGTTGGGCTAACGACTCCACTCCCGAGCCCCGTTCGCGCCGCACGCGGAGGCGTCGTGAGACATGGGCCGGCGTGCGCTGCCCACCGTAACTCCGCCGCAGCCCGTGCGCAGATCGTCCCACATGTACGTGGTTGCGCGTCCAAGGTGGGTGGATGAAGAGCCCTCGCGCTCCGGCCTGCTTGGAGCGCCGGCCACGCGTTCGTACCGAGCGGTCGGCAGCACGGATCGCGCCGAAAGCCACGCAGTTCCGCGCGAGGATCTCTGCAGTCGGCGACGCATTGGCCGCTAATATCGGCAGCATGAACTCGTCGCTCCGTTGGGTTTCTTCAGTGTGTGGGCTCTTCTTGGCACTCGGCTGCATGCAGCGCCTGCAGGTCAGCCGGATCAACTCCGCCGAGAGCAAACCCAACAACGTGTGGGTGTTCTTCACGGTGGAGAAGGGGGACGAACCGATTGGTGGCTTGGCTGCCGGTGATTTCGGGATCTACGAAGACGGTCAGCTGGTCTCGGAGTTCGAGAGCAAGCAAGTGATCCAGAACCCCGACGTGGCGGCCGTGATGTACACGCTGTTGTTGCTCGACGTCTCGGGCTCGGTCACCGAATCCGGGCAGAGCGACGCTCTGGTAGACGCCGCCGAAGCGTTCTCCGAGCGGGTTGGCAAGTCGCAGAAAGTCGGTGTCTACGCGTTCGACGGCGAAGAGAAGCTGCACTCGGTGGTCCCGTTCACGGAGGCAAAGGGAAGTCTCCAGGGCGGGCTGAACGGGCTGCGCTCCTACAAACCCAAAGACCCGAGCACCAACCTGCACGGCGCGGTCGTCGCCGGGCTCGCCAAGCTGAAGGAAGAGCTCGACAAGGACGCACGTCCCCTGAAGTTCGGTACGCTCGTCGTGTTCTCGGACGGCAGCGACCGCGCGGCGCGGGTCACGCGCGAGGAGATGCTGCAGGAGATGCGCAAGGAGGAATACGAACACTACGAGATGTTCGCGGTGGGGCTGGGCGCCGAGATGGAACAGTCCAACTTGGAGGAGGTGGGTCGTGACGGCACCGAGCTGGCGACGGACGCGGCCAAGGTGCAGCAGTCCTTCGACCGCGTCGCCCAGCGCATCGAAGCTCACATGAAACGCTTCTACCTGCTCTCGTATTGTACGCCGGCGCGCAAAGGTAGCCACGAGGTGCGCATCGTCGCGACCACCAAAGAGGAAGAGCGAGGCACCCTCGAGTACACCTTCAACGCTGACGGCTTCGGGCCGCCACCCGCGTGCGACCCTGAACGCAAGCCGACCTTCGACCTGCGCGATACGACCGTCAAGGGCGAGGTCGAGGAGCAGCCCGCAAAGGCGACGAGCCGCCGTTGAACGGACCTTCGCCGATCTGGCGAGCCTTGGAACGAGCGACCTGAAGTCCGCTGAAATGCGCGGGCTTGGGCCAGAGATGGTGTTACATCCCATCCCATGTCGCGCCCGTTGCCGTTCATTTACGCTGTCGAGGAAGTCGGAGATGCGCTCACCGAACGGCTCGAGCCAATTTTGGTGCGCGCGCAGTTGACGGCGGCCCAGTTCAGCGTCTTGTACGCCCTAATCGAAGAGGGGCCGATGCAGCTGGGAGCCCTCGCCGAGCGGCAGCGCTGCGTCAAGTCCAACGTCTCTTACATCACCCGCGTCATGGTCAGCGAGGGGCTCGTCGAGTTGCGCACGAGCGAAGGCGACCAGCGAACGAAGTTGATGCTGGCGACCAAACTCGGGCGTCAGCGTTACACCGCAGCACGCGCCGAAGCCGAGAAGCTCGAGTCGGCGCTCCGGCGCAAGCTGGGAGCGGCGGCGGCGGACCATCTGATGCGCGCTTGCCTGGAAGCGGCCGCCGCGCTCGACGGGTTGTGACGCTGGCCTGCGCTGCGGAGTCGCTGCGCTGCGAACTCACCGCGACCCGGTCCTCGATTGGTTCAATGGTTGAACTAATTGTTTGACGGTCACCACGGTCGGCGCTATTGGTTCAATAGTTGAACTAACGCAGGGCGGTCGAGCTCGGCGCCATGCCGGCGTTCGAGGGTCGCGCCGCGTCGTGATTCACTCGAGCAGGAGCGCAGCATGTCGATTCGCGAGGTAAACCCCAATGACGTTTACGACGGAGCCGCCTTCGGGATCTCTCAAGCCGTCGTCGACGAACGAAGTGGCCAAGTGTTCGTCTCGGGGCAGGTGGCGTGGGACACGAGCGGGCGTGTGGTGGGCGACACGTACGGCGAGCAAACGCGCGTGGCTTTGCAGAACCTCTCTGCCGTACTCAGCGCCGCCGGATCGAGTGTCGCCGATCTGCTCGCCGTGCGCGTCTACGTGCGGGGCGAGCTCTCCGAACACATGGCAGAATGTCTCCCCGTCTTGGCGGCATACTTCGGCGCCAAACGACCAGCTCTCAGCGGCCTCGGCGTGGCTTCGCTCGCCACGCCCGCTACGCTGGTCGAGATTGAGGCGGTGGCGCGCGTCTCGAACTGACGGTGTGCACTCGCAGGTGCCGTGTTCTTTTTGAGCGCGCCGCCACGTGTCTCTCGGGTTGCGGGCGGCGTGTGGTTCGCCCGTTCACTCATCCTCGAACCACGAGAAGGCGTTTCAGCGAAGCCAAAGTTGGCGTGGTCAGCTCCTTCATTCGCAGAAGGGCAGGTGGCTCGGTCGCTCACTGTCGTTGGGTGGAGCGACGCCGCGGTTGCGGTGAGCGCAGGCAACCGACATCCAGTGCCGCCGGTGAAAAACGGTGAAACGCCGTCACCCCACAACCGCCCTTGCCCAAGGCCGAAGCAACTTTGTACTAATTGCGGTCAGTCATGGACAGAGGGGGCACATTCATCATCGACCACTGGTCGGGCACGTTCCGGGTATCCTCGGAGGGCGCCCGCTCGGCGGAAGGCACGGGGGGG
>CBINDO010000268.1:0-11559 GCA_966249405.1 uncultured bacterium | reverse complement strand
GGGCTGCGGAGCGGACGAGCCACTCAACCGCGAGGGCACCGGCGTAGCTGCGCAAGAGCCCGAGCCGCCTTGGGCCGAGGATGTGAGTGAGATGTACTCCGAAATCATCAGCTCGACGCTCAGCTACGCGACGTTCATGTGCGAGTGCGAGATCGCCGGCACCGGAGAATCGCTCGAGGACTGCCTCTGGCGCACGTCGCCTCCCACGGCTCCGCCGATCGTCGAGTGCACTCGCCGGATCTTGGCCTCGGACGAGGACTCTTTGCCGGCGCTGGAGTGCGAATCCGTAGCGCGTAGCTCGTTCGTCGCGTGTGTCCGCGAGTCCGAGTGTACGGACTTCGAACACCAGCTCCAGTGTCAAATCGACCACCTGTTCGAGGAATGTCCCACCGTACCGTGGCACGTCTGGGCGCAAAACGAGGTCGAATGCCTGGGCCGTCCCGCGCCAGTTGCTCACGACTGTGACGACGGCACCACGATCAGCGAGGATTGGGTGTGTGACGGGGAAGCGGATTGCCCGGACGCCAGCGACGAACACGGCTGTTCGTTCTGAAGCGAGGCGCAACCACGCGCCACGAAAGCTTCGGTACGGCATCTTTGCCGGGGCCGCCGAGCTCCCAGAGCTGCGGCGGCCCGCGTCTTGAGGCTTAGCTCATCCGACGTTGGAACGTGGGGACGTCCCAGTCCGCGTCGGAGCGCTTGGGGAAGCGGATGTCTTCGCGAACCTGAACGGGCGGAACGGAGGGCGCTACCCGACGCGCAGGGACCATCGACTTGGGTACGGGGTGGATGCCGTGAACCGCAACCTGTTGCTGAGGCGGCGGGGCAACGGGCATTTCGACGGCGGGCGCCACGGAACGCTGCGACGGTACCTTCTGCTCGGTGGCGCGGCGCAAACTCTCGGCGTGGGCTTCGCGAGCTTGCTCGAAGCCAGTGGCGATGACCGTGACCTTCATCATTTGGGTCATCTCTTCGTCGACCGCGGCGCCGAAGATGATGTCGGCGTCTTCGTGCGCCATCTCGTGGACGTACGACGCGGCTTCCTCGATTTCGCGCATGGTCATGTCCATACCACCGACGATGTTGATGAGGACGCCGGTCGCGCCGTCGACAGAGATGTCGTCGAGCAGCGGCGAGGTGATGGCTTGTTCCGCCGCGTGACGCGCACGACCTTCACCCTTGGCGCAGGCGGTGCCCATGAGCGCGCGCCCACGGTGTTGCTCCATGATGCGGCGGACGTCCGCAAAATCGACGTTGATGATGCCGGCCTTCGTGATCAAGTCGCTGATGCCTTGGACGGCTTGGAACAGGACTTCGTCAGCCTTGCGGAAGGCGTCCATGAAGCTCAAGTCGCTGTCCAGAGTGAGGAGCTTTTGGTTCGGGATCGTGATCAGCGTGTCGACGTGGGCGGAAAGGTCGGAGAGGCCCTGCTCAGCGCGGCGAGCGCGCATACGACCTTCGAACATGAACGGCTTCGTGACGACGCCCACGGTGAGCGCACCGAGTTCACGCGCCAGCTCGGCTACGACGGGTGCCGCACCCGTGCCGGTGCCGCCGCCCATGCCGGCGGTCACGAACACCATGTCGGCACCGGTGAGCGCCTCCTTGAGGCGGTTGATGTCCTCCATCGCGGCCTTGCGACCCTTCTCGGGGTCAGCGCCAGCGCCGAGCCCGCGAGTGACGCCTTGACCGATTGGCACCTTGACGCTTGCGAGGTTGTCGGAGAGCGCCTGAGCGTCGGTGTTCACGGCCAGGAACTCCACGCCGTCCAGGCCATAGTGGATCATGGTGTTTACGGCGTTGCCGCCTGCGCCGCCGCAACCGACGACCTTAATCCGTGCCTGGTATTGTTGCATGTCGTCCGCGAACTCGATTGAGAAACTCATGGATGCCTCCCGCGTACCCGCCTTGGGTAGCTAGACGTTGAAAACCGCTGCTTGTCGTTCCGGTCGAACCGTGCTCGACCAATATGGGCATCTATAAACGCCTATTTGTGAGGGGCCAAAAAACGCGCAGAAAAATTCCTCCGTCCATCGGGCCCACAAAACGCCGCGACGCGCCGGGCACTTCGGCCAGGCGCGTCGCGGTAGCAACTTTTGCTCGAGAAGAAACGTTAGAACGCTTCGCGCAGCCATCCCCAAAAGCCGCGGCGATCACCTGCAACGGCCTTCATCGCCGCGGGGTGAACGTGGCTCGTCTCGTGACTGAACGAGTCCAAATCTTCGAGCTTCTTGGCCCCATAACGCACGAGGCCTACACCAGCCGCGTATTGGGGCCCCTGCACCAGTTGCACGATGCCTTTGACGCCCACGGGGAACCCGAGCCGTACGGGCATACCCAGAATCTCCTCGGCAGCCTCGCAGATCCCTTCCATGAGGACGGCGCCGCCGGTCAGCACGACGCCAGAGCTCATTTGCTCGACCAACTGCGCCTCTTCCATGCGCCGACGCACCTCGCAGAAGATTTCCTCGACACGCGGCTCGATGATGTCGCTCATCACACGGCGCGCGACGCGACGTGGCGCGTGACCGCCAACCCCCGGAACCTCGATGTCGTCGTTGTCTCCAACCAGACGTCCGAGCGCGCACCCATAATTCCGCTTCAAGCGCTCGGCTTCGCCGACCGGCGTCCGTAAACCGGCAGCCACGTCGCTCGTGATGTTGTTACCTCCAGCGGGGATGACACTGGCATGAGCGATCGCGCCGTCGACGAATTGGATGAGGTCGGTCGTGCCGCCTCCCAAGTCGACGACCGCGACACCGATTTCCTTCTCGTCCTCGCTCAGCACGGCTTCGGCGCTGGCGAGTGACGCGAGCGCCACCTCGGCCACCTCGAGGTCACAACGCTCGGCACAGCGCTGGGCATTTTGAATGCACGACGTCGCGGCCGTAACGAGCTGAACCTTCGCCTGCAGACGCACCCCGTTCATCCCGACCGGGTCGCGAACGCCATCCTGGTTGTCCACGATGTACTCGCGCGGCAACGCGTGGAGGATCATGCGGTCGGCATCGACGGGAATCGCACGTGCCCCCTCGAGGACGCGCTCGAGGTCGGCTTTCGTCACCTCTCGTCCCGCGATCGCGGCGACACCGTCGGACCCTTGACTCCGAACGTGGCTACCACCCACGCCCAAGAACACGGTGCCGATCTCGACTCCGGCCATGGTCTGCGCCGCTTGTACGGCTTCGCGGATGGCTCGCACCGTCCACTCGATGTTGGAGACGACCCCCTTGCGCAATCCGCGACAGGGCACGTTACCAACGCCAAGGATCGTGATGCCATCAGCGTCCACCTCACCCACCACAGCGGCGACTTTGGTGCTACCGACATCCAAACCAACAACAATCTCGGGGGAATTCAAAGCGCTCATGATGTGTGATGTTCGAGGAGGCCCGAAGCTGCCATGAATCGCTGACTGGCTCCCAATTTCTGACGCTGTTTGTGAGCCGTCGAAAACGCGCCTGTCGAGCTTAACTAAGCGCTTTTCGAGGCACTTCGGTATGTGGATGGTGAAACTGTCGCGGCAGCGGCCCCCCGCGCGCGCTCGGACTCCCCAAAACACCTCTAAACGCTCTCACGTCAGTGCATGCGCACGACGACACGTTCGGGATGGGCTTCGTTGTCCAAAAACAAGATGCCCGGTGTTTCACCCTTGGCGCGCAAGGTCGCGACGATCCGCCCGGCCATCAGCAGCTTTTGTCGGAAGTCGGATTTGCCGAGCTGCAAGGTGACCGGAGGATTGCCGACCGTCAGCTTCATCCGCCCGTCGGCGTCCATCAGGACTTCTTGCGCCGGAAACGCCTGGCTCAAGCCCACGCGTCGGTAGTAATCGAGGACATCGATCCCCGCCGCGATGCGCTCCTCGGCCAAACGCCGGTCGGCGGCGAGTTGTTCCGCGGTGACCCCGGTTATCACGGGGTAGTCACCGAAGTCCCCGGGCTCCAACGGTTTGATCGGCCTTCCCTGGCGAGTGACGAGATAAACCGTCCCGTCCACGACCGCGAGCGCCGCAGCCGAGAGTTCTTCGACGGTGATGCTGAGGCGATCTGGTAACTTACGGGCCACATGTGCCGACTCGATCCACGGATCTTCGGCGAGCTTGCGTTCCGCCGCCACGAGGTCGACCGAGAACAAGTTCGCGCCACGGCGAATACCGGCGAGGGCCAGCAGCTCTTGGTCGTCGTAGCGCTGACTGCCCTGCGCATCGACGCCTTCGATTCCGAAGCGCGTGGTGGTCGTCAAGAAGCGATGGGCACCCATCGCAACACCGGTGGCCGCGACGCCGACGAGCGTCACACCGAGGAGAAACTTGATCGCGGCTCCGCCAAGGCTGGGTCCACGCACGGGCTCGGGGGGCGGCTCGGACGCGCGCAGAGGCTCCTCCGAGACAGCTGCTTGCTTGCGTTTCGTTCCAGCCCGGCTCATGGCGTGTCTTGTTTCGAACCCGCCGATGGTGGGCCAACTTTTCGGTCGCATTGGGCGGTGCCAGTTCGAACAGCCGTCGTCGCGACCGTCCTTCGAACCGACTCGAACTCGGACCACCTCGTGCCGGCGCGGGTCAAGGCCCGGACCAACGCATCCCGCGGCACCCGATTTACGACTCAAGGGCGCGACCGCCGGCCCGTTCCAAGGTGTGGAGCCTGCACTGGACCCCCAGCGCAGGGCCACAACCCCATCGCGAAACCAATGTGGTTTCGTTCACCCAGGAGGCAGTCATGGACGACAGCCGCGACAACGAGGCACGGACGCCTCAGACCAGACGTTACGTGCCCGAGCTCGAACTACTCGAAGCGTTGAATCGTTCCTTGTGGGAGATCGAACGACAGCGAGTAGAGGAACGCACAGCAGACCCCACGAAGAGATAGCTCCTTGCACTTCGCTTTCCATCGAGCGAGTCGCAAAGTCAGCTCGCTCGTGGACGCTTCATGCATCACACTCAAATAATCGTGTCAGCTGTCATCACGACCCAGGCACTGCACTTCGGCACTTACGCGATCGACACGCGCTTGGGGGCTGGCGGCCAGTCTGCCATCTACCTCGCGCGCGGTGTTTCACAAGGCGATCGAAGTTCGGCCTGGGTCGTGGTCAAGACGCCGAAGACCGCGGGCAACCCGCAGCAAGCGGCGGCGCTGGCAAAAGAAGCGCGCGCCCTCACCTTGGTGGACCATCCCAACATCGTGCGCCTGCTCGAGTCGCACCTCGGGGCGCAGCCGCCATACCTGGTCCTCGAATACGTGGCTGGAGTCGACCTCCATCGCTTGCTTCGGCTCTCCGCACCGAACAACAAAGGCGTGCCGGTCGAGCTCGCGTGCTTCTTGTGTCACGGTGTGGCGTTGGCGCTCGGGGCCCTCCATGAACCGCCGAGCCCGGACGTGCCGTTCATTTACCACGGCGATGTCTCACCCAGCAACATCCTGCTGTCGGAGCACGGCGACGTGAAACTCAGCGACTTCGGTTTGGCGCGCACCGAGGGCGGTGTCCCGCCTTCTTCGCCACGACCCACCAATCCTCCGCCGGGAAAAGCGACGTGGGGGCACCGCGGTTACCTCGCGCCCGAACGGTTGGACGGCGGCCCTCCCGCGCGAGCGGCGGACATCTTTGGCTTGGGGGTGGTGCTGGCCGAGTTGCTCACCGGAGGCCCAGTATTTGCTGGGGATGGTGAACTGGCCCGGATGATCTCGGTCAAGGAAGGCAACATGACGCCGCTACTCCAGCACGGCGACGTCGTGCCGCGAGACCTGATGGACTTGTGCCGACGTTGTTTGAACCCCAATCCGGAGGCACGACCCACGGCTTTCGAAGTTGCGCTCGTCCTCGAGCGACGCATCCACAAACAGTCGATGAACGAGCAGAAGCTCGCCCGTTCACTCTCGGCCTGGGTCAGCTGGGCAAAACAACAGCCGCGACATACCGAAGAACAAGTCCGCCAATCGTTGCGCGTCCTGCGTGCCTCGCAAACGATCGCGGCGGCCGCGCGCGTGGAAGTCGAGGACGGACGGGCCCTGCTCCGACCAGCGGGTGCGAACTCGAGCCAAAGCGTGAGCTACTCCGAGCTGGTCGCCCTTGCCGCCTCGGGTAAGCTCGACGGCAGCGACGAGGTAGCGTTATTTGGCGGCGACTTCGAACCGGTGTCGCGTATCCCAGCTTTGGCTCGCCACGTCGTCCCGTCGAGTTCTGCGTTGACCTCGCGAGTCTCACCGCATGGTCCGGCCGACTACTGCGTCGAGCTCGGGGAAACCCCTTTGCTCACCGTGATCGGGCGCTTGTTGTCCAAACAGGCCAAGGGTTTGTTGCTGGTGGAAAGAGAACATTCCGGTCGTACGCAGCGCAAAGACATCTACGTAGACCTCGGGCGCGTCACCCACGTCTCTTCGCCAGAGCCCAATGACCGGCTCGGAGAGTCTCTGATCGCGGCCGAGGTGCTCACGCGACAGGAGCTGAGTGCCGCGCTCAAACACATGGTCCGCACTCAGGGCCAGCTCGGCGAAAGTCTAGTTGCGCTCAAGTTGGTCGATCCCGTGGTCGTGTACCAGGCGCTGTGCTCCCAGGGCCGTGACCGCATCGTGGATGCGTGCGCGTGGACCTCGGGCACCGCTCGTTTCTTCAGTGGCGTAACACGTCCGCAGGTGGCATTTCCGCTCGACGTAGATCTCCACCTGTGCCTGGTTCAGGCGGTCGACGCCGCGCAGCGTTCGCTGCCCGATGCACAACGCCGGCTGGTTCCCCTCGCCGGCTGCCCTGCGCCTCGCAGCACGCCGTCCACGCTGCAGCTGTTGAACCTCGTCCCGAGCATCGCACGCAAACGGGTGACGGTCGGTACGGCGGTCGAAGAACTGTCGATGCTGAGCGCGCGCGGGGTGACGACGAGTCCAGTCACCTACCTGCTAGCGGCGCACCTCCTCGGGTGGATCGACTTCGTCTGAGCGACTGCAGATACGAAAAAGGGGAAGCCCCTGCTGGACCTCCCCTCTCGAGTCCTTTCGACAATGAGGCTGCGAAAGGTCAGTGCGTCGCCACTGCGATACGTTTGGGCTGCGCGTTCTCGTGTTTCGGCAAAACGAGCCGCAACACGCCGTCCTTCGCGTTGGCGCTCACTGCGCCGCCATCCACGTCCGGCGGGATCTTGAACTCGCGTTGGTAGTGTTGCGTCTCGGCGCCGTCGCTGCGTTTGGCACCTACCTTGAGGACGTCCTTGTCGACCTCGACCTCGATGCCGGACCCGTCGATGCCGGGTACGTCCAAGACCAAGAGGTAGTCTTTTTCGCCTTCGTAGATGTCGACGGCGGGGAACACCCGCACTGCCGTCTCGTTGTGAGTAACTGCGTTTGCCATGGTTGTCTTTTCTCCAGGAAGTTGATCGATGGTTATGCGTTGGATACGGGGATCTGCCGTGGCTTCACTTCGGCGCGTTTTCCGACGGTAACCGTCAGGACGCCATTCTTCATCGTGGCCTCGACGCGTTCGACGTCGGCATCCTCGGGGAGCGTGAAGCTCCGGGAGAACTGGTACCCGCGACGCTCCTTACGCAGCGGTCGGTAGCCTTCTGGGCTCGTGTTCTTCCGCTCACCGCTCAAGGTCAACACACCGCGGTGCACCTCGAGGCGAACGTCTGCTTGCGTTAATCCGGGCAGGTCAGCCGCTAGCTCGTAGCCGCCTTCGGTGTTCTTGGTCCGAACCTCGGGCGCCCCGACCACGCTGGGACGCTGCTCCAGTTCTCGGAACAATCGATCGAAGTCCGCAAACGCCCGGCCAAAGCCAGGAAAGCCAAGTCCAAGTAGTTCGTCGTAGTTTCGATTCATCAATCCGGTCATGATTCACTCCTTCGCCGCCACGCGCATACGCGACTCCGCGTTCGCACGGCGAACCTTGCAGTGGCACTCGTCAATGGATCGAGGGCCTGGTTGTTTGGGTTATCCGACCGTGGGTGGCCGGCGACGTCCAAAAGGTGCGTCTCCCGAAAACCCTGTCAAGGCCCGGAACGTCGAGTCGAAAAAAACCAACCTGCCGCCGAGTGGACTACCACCCGAGCTGGCTCCGGATCCCCGCCACCACTTCGTCGGCCATCGCTCGATGTTCGGCCGCGAGGGGGTGCGCGTCGCAGGTGTCGGCGGCCTGATGTTCCGCCGGCAGGTAGTGCACCCTTGCCGCACCGACTTCGGAGACCACCTGAGTCAGGTAGGCACGGAGGGTAGCCTTCTGCTTGGCGCCCCCACTGACCGGTGACTCCCGCTTGACGGCAGGTTCAGAGATCTCGTCGGATACGATCGCGCCCTCCGTCAACCAAACTTGTGCCGACGGGTAAGCGGTGAGGATCCCGCGCACGAACTCCGAGTACTTGGCAACGAACTCTCGGCGGTTGGGGAACGCCCCCAGCGCTGGATTGAAGTCGTTCGTCCCCAGGGACACGACGATGCCATCCGGCGGGTAGTTGGAGAGGTCGTACGAGAGCCCGCGTTCGTCCGGGATTGCCAGCGGGAAGAACTGTGGCGCGTTGAGCACGTCGCTTTTGCCCTGCCAATCCCTCACGACACCCCTGCCGCCGAAACACACGAGCTGGAATTGCGCGTTCAGCGTGCGGGCTGCCACAGCGCCGTACGCGTCGTAGGCGTCCCACCAAGTCTCGTCTTTGCTGCACTCGGGTTTACGGCGAACCGCCTCACCACAGGTCACGGAGTCGCCTACGAAGAGCAACCGACGCGCGGGAAAGGGAAGTGCCGAGGCGATCTCCCCCTCGACCCTGAACGAAGTCAACGTCACGACGCCGATCCACGTCTCGGTCAAGTGCACCAGGTCGACGCAACGTTCACCTATGGGCAGATGGGCTGGCGCTTCCCAGGCCAGGATTTCGCTCGCGACCTTGGGGACGATCAGCTCACCCACCTGGCTACCGTTGTAAACCACCGCCAGGTGGCTCCGGCCTTGGTTCGATGCCCCGGTGAGCCACAGGCGGTTACCGCGGAAACACACTCGGACGGTCACCCCAGGATACCCAAACTGGACCTGACTTCCGTCGCTGACGACGCGGCCCATGACCCCCACCCTCGGGTCGCCCGCGGAAATCACGGTGGATGCGAGCCCCACCGCCGGTCCGCCCATGGCCGTGGACGCGCCCGCGTGGTTCGCAGGGAGATTGGCCGTCCGTGGGCTTTGGCAGGCGGTTAGACAAGAAAACGCGGCGACGAGCAGTCGTGCAACCGCGGCCGAAGTTCGCTGCCCCCCCGTTCGCCCGTGAAAACTCATCGTGGCCCAACCCGACATGCACCGCATCCTCGTTCGTCCTTTTGGGAGGTTGCCTCTCGCCCTTCGCGCAACTTCACTCTTCTACCGTTGGCTCGCGGACCACGACGTCGTCTTTGGTTCCCAACTGTCCGTCGGGCCCGTGACTGAGAACCACGAACCCTGCGCCCTCGACTTCGTACCGATAAGGGTTGCGCCAAGGGTCGTTGGGTTTGTTGCGGCCAAACACGAACCCGGTACGGAAGCCCAGCGCCTCAATCGTAGCAGGAAGCGCCCCAACGGTTGCACGATACCCTCGCACTTCGGACGCGAGCGCAGCCAAGTCGCGACGCGCGGACGCAGCCTTAGCCGCGGTGCGGGACGCCTGTACCCCAGCAACCACAGTGAGACACAGCAGCGCCCAGACCGCCAAACGTCGTGGCCAACTCTGCAGCTCGTCGGCAGGACCAGCGCTCGACGGCGGGACGAGCGACGCGGTTGCCCAATCGTCCTCTTCAGGGTTGGCACTCGCTGGCGCGTCGTGCTCGGGCTCGGATGCCGTCTCTGAAGCGCCACGTCGACGCTGTTGCGCCGCCTCTAGCCGTGCGACGAGCGGCTCGTACCACTCTTCCGTATCGGCCAACCCTTCGGCGTGAAAACACCGGACGGTGCGGGACGTCCCCAAGGGGTACAACTTCGGCTCCTCCTTCGGACAGCGGTCGAAGGCAGCCGGACACCGCGTGTGGAAACGGCAACCCGAAGGCGGGTCCAGCGGCGAAGGGACGTCCCCTTCCAGGACGACCCGAGCCGGCTTTTGTCGCGGGTCGGCGACTGGCACCGCAGACAACAACGCGCGCGTGTAAGGGTGCGCGGCACGGGCAAACAAGTCGGCAGTGTTCCCCAGCTCCACCACCTGTCCCAAATACATGACCATCACCCGGTGAGAGATGTGGCGCACGACGGAAAGATCGTGAGAGATGAACAGATAGGAGAGTCCGAGCCGCTCTCGCAGCTTGATCAAGAGGTTGATGATCTGCGCTTGAATCGACACGTCGAGGGCCGAAACCGCCTCGTCGCAAACCAACAGCTTGGGGTTCATCGCGATCGCTCGCGCGATACCTATACGTTGCCGCTGGCCCCCCGAGAACTCATGGGCGTAGCGGTCCGCCCAACGTGCAGACACGCCCACCTGGTCCAGCAATTCGAACACCCGCCGCCGGAGCTCTTCGCCGCGGGCAATGCCGTGCACGGCGAGCGCTTCGCCTACGATGTCGAAGCCGCGCATCCGAGGATTGAGGGAGCTGTAGGGATCCTGAAACACGATCTGCATATCGCGCCGGGTGCGCTGCAGCTCGTCGGCGCCGAGGACCGCCAAATCTCGCCCCTCGAACCAAACGTGCCCCGACGTCGGCTGGTGCAGCCGGAGCAACGTGCGGCCTACGGTCGACTTGCCACAACCGGACTCGCCCACGAGGCCTAACGTCTCACCGCGTGCGAGCTCGAAACTCACGTCGTCGACGGCGCGAACCTGCCCCGAAACACGACCGAACACGCCCTTGGTCACCGGAAAGTGCTTGCAGAGCCCTTCCACACGCAGCAGCGGCTCATTCATGGTGGCTCCTTGCTGAGCTGGCCACCGGCGACCGAGTCCGTGGCCGCGCGTTTGGTCAACTCACGGCGAACCAGCTGGCGCAGCTCTACGTCCGGATTCTGTGCGGTGAAATGACAGGCAGCGCCGTGCGCGCGCGGATCCTCGCCGTCGGTGCCCACGACCCAGGTGAACGGTGGCTGTTGTTTGTCGCAGGGTTCGAACCGGAGCGGACACCGTGGGTGGAAGCGGCACCCCGACGGCAGGCTGAGCGCATCGGGTACGTTGCCGTCGATCGGCCGCAACTCCTCTCCCGCAGCCTTCAGCTTCGGCAAGGACTCCAAGAGACCGACGGTATAGGGATGGCGCGGTCGTTCGAACAACTCCGTGACCGGGCCGGACTCCACGATGCGACCGGCGTACATCACGTTGACGCGCTTGGCCATGGACGCCACGACGCCTAGGTCGTGCGTGATGAGCAGGATCGCCATGCCCAGCCGCCGCTGAAGGTCCCGGAGCAGGTCGAGGATTTGCGCTTGTACCGTGACGTCGAGCGCGGTCGTCGGCTCGTCGGCGATTAGCACCTTGGGCCTGCAGGCGAGCGCCATGGCGATCATCACCCGTTGCCTCATGCCACCAGAGAGCTGGTGCGGATACTCGTCGAGCCGTTGCTCCGGCGATGGGATCCCCACCAGTTCGAAGAGCTGCCGCGCCTCGGCACGCGCGGCGCTGCCCGACATCCCACGATGCAACGC
>CBINDO010000267.1:0-11658 GCA_966249405.1 uncultured bacterium | reverse complement strand
CCTGCAGAACAACGTGGATACCCTGCCGGAGATCCCGGTCGGTATTCCCAGCGGCGGCACGTCCTGCGACCGTTGCGAGGACCAACAACCGCAACTCGGCGAGGTCTTGTTCGGCGCCGTTACCGACGCGACCGGCGCGTTCACGATCGAGAAGTACGTGCCCGTCGGTCAGGAGTTCACGCTCGTGGTCAAGGCCGGCAAGTTCCGGCGTGCGGTGCGCATCACCGTGCCCGAAGCCTCGGCGTGCACCGACGTCGCGTTGCCGACGGCATTGCCGGATAACCCGACGCGTTTGCCGCGCGACAGCAACGACGGTCTGTTCGTCCACATTCCGAAAGTCGCGGTCTCCACGGGGCAGATCGACGCCATGGAGTGCGTTTTCTCGAAGATGGGCCTCGCCGACGGCGAGTTCGGCGACCCCGGTGCGGACGGGAGCGCCGCACCGCGTGTTCACCTGTATCGCGGTGGCGACGCGGACAACCCCGCCGGTGCCTCGATGGGTCCCGGGACACCCCACAACGAGGAACTGTACAGTTCGCTCGACCGCCTCCAACAATACGACATGGTCATCGCCGACTGCGAAGGACCGAGCTTCGACCAACCGGGCCCCAACAGTGAGGCCACAGCGTACGGCCCCAACGTGCGCGAATACGTCAACCGCGGTGGACGCATGTTCGCGAGCCACCTGAGTTACACGTGGCTGCTCGACAACGGAGACCAACCTTACGCGGAGGCGACGCCCATCGAGACGGGGCTCGCCGCCGTCGCGGAGTGGGAGGACAGTCCGCCCAATCCGACGACCGGGACGGGCGTGGTCTCGATGGATAGCCCTAACGCCAGCCCCCGTATCGAAAATTTCGCCGATTGGTTGATCAACGAGCAGGTCGTCACCGAGACCGAGCTGAGCTTCAACATCATCGAGCCTCGCAACCAAGTAGCGACGCTGGGCGAACATTCGGAGGAGTTCATCCACTGCGTGCTGCCCCCGGAAGAACCGGAGCCCGACACGAGCGCCGAAGTCGACGCTGGCGGTCCGGGACCAGGACCCGGTCCGGGGCCAGGCCCGGGTCCCGGAGCCCCGGTGGAATGCGATCGCATCCAACAGTTCTCTTTCAACACGCCCTATGGCGCCCCCGAAGGCGCCTCTTGCGGACGCGTCGCCTACAGCGGATTCCACGTCGCAGCCATCGAAGGTGGAGACGGCATGGACGGCACCTTCCAGGACGTGTTGTTCCCGTCCCACTGCGGGGGCTCGCTCACCGACCAAGAGAAGGTGCTGCTCTACATGTTGTTCGATCTCGGAGCGTGCGTAGGTGATCCCCCGCCGCCACCCGAGTGCAAGCCGACCACCTGTGAGGAGCTCAACGCGCAATGCGGGTTCGCGCCCGACGGTTGTGGCGCCGTGCTCGACTGTGGCCCCTGCTCGCGCCCCGACCCGCGCTGACCATCGCCAAAAGGAAGCGGGCCGAACGCTTCGACTGCAGGGGTCGGTTCAGTTGAACCGAACTCTGCAAATGTAGCAGTCCCGCCGACTGAAAGGTTGCCGCACACCTAGCGATTCGAACGCCCCCATGCCTGGGGCGGTTCGAATCGCGGCACGGTCAACACAGCCGAATCGTGGGTTTAGGTGCTCGGCCAGTGTTTGTTTGTTCCACGCACTGCAGCGCCGCTGCCGAGCGTGGAACGCGAGCTCAGAAGCGTCCCACGACGGTCATGCCGTGAGGTGTGTCCCCCGGCAATCCCACGACGTTCAGCCCCGGTACGAAGTCGATGTTGTCGGCTAGATCTTCGCGCAACCAAACGGACCGTGTCCAGGTCAGGCCAGTGACCAACGCGGCAGCGCCGAGCCCCTGAAAGATGCCGTCGAACATGAGCGCACGACGCGCCAGGTCATCGTCCGCGCACTCGAAGTCGAGCTCGGCGGATTCGTCACAGCTGTCGCGCAAGGCCAATGTTATCCAAGGGCCAGCAACCGGCACCGCGAGGAATCCAGACTTGTTGGGGAAATCCATCCCGACGCCAGCGATGATCAACCCGGTGATGTACGGCGCACCGATCGCGACGACACCGCCGATGACGAAACCCTTGCGAGGCTCCTCGCTGAGGACGTAGTGCTCGGGCGGCGGCGCGTCGTCGCGGTACGGTCGCGTTTTGGGCAGATAGTGGAGAGGAACCGGCGGTGGCGCTGGTGCTGCAGCGGGCGGAGCCGGCATTGGTGCCGGTGCAGGCGCGGGGGCAGGCTGAGCAGGGGAGGCGGCTGGAGCCGGCTCAGCTGCCGTGGGGGGAACGGTCGGGTCCTGTGCCCAAGCAATTCCGGTGGACGTTACGCACAACAACGAGACCCGTAGCGTAATCCGCTTCATCTGCTTCCTCCTCGAATGGGGCAATGTGCCCGAGACGGTTTGGTCGAACGCCAAACCTCGACTTCAACCGGCGAGTACCTCGACGAGCGGTGGGACACTCATCATCAACTCGTGCGCAACTTGGCGTGGGGCCGTCAACACGAGCGCGCCACCCTTGGCGGCATAGGCCGTACCGGGTGCTTTGGCGCCACCGAGCAGACCACTAGCGAACACGAAGTCCCCCATGTTGAGCTCGGTTGGTTGTTCACCCTTGGCGTCGCGCACCAACACCCGTCCACCACCGACGATCAACAATCCGGGTATGGGTTTGCCGACCTCGGCGAGCACGTCGCCCTCGTTGAAGACGCGAACTTCCAGGCGCTGAAACACGGTCGCGCGCAGGCTGTCGTCGAGACGTTCGCCCAACGGACCCAGTGTTGCACCGCACAGTGCCAGGTAGCGGTCGGCGATTAGCTTCAGTTCGTCCGCTACCCACGGGCATTCGGCGATGGCCTGGCGCAACGTGTCCGGATCCCATACTCCGACGCGCGTGTCGTCGAGCTTCGCCACCACGCGCAGGTCGATAGACCCCTCGAGGTTACCATGCGTGAAGATCACGTCGCCCTCGTCGGCGACCGCCCCTGCTTCCTCACTGAACGCGGGTAAGATATCGACGCGCCCGCTGGTCACGATCGCGGCGCCGAAGAAGCTCACCTCTTCGCCCGCGCTCAAACGCTCGATGCGCGCGCTGCTCGCCAACGCGAGCTGGACCTCTTCGGGCAGATCCTCGAATCCGCGGGCCTCCGTTAAGTTTACGCCGTCGACGATCGGGTCCACCAGCTCCGGTTTCGGCGCGAGCGAGGAGCGAGGGCCAGTGGCCGGGGCTGCGCTCGAAGGTCGGACCGGAGGGGGCGGCGGAGCTGCAGAGGACGGGGGAAGCGAGTTCAACGCGAGGTCGCCGAGCGGCGTCGCCGCGGGTATCGAGGCGCCCAAAGCCGGTGCTGCCAAAGACAGCGGCTCACCCAAAGATAGCGGTTCACCCAACGAGATCGGAGACTCCAGCGACGCCGTAGGGCCGGGCAGCGCGGGAGCGTGCGGGTTGAAGGTCGGCGTTGAACTCGTTGGACCGCCGGCTTCCAGGGGGCGCACGGATTGTTCACTCGGAGCGGCTCGGCTGCTCCGCCGTACGAGCACCGGAGGCGTCGAACGTGGACCAGCCGGAGTGCTCGGCGGGACCGAGGACACGGGCGGCGTCGTCGGAACGGCGGGCGCCGCGGACAGTGGTGGTGCGCTCGAGAACGAACTCGTCCCCGCAGGCACGCTCGCCATCGGCGGGACCGACACGGGCGGCGCCGTGCGCGTTGGCATCGGTGGAGGCACGCTGCCCGGAGAAGGTGCCGGCTGACTTGCCTGTGGCGAGGAGGGCGCGGGTTGGAATGGGACCGGCGGCGCGGAGGCGGGCGCCATTACCCGCCGCATGTCTGCAGACGATGGGCGCGACGCTGGTGCGCGCTGGACGGCGGCGGCGGAGCCCGGGGGCGGGGCCGTCGGGAATGCGGATTGAGAGATGGCTTCGTGTTCACCCGACTCGTGCGCCGCCATCGGAGGCGGTTGGCGCGACGCCTCTTTGAGCGACTGCACCACGTTCTTGGTGAGCACGTGCGTCTCTTCTTGATCGTCGAGCAGCGACTGATGTTCGAACTCGGACGGGTCGAGCACGATGTCGCTCATTCGATCGACGCTGTCGCGATCTTCCACCACCTCTTCTGGGGCGAATAGATCGGCCAGCGCGGGGTCGACCTCGAACGCTGCGCTGGACACGACCTGATCGTCGTCCTGCGCTTGCAACTCGCGTTCGAATTCTTCCGGTGTCAGCTCGGGTTCCGTGCTTGGCGGCGGTGGAAGCAGCGAGCTCGTGGCGAACGCGGCTCCCTCCAAATCGAGCTCCGAAACCAAGAGTTCGGGGGCGGAACCCAGCGGCGCACGCGAATTGGCAAACGCGGCGCGTTGTTCCGCCAACGCGGTGAAACGATCCGCGGGTGGGGCTGAGCTAAACACTTCGGGACCGCCCGGTGGCGTGCCCACGCCGGCACTCGAGCGGTGGGGCGGCGGAGGGTTACTCGAGACACGCCCCGGTGCCTTTGGGCGAATCGAACGGCGGCGCGGCGGTGGCGGACGTTGCCCTGCCGCCTCGGAGGCGTCGGGCGTCCCGAACTGCAACGTCGGAGCTTTGCTAACGAAGGGGGTGCCCGGGCCCGTTGGCGAAGTAACGGGAGCGCGAGTTCTTCCCCCGCCCCGGCGACGGGAACTCCTCCGTAGGGGGCACCCTGGAAGGGAACGCCGGGCGGAGCGAACGGCCCCGCGGCTGGCGGTGGCGGCTGTTGGTAAGGCCGCCCGGGCGCCGGAGCCGAGGCAACCGCACCTCCCACTGGGTAGAGCGGGATGGGCTCGGGTGGAACGCTGTCGGCAAGTGAACCTTGGCGGATGACGGCGCCAGGTGGAACCGACTGGAATCCGCCCTGGTAAAGCCCCGGCTGATACGCACCTGGCGGATAAGGATCGGCGGGCGCGGGGATCGAGCTCGCTTCGAGCAGATCGTCGGCCTCCACGTCCTCCACCGAAATCTCGATCACCGAAGACGGCGCCAGACTCTGGGTCGCGGCCGGTTCGGGTTCGCTGGTCCACATCTGCTCGGCCAATTCGCGCGCCGAGTTCTTGAGCTCGGTGGCGCGCCAGGCGTCGCCGGACTCCTCCGCGTATTGGGCGGCTCGCTTCACCCATTGGATCGCATCCGCGAGGCTACCCCGGTCCACCTGTGTTGACGCGGTGTGCAGAGCCCATTTGACGTCATCGGAGTCGGTGGGGCGGATGGAGATGGCGGAACTCATGTCTCGGAGAGCCGAAAAGTGCCCAAGAAACGCGGATTTGGCGGTCGTGGTCCCAAACGGCTCACCATTCTAATCACAGATTGGCTCGGCTTCCCAGTGTTCGGAATCCAATTTAGGTACGGTGCAAACTTGGGGGGGCCTTCAGGTTCGAGGCTCGGGAGGTGAACGGGCGCGCCGTCAGCCCGGCGTGCTGGCGCTGCCGCTTTTCGAAGCTCATTGGACGGTTTCTAGCCAGGACGTCCCAGCGCCGCGGCCGGACGCGCCGACCGTGTACTCTGGCGGAGTTACCTGACGAACCCGGTGTCCCAGCCATCGATGAGAAACTCAATGATAACAAGAGGATAGATTGCACATGATAAGCCTGGCGTATACTCGCTGATCAGGATTTGTCGGGTCCTCGGGTTGCTCACCGGTGCCGCCGGATGTCACGCTCTCGACGTATGGTCCCGTTTCCCAGGCGCGTCTTCGAGTACCTCGACTACCGCCAATATTTGACGGACTTCTATTCCCACCAGAAGGCTAACAGTTACGGTTTCTCTTACCGCACGTTCGCAAAGGCCGTCGGCTGCAAGTCCGTCAATCACCCCCACCTGGTGATCACTGGTCGCCGCAACCTGACGTCGGCGATGGCCGTGAGGTTTGCGCAGGCCTGTGGCTTGTCCGGCGAGGAACAGGCGTATTTCGGTGACCTCGTCGCCTTCACGCAGGCGAAGTCGCCTTCCGAGAAGCAACACTACTACGCCCGGCTCGGCAGGTACGCGCCGTTTCGCAAGGTGCACAAGATCACGGAAGCACAAGCGACGTACTTCTCGAAATGGTTCATCCCGGCTACGCGTGAACTTGCGGCACGCTCAGATTTTCGCGCCGACCCGCGCTGGATCGCGGCCGAGCTGATCCCTCACATAACACCCGCGCAAGCCAAGAAGGCGCTTCAGACATTGGTCGAGCTGGGGATGCTAACCATAGACGAGCAAGGGCGCGCGACTCGCACCGAACCCCTGGTTACGTCGGGCGGCCCGCTTGGTCACCACCTGGTTGCCTTCCACCGTGAGATGCTGGACCGCGCCAACGAGGCGATCGAACTCGTGCCGCGCGACGAGCGTGAGATCTCGTCGGTGACGGTGTGCGTGAGCCAGAAACGTCTACTGGAGCTCAAAGAGCAGCTACGCGAGTTTCGACGACAGCTGCTCCGCACGGCCGAGCAAGACGACGTGCCCGAGCGGGTGGTCCAAATCAACGTGCAACTGTTCCCACTTTCCAAAGGAAAATCATGACCCGATCGTCGTTCACCCGCTTGACCGCAGACTTCGGTTCAGTTGAACCGGACTCTGCCAATGAAGCAGTCCCACCGGCTGCAGCTCGCCCCCCGAGAGTTGGACTTCCCGCTCTGCTCCTCGTCGTGTTGTGCGGAAGGATGCCGGGCTGCAATGGCGGTACAGAGGGAGACAACCCCTTCAGCGGACCCGTGGATGCATCTCCTTGCAAGGGTGACGCCGAATACGCCGATTACTTGGCGCGCGCGAATGGTCGGTTGGCCCCATTCGGGAGTGAGCGAAGCACCAACTTCGACGTGAACGAACAGGCGCTCGTCGCGCAGCGTGAAATGCCGATTGGGCTCGAATGTGTGGAGTGGGAATACAGCGGCGAGTCGTTGCAGCTCGTCGTGAGCAACTTCACGTCAGGTTGCGCCATCGAATGGGAAGGCGAGACGCGGCTGGTCGCGCCGGGAGAGATCGTGATGACGCTCCGCAATCCGAGCTGCGAGGTCGCGCGGTGCGGCTCGTGTGCTTACGACGCGAGGTCCGAAGTCAACGGCCCCCGTGCCGACTTGCTCGGTCTCGACGGTGAGACGATGCGGGTCACCCTGGAGCTACGCGACTGTAACGGCGAACCGAGCGACTCGATCAGTTGGCAGCTGGGACCGAACTCCGAGCGCGGGATACGATGCGAACCCGTCGACGGTTGGGCCTGGCTCTACGGCAAGAGCAGCAGTTCGGACCTGTTCGACGAAACACAGCGGAACCTCTATGCCGTCTGTGGGGAAGCGGAAGGTGCCGTCGAGTGCACGGAGGACCGCTCCTGTAACGGTGGGTATTGCGTGCCTGCCTGTTCTGCGACTGAGGACTGCCCACTCGGTGGCGCTTTGACTTGCCAAGACGGCGCATGCTTGTTGCCTTGACCCGTCCCTCCTGCGCGCGCTTGCCGTAGACGGGCCGCTGCTTTGGCGCTAACACCCCGCTCGTGGCTACGCGACGTTACTGGTTGATGAAGACCGAACCCGACGTGTTCTCGATTCAGGACTTGAAACAGCGAGGGCGCTCACCGTGGGACGGCGTGCGCAACTACACCGCACGCAACTTCATGAAGGACGAGATGAGCGTCGGTGACCTCGTGCTCTTCTATCATTCCAATGCGACTCCCCCGGGCATCGCCGGTATCGCGCGGGTTTGCTCGGAGACGTACCCAGACCCTACGCAGTTCGATCCCAAAAGCGAATATTACGATCCGAAGAGCAAGCAGGAGTCACCGCGCTGGTGGCTCATCGACGTCGAATTCGTCGAAGAGCTGCCCACGTTCTTGCCGCTGCCGATGTTGCGTGACACGCCGGCACTGGAGGGCATGGTGCTGTTGCGCAAGGGCATGCGCCTCTCGGTACAGCCAGTGGACAAAGCCCACTTTCAGTGGGCGCTCAAAGCTGGGGGAGCGACCACCAAGGTTCGGTGAGTCGTCGACGGTCGAGACCGGCGGGGGCAAGTGGCCCCCACCGGTCATCGTGATTCCACGGTTCATTCCCAGAGTTCGATTCGAACGGCCTCACCAATGGGGGCGGCTCGAATCGCGGTGAGGTCGCCTCCGCCGAACGGTGGGTATGAGTGGCTTCACTCGGCGGCTCTCGAACCTGCTTTGCGCGTCACGTCCTGCAGCGACAGGAGCTCCCAGTGACGACTCGAAGCTCCCTCGAAAAAACCCGTCTCGTGCTGGAAATCTGCGGGGTTTTCGAACGTGCCGAAGAGCATGTCGACGAGTGGCAAATCCGCGTAGTTCTTCTGGTGAATGGTGCGTGCGTGATGCAGGGTATGAGATTCGGGCCGCTGCACCAGGTAGCCCAACCACCGTGGGGTGCGCACGTTGGCGTGTTGGAACATGGCCAAGAGGTAAGTGATCAGCAATACATTGATGATCGCCTGCGTCGAAAGGCCCACCGCCAGAGTGAGCGCTAGACTTCCCACCAGGTTCCAGCCCACTACGTCGAAGGGGTGAAACAAGAACGCGCTTGCCACGTCCAGACGTTCGGCGCTGTGATGCGTCTGGTGAACGCGCCACAGCGCAGGGACGGCGTGGATGGATCGGTGGTATCCCCAGGCGACTACTTCGTACGCGAGCAGACCGACCACGGTTCCGCCCCAAGTTCCGAGCGCCGTCAGATCGACCAGCTGGTACCGGGCAAGCAGCGGATCCCACAGCAACGGCAACGCATTGCTCAGCAGAACGTACCCCATGAAGTACAGCGTGCCTTTGAGCCGCCACCCCCGCACTCTCGGCAATACACGGCCGGGGGCAATCGCCTCCCAGGTAGCAACAGCCGCATACAGCGCGGCGATCACCCAATTGATTGGATTGGTAACGATTTGTACGAGCAGGGACAAGAGGCGCCTCCTAGGGCAATGAAAACCCCGGCACGTCCGGGGTACCCCTAGGGCGTAAGGTTTCGCCTTACGACGCCACCTTTCGGCGCTTCACAAGCGCCATTCCAGTGGGCTTGGAGGCGCGTAGGAGCAAAAGGTGCCCGTGCGTACGTGGTTGCGCAAGTGCTCCCCGAGCGATGGGTGGCTGTCTGCAATCCGTTTGAGCGCCGTTTTCAGACGTTGAGTCACCGCCGAGCGAGCGCGTTCTCCGGGCGCGGCGAGCTTGCGTGCCCTACCACCGAGTCCGAACCCCGAGCTCAGCTGCGCTCGAAGTACGTCGAGTTCGTTGCGGGCCTCCGACGTCGTCGGGTCTTCGTCCAACGTGGTCGGCGCGCGCGCGACGTTTTCCAGCTCGCGCACGCGGGCCACGTATTGCTCGCGAGCCACCTCGTCGAGCACCTCGGTATCGGACGCACTGTCCACGACCCCCATCAAGTCGGCGCAGTGTACCTCTTGCCCGGGCGCAGCCAATAACACCGTCAAGTCCGAGAACCCTTTGCACGGCGGCAGCCACGCCGACCGATTCTCGTAGGTCGCCTGCCACAAGGAGCCAACGCGTCGGAACACGTTCAGTCCCGGTGCGTCCGCCACGGCCGCCGGTGCCAACCCCGTACGGTCGCGGACTGCTCGCAAACTCGTCAGCAGGCGCGTTTCGGCGTCGATTGAGCGATACGGGTTCACATGCTGGACCCAACGAAGCGCCTCACCGGGTTCTACGTCGCGTCCGCGCACGATCTTTTCGTCGAAGAGCTCGAGGTACGTTTCCAGCTGACGGCGCGCCTCCGCGGCGTTGCCGAGCAGGTGGTGAGACGCCGCCGCGTACGCGGGCAAGTCCACCATCGCTCCCGGCGGGACACGCTCCGCGTAGCGCAAGACCTCGTCGTAGCGTTGGCTGGCGAACGCGCCCGCTAGACCGTAGGCGTAGTATCCAGCCTCGTGGAAGGGATTGCGCGTGAGCGCGCGCTCGAACAGGGTCAGCGCCAGTTCCTGCCGGTCGAGAAACGCCATCGACATCGCAAGTTGGATCAGGGCGTCCGCGTCGTTGCCGTTGAGTTCGAGCGCGCGGTTCAGATGTTGTTCGGCGCGCTCGAACTCACGTCTGAAGAGCAGGATGCGCCCCAACACGAGCTGGCACCAGTGGTCGGCTTGGTCGAGCTCGAGCGCGCGTTCGGCGTGCGCGTAGGCGTGTCGTTCATTCTCGTCCCAACGCTGCCAGAGCTGGCAGCTCCACTCGTTGAAGTGGGACAAAGACAACCCCACGTGCGCGCGCGCATAAGCGGGATCCTGATCGAGCGCGGACCGAAACAATAGGCGCGCCCGGTCGTCGGCGGCCAGCGAACCCTGTTTCAGTTCGTCCATACCGCGCAACCAATAATCGTAGGCCAAGTATGCTTGCGTGGACTTACGCCGTGCAGCCGCCGTCAACGTCGCGCGTAGTCGCGTCGACACCAAGCTGACGACCTGCCCGCAGATCTCGTCTTGAATCGCGAACACTCCAGCGCCTTCGCGCTCCAACCGATCGGCCCACACCGCCGCGCCGGTCGCGGCATCCAACAGCTCGGCCGACACCCGCAGTCGCTCGCCCTCGCGCCGCAACGCGCCGCGCAGCGCGTAGTCGGCGAGGGGAGTCTCGCTGGTCGCGTCACGACGTGAGACGACAGCGAGCTCGGAGAATCGAGAGAACTCGGCGACCAAGTCGGCAACGAAGCCACGCGAGAAGTAGTCGGCAGAACCATGCTCCGACAGGTTCTCGAACGGCAGGATGTTCAGAGTCACCCTGTGCGAGCCGACGTTGGACACCAGCGCAGCCTAGCCCTTGGGCCGCTGGAAGTCCATCGACACCCAGAAGCGTGGCAACCCTACGCCGTGACGCGCCACCGCGGCTTGGCTATCGCCGCCAGGTTCGCGTCGGTCTTGCTGCTCCGCTACTTGAATCGCGGCGCTGCAGGCCCCCACGTACGGTCGCGCGTACGCATATCCGTGCCGTCGAAGTAGAGGGTCAAGCCCGCCGACCCTTTGGTGAACAGGTTACCGCCATACTGGGCATACAGGCCCAGGCTCCAGTCGCTGCTGCGCATGGCGATGAACTCGAGCCTGAGCAGGATGTCCGCGCGCGTCTGCTTTAGGTTAGCAGGGACGTACGAAACGCCCGGAGTGAACGACCACCGGTCTCCGGGATAGAGGCGCAAGAAGAGTTCGCCAAACCAAAGGTCTTGTCCAAACGAGTGGTCTTCGTACCCGGCGTTGAGACAGACGCTCAGTAACTCGTCCTCGTACACGGCGCCGGTGAGGCCGAAGAACGTCGTGTGGATGTCGTCGCTCAGCCACACCTGCGCCACCGACAACCCGGCGAGGCCCCACCTTCGGTTGAGGTACAAGTGGGCGTCCAATCCCCCGAGCAGCGTGCCACCGGATAACGCGCCGCCCAACACGTCGAGTCGTGCGCCCACCCAGTCCGGCGTTGGGAGCACCACGGCGACCGTCTCCGCGGCGAACACCTCTGCGCCGCCGTCCAGAGTCGAATAATCGGGGCTGTGGTAGCCGACGCTGGTCTCGGCCTTGACGACGTGTGTCGGCGTTGCCGCTGCGTCGACACTCACGGTTGCCGCGAGTCCAACCATCACTGCGGCCACGCCAAGTCGATCGGATCGCACGCTCACCGTTGCAGCCGTCGTCCGGAGAGAGCCGAACGAACGTCGCCGCGCGGCGCCGATTCGCCTGCTTGCTCTCTTCCTACTCCAA
>CBINDO010000266.1:0-11681 GCA_966249405.1 uncultured bacterium | reverse complement strand
TTCCGGGAATGGTACGAAGCATCCCTCGCTTGTGCGGACGCTCTCCGCAGCACCGGAGTAGGACGCGGTGATCGGGTGGCTCTGCTCGCCGAGAACCAAGCAAACTGGGCGATCGCGCTGTTCGGGATTCTCCTGGCCGGCGCGACCGCGGTGCTGCTGGACCCCCACGGGCTGCCGCACGAGCTCACGAACCAATGCCGTGTATCTAATGTTCGCTGTTTGATCTACGACCAGCATACGATCACGACGGGACAGCGGATAGCAGAGCGCAACCCGGGAATGGTCGCGTGTGAACTGTCGCGCATCTGCAGGACGGGGGCGACAGGTACAGAGCCGGCAGACGTAACTCCCGGACAAGTCGCGATCATCGCCTTCTCTCGCGGTACGACGGCCGCCCCCAATGCCGCGCACTTCACGCACGAAAACCTCACGCGGATGCTCGGCGCATTGGCGCCGCTGTTCCCCATTTCGCACCGCGATCGCCTGCTGAACGTGTTGCCGTTGGTCCGGCCGATGGAGTTCATCTGCGGCCTTCTGCTGCCGTTGTCTCGCGGCGCTCGCGTTGTGTTCACCCCGCACCACGATCCCGAGCGAATCCTCGACGTCTACCGGTCTGCTCACATCACGGCAACCGTGGCCGGACCACAATTTTGGGTCAGGCTGGTCGATGCCCTGTTGCGTGGCGCACGCACCGGTTTGAGGAAGAAATGGCTGAACGCGGGACTCGACGCGAGCTTGAAGCTGAAGCGCAGCGTCGGGCTCGAGGCGGGTCCGATGCTGCTCGCCTCGGTCCACGATCAGTTGGGTGGTCATCTACGTCTCTTGATCAATACCGGCTCGCCGCTGGCCGAGCACACCCAGCGCACGCTCACCGGGCTCGGGTTCCCAGTCTCCGAGTGCTACGGGTTGGCTGAAACCGGGCCGCTCACCGTGGCCCCGAGTGGCGCGCGTCGCAACCGACGGCAAGTTGGCGTCGCCATCCCCGGAATCGAGCTACGCATCGAAGAGCCCGACGTGACGGGACTGGGGGAAGTGTTGGCGCGCGGCCCTACGATTGCGCCCAACTGTCTCACCGACTCGGGTTGGCTGAGAACTGGAGATCTCGGCCGACTCGACGATCGCGGTCGACTAACCCTGGTTGCGCGGCGGGCCGATGCAGTTCGCTCTACCGATGGAACTTGGATACACTCGGAGCTCCTCGCGGATGCTCTTGGGCAGGTCAAGGAGGTGGCCGAGGTGGCGTTGGTCTCGCTGGGCGAACTCGAGTCTGGCGCAACGCTGGTCGTCGTACCACAAAGGCTAGTGCCTCCTGGTGAACTGCCGAGCTGGCACAAGCAGATCACCAGCTCGATAGAAGTCCGGCTTGCCGAGTTGCCGTTGGACCGACGCCCCCGCCAAATCCAGGTGTACAACGCGCCATTGCCGCGCACCGCGGACGGCGACGTAGACCGCCGCGCGCTCGGTGAGACGCTGCGGGCACACTCGAACCGCGACTGCGGACAGCAGTACGTGTCAACGGGGAGCGCGTTACCGATGGGCACCGGCGACTCGAAGGCACGTCAATCTCAACTTCGACCGCTGCGGGCCCTAGCGCAACGATTGGTGCGCGGCTCTCGCCGGGGACGCGCGTCGCGTACGGCCGAAACCTGAACGTCAAGCTTTGGCAGTTCGCTTGGCTTGTCGTTCCCGGCCAGCTTCGTATTGCACTCGTTCCTCTTCCGTTTCGGGGATCAGAGCGGGGACCGCGGTGGGTCGCAAGTCGTCATCGAGCGCTACGTAAACCAAATACGCGGAGTTCGTGTGCGTCACGGTGCCAGCGACGGGATCCTCGGCTAGAACCCGCACGCTGACCTCGAGACTCGTCTTGCCGACGTAGGTCACGCGCGCATCCATGGTGACGAGCTGGCCGACTTCGACGGGCGACTTGAACGTCATCGAGTCCACCGCGATGGTGACGACGCGTCGTTGCGCGTGGCGCATGGCCGCGATCGCGCCGGCCTCGTCCATCATCTTCATGATCAGTCCGCCATGCACCGACCCTCCCGGGTTGGCATGCTCGGGCATCATGTACTGGTGCAAAGTAGAGTGAGAGGCACTGGGTGTTTTCGGGTTCACTGCCCAATTGTGGGTACATTCGACGCCGCAAACCAGATGAGAACGGCGACCACACGACTCGGGCGGCACACATTCCGCGCCCGGGCTGAAACCAAGAGCCAAGCTGCAGGGAGAGACCACAAGTCCAGCGACGGCGCGTGGGAAGAGCTCCACCAATCCGACCGGTCGGCCACAACCGAGTCGACGGCACACCAACGGCTGGGGCGTGAAACCCACGTGATAACTAACCACGGTCTACATGCGATTCTGGCGTCATTGGGTGTTCCGGATTGCCGTGGTGGCTCTGCTCCTCGGTAACCTACGCCCCGCATTCGGTCAGGGCGACCGGCTCGAGCCCTCGGCGGCGATCCTCGGCACAGTTGAGCGCTACACGCTCGCCAATGGCCTGCGAGTGGTACTGAACCCGCTACCGAACCATCCCACCGTGGGCGTGTGCGTGACGTACGACGCAGGTTCCCGCGACGAGTTGGAAGGGCGGTCGGGCATGGCCCACCTGTTCGAACACTTGATGTTTCAAGGTTCGTTGAACGTGGCAACTGGGGACCACTTCCGACTCGTTGCTGGCCGCGGCGGCAACCCCAACGGAGAGGCCGGCAAAGAGGTCACCAGTTACTTCACCGAGATACCGGCGGGCGAACTGGAGCTGGTTCTGTGGCTCGAAGCGGACCGGCTGTTTCACTTGGCATTGACCCGGAAGGCCTTCGAGTCACAGCGCGGCGTGGTACTGGAGGAGCTGCGGCAACGGTACACGAACAAGCCCTTTGCACGCGGCGAGCTGCGCCTGCACGAGCTCGTGTTCCAGCGCTATTGGCCCTACGAGCATCCAGCCCTGGGCTACCGCCGCGATATCGAAAACGCCGAATACGCGTGGGTCAAGCAATTCTACGAAGAGAACTACAAGCCGAGCCGGGCCGTGTTGACGTTGGTTGGCGGCTTCGACGTCAGCCTCGCACGCGAGTGGGTGGAGAAGTATTTCAGCTCGTCCACTTCGCAACCAGATGTCGCGACCCAGACACCAGACGCGCCGCGGGAGCGCGTCGTGCTGCCGCGTCAAACGAGCGAACGTCTGAACGTGATCGAGGAACACAACGCAAAGACACCCGGAGTCTTTTACGGTTGGCGCATTCCTGGAGCACGCACTGGGGACAACCGCGCCTTGGAGGTCGCCAGCGTGATCCTGACCGACAGTGAGACAAGCCGCCTGACGGAGCGCCTGGTGCTCGAGGAACAGGTGGCGCAACGGGTCGAGAGTGGGACGTCGGGTTATGCCGATGCAGACGTATTTCAAGTCTTCGTAGAGCTCAACCGACGTTCGACGGTCGATGCGATGCAGAAGGCGCTGGAGAAGGCGCTCACGGAGCTCGCTCTGGGCGGACCTTCGGCTCCCGAACTCGAACGAGCACGCGCGCGTCTCAAATTGCGTTGGCTGCACCGCATGGAAAAAGCGCGGCACCGCGCGGTGGACCTCGGACGAGCCGAGTCGATTTGGGGTAACGCCGTGTTGCTCGAGGACAACTACACGTCTTACGACGACGTCACGGCGGCACAGGTCCGCGCAGCGGTGTTGAGGCACATCGTTCAGGGGCGCCGTTCGATCGTCGAGGTGTATCCACCCGGATGGGTGCGTGACATCGGGCCCCCGATCGTCACGACGACATACATCGTCAAGGCCGGCGACAACCTAACGCGCATTGCCCAATGGCATGGCACCACCCCAGAGGCCATCGCCAAGCAGAACGGCTTCGGGACGAGCCGCCGAATCGTTGTCGGACAACGCCTGCTCATCACCGCCAACCCGTCGAAGATCGTCAAGCCAGTAGTGCATACGGTCGCCAAAGGTGAGACATTGATCGCCATTGGCAAGAAATACGGTGTCCCCGCCGCGGAAATCGTCAAGCGCAACGGGTTGAACCCCAAAAAGCCCATCCGCCCGGGCCAGGTGCTCCAGATCCCGCCGCGCCCCAAGGTGACCAAGGACGATGCGGGTAAGGCACCCGGCGCGTCACGGAAAGACGACAAGCCCGCAAGCGGGAAGTCCGACGCCAAGGCGACGAAACCCAACGATCAAACGGGCGCGAAGGGTGAGACAAAGGGCTCGAGAGGCGACCCCGCCCCCGGATCCGCGTCGAAGCCGATGCGCACCTACGTCGTCAAGCCGGGAGACAGCCTGAGCGTCATCGCGGCCAAAAACAAGGTGTCCGTGGCCGCACTCACGCGGGCCAACGGCATATCCAAGAAGAAGCCGATTCGCCCCGGTCAAAAGTTAGTCATCCCCAACGCGAACTGACCGGTTACCGACCGAGGACGCGCAGGAGGCAAACGCTACGGGGATGCCGCCGCTATCGACTCGGTGAACGCGTCGTCAAGTAAGCCTCGACCTCTTGCAGTAGCCCCACGGCGGCGCGGTCGCACTGGTCGAGGACCTCTTCGAACCCTTGATCGCCCCCGAAATACGGGTCCGGTACGGAAGCGCTGGGTGGCGCGCTCGGATCGAACGAGCGAAACAGACGCAGCCCCGGGTGTTGCCTGTGCCCGAGCAACTTCCGCAACTCGCCGAGGTTGTCTTCGTCCATCGCCAAGACGTAGTCGAACCGGTCGAAGTCACTGGCGACGAACTGGCGCGCAACACCAGGCAAATGGATGCCGCGTCGCGCGGCCGCCGCAATGCTGCGCCGGTCGGGCCTCTCGCCGACGTGATAGCTCGCGGTACCGGCACTATCCAGTTCGACTTCGGCGGTCAACCCACGCTCGGTGACGTGATGGAGCGTGACCCCGTGTGCAGTGGGTGAGCGGCAGATGTTGCCTAGGCAAACGAAACAGATCCGCACCATGACACCACCCTTTACCACGGCCGCGGTGACGATGGGAGAACAAGGCGTGGAGGTGCCCGGCTTGCGCCCTCTTGCCGCGTGGACCACTCGATGTTACTGCGAACCATCATGGGAACCCTTGCCGGAAAGACACTGTTCATAACCGGAGCGACCCGGGGGATCGGAAAAGCCATCGCGCTACGCGCGGCGCGAGACGGCGCGAACATCGCCGTGATCGGCAAGACCGCCGATCCCCACCCCAAGCTGCCCGATACGGTTTTCTCGACCCGCGACGCGTTGGTAGCTGCGGGTGGTCAAGCGATCGCGGTAGTGGGCGATGTTCGCTCCGAGGAGCAAATGCGAGCCGCGGTCGACGCCGCCGTGGACGCTTTCGGCGGGATCGACATACTGGTGAACAACGCCAGTGCGATCTCCCTAACGGCAACCCTCGATACGGCGATGAAGCGGTTCGACTTGATGCACGACGTGAACGTCCGCGGTACGTTCTTGTGCAGCCAGCTTTGCATCCCTCATCTGAAGCGCCGAGACAACCCGCACATCCTGACGCTGTCGCCGCCACTTTCACTGCGACCGGAGTGGTTCGCGCCGCACCTCGCGTACACGATGTCCAAGTACGGGATGAGTATGTGTACTCTGGGTTTGGCTGAAGAGCTTCGGCCTTGGGGCATTGCCGTGAACAGCCTGTGGCCCAAGACGCTGATCGCCACGGCCGCCGTCGAGAATCTGCTCGGCGGGCCCGTTGCAGTCGAACATGCCCGGCACGCCGCCATCGTCGCCGACGCGGCGCACACGGTGCTGACCAAGACTGCACTCTCGTTGACGGGTCAGTTCTTGATTGACGAAGACGTGCTTCGAGGTGAAGGAGTCACCGACTTCAGCGGGTACTCCGTCAGCCCGGGAAAGACCCCGCGGCTCGACTTGTTCGTCGACGAATGACGCCTCGGCGCGGGAGCGAGCGGCTTCATGCGTCGAGCAAGCGCCCGTACTCGAGCCGCAAGATCTCGATCTCGACGTCTCCCGCTGGCCGCTTGAGTGTCACGACGTCGCCAACCTTGCGCTTGAGGAGGGCTTTGCCGATGGGAGACTGATAACTGACGAGGCCGCGCTCCGGTTTGGTCTCGTCGGGCCCAACTAGTTGGTAACAGCGCTGCTGCCCATCTTCGTCCTCCACATACACGATGGCGCCGAAAAACACGACTTCGGGTTGCCTCGGGCGTTCGGTGATGTCGACCACTTGAACGTCGTCCAGACGGCGTGTGAGAAACCCGATACGTCTATCGATCTCGCGCAGCTTCTTCTTGCCGTAGATGTACTCCGCGTTCTCGGAACGATCGCCTTGTGCCGCGGCGTCGGCGACCTCTTGCACGATCTTGGGACGCGCGACAGTCGCCAGGTGAGATAACTCCGCCGCCAGCTGCGCCGCGCCGCGAGACGTGATGTAAGTAGCCATGGGCTCGCGGTTATCACAAAAGGCGCAAAGCGCGCCGCTCGATCATGCCCGGGGTGAGGAGTGAACCCGAGGTTTGACCGAACGGCACGCTGGCTGCGTCGCTTGGCGTCAGCCCGCAGCGGCCTCAGCCAACGGTGTTTCCTGCTCCCCTTCGTCCGCGGCGGGTACCTGTTTGGGCACCACGAACAACTCGCGGGTGGAGAAACGTGAACCCTCCAAAAAGACCTGCGCGCCTTCGCGGGTCCGCGAGTTGACGATCAACGGCGCCAACAAATTAACGGTCGCGGCCTGGTTGCGGGGCGCGGAGAGCACCGCCAGGATGGCCAAGTCGTCCATGGCGTCCCCAATGTCGGCGCGGCGTGCAATCGGCTCGAGAGGCACGTCGGGGTAATCCGCGACGAAGCCGTGTGCCGACGCCACGGGGAAGGCCAGCTCCGGCGTGGTCACGGACTGCAGCCACGCGATCATGGACGAACTTCCGTGCGGAATCATCACGTACTCCTTCTCCGCGGGAAACCCGATCAAGCCTGCCCTGAAGCGAATGATCTCGTCTTCTGCAGCCTCAACCATCCCAAATCGTGTCGTTTCAATCCTCATCGCAAAGCTCCTCAACTACCTCCGTGGTCTTGCGACCATAACTGGGCACGGGGGCCCACGAGATTCCTATATGCACGAGCCGTTCCATCTCGTGTTCCCAACGTGGTGCTCGTCCAATTGGGCTGATTTCGCGGTTCAAGGTACGGTCCTTCATGTGATTTGCCGGTTTATCGTTCACCGTCTGCGCATGATGTCGTTGGCAGCGCGTTGATCGACATCGCGAAAGGTTTCGATGACTTTCGAGATCGCGTCAAAGGAACGCGAGGTCGTCACCATGTCCGTCATGCCTTTGACTACGGAGACGTTGGCCATCTCCAAAGCACCGGTCTCGAGTTGAGCAATCGCCGGCGCAGGACGACCAGAGCGCTCGGTTGGTACGAAGAGCGTGTGGCCCTGACGATCCAAGCCACGAACGTCTGGAAACCTGACGAAACGCAGCTGGCCCACGGGTTCACCATTCATTTCGATGCCACCCTCGCCGTTGATGCTCGCGCCTTGGCCTTGATTGGGCAGGAATATGGGTTGCCCCGCTGTGTTTACTACGCGCGTGCCATCCTGCAGTGAGAGCGCGCCGCCTGGGTCGATGTAGAGGTTACCTGCTCGCGTGTATCGTTCGCCTTGCGGCGTTTGCACGGCGAAGAACGCATCGTTGCGAATCGCGAAATCGAGCGGACGATTCGTGACCTTGATTGACCCGGTCGTAACATCGGTAGCGACGACGGGCACGCCGTTGTAGCGCATGTTCGGACGCGCGTTACCGGTGCGCTGGGCGTCGATGAGGTGCTCCTGAAAGATCGTCTGCTCCGCACGAAACGCCGTCGTAGTCGCGTTGGCGACGTTGTTCGCGGTCGCGTCGAGCGCGGTCATCTGGCTCACGGCGCCCGAGGCCGCGATCCAAATCCCAGTACTCACCGCTTGTTCTCCGCTGGCTTGTTCGGATTGTTGCTCGGCCGGCGCTTCATCCCCGGTTTGCCTTCGATGTTGGCACGGAGCAAGTGCATGGCCTCGGCATGAAGCTGGCAAACTCGCGACTCGGTGACTCCGAGGACCTCGCCGATCTCTCGGAAGCTGCATTCCTCTTGATAGTACAACCCGACTATGAGGTTGAGCCGCTCCGGGAGCTGGTCGATGGCCGATGCGATGCAGTCCACCAATTCTCGCCGTTGAGTGATCGATTCGGGAGATTGCTCCATGGCCGAAGGCTCGCCAACTTCGGAGACCTCCAGGCGAGCGAACCCAGCGTCGTTAATCTCGCCAAGCAACCGTTGATACTCCGAGAGCTCGAGACCGAGCGCCCCTGCGACCTCCTCCTGCTCGGGGTTACGACCCAGCTTACCCACGAGCTCTGCGACCACCTGAGTGATGCGGCGTGATGCGCCCCGCAGCTTTCGGCTCATGGGGTCGAGCATGCGCAAGTGATCCAAGATCGCCCCACGCACACGATACGAAGCGAACGCTTCGAAGTGATCCTCGGTCATGTCGGGGGTACGCCGTCCCAGCGCTTCGACCATCCCGAGCCAGCCCGCGCTGATGACGTCGTCGATTGTCACCGATGGCGGCAACGAACGCACCGTCCGCATCGCGATTCGGCGAACGATGGGAAGGTATCGCTCGTACGTCTCGCGCTGCGTGTCCGGCCGATTGGCGAGGCCACCCAATGCCACTGCTGCTGCACTTTTTGCCATTGGGCCCTGTGATGTCGCTTGGTCTTCCACGTTCAAGCTAGCTCCGGAAAGAGTGAGTCGAGGATGGCGTCCAAGGCGGCGTCGTGAATGTCTTCGGGCACCCGCGCTCCGTCGCACAAATACGTCACGGGTAGATTGGCAACAATCGCTGCATGTAAACAGCCGGCGAACTGCTCCGCTTCGTCAACCTTCGTCATAATCAACCCCGTTAACTCAATTCCGTTATAGGACAGTGCGATTCGTTCGGCGTCTCGTGCGCGAATCCACGCGGGCAATGTCAAGAGAACCTCGTGACGGCCGTTCTTCAAAAGACGTAATGCCTCCGTGAGCTGCGCGTTCGCGGCGTGGTCGTGGGTACTCGTGCCCGCCGTGTCCACCAGGACAAGGTCGCTGGCTTGAGTGTCCACTAGCCGCTTAAAGGATGTAGCGTCCTGCGCGACAGAAAACCCTACCCCCAGAAGCTCAGCATAGCGCCGCCATTGCTCGACTGCTCCAACCCGAAACGTATCTAGTGTAATTACGCTTACACTCCGACCAAAATCCAACTTCGCAATCGCTGCTAACTTGGCAAGTGTAGTGGTCTTACCGACGCCAGTTGGCCCCACACATGCCACAACTTGCCTGTAGGGGCGTTGTATGATGCGCGGCTCCACCTTGAGCCGTTGTCCTACTTGGTCTCGAAGCCACCTACGCAGTGGTTCGCGCCCCGCCCTTGCAACCTTCTGTGAACCCGCCGCGATCTTCTTGGCGAGCTCGCCTTCGAACCCAGCGGCGTAGAGCATAGCACGAACCCGCTCCTTCGGAGGCTGCGCCGCGCTCAGCTCGTCGACCATGTTCCTCAGGGCCACGAGTTCGCGCTGCATCGAGGCCAGGTCCGCCTTCGACTTGAAGGGCATGTCCGCTCTCTTGACGGGGCGCGCCAGGGTGCCAACACCGCCCGGCTGCGACGCGGCGCTCGGCGCCGGACTGGGCGCCGCGACGACCTCGACGAAGGACGAGCCCAAAGCGCCGTCACGTCCGTTGGTCACCTGACGCGTCGATTCAATCAATGCGTCAGAGCCCAGTGCTTCGCGGACAGCGAGCAACGCCTCATGAACATCGGAACCACGGAAGGTCTGGTACTGCACGATAACTCCAGGCGGCTACACAGCCGCAGCTTGCGTAAACGAAACGGTCTCGACGGGTCGAATGGTCACGGTGGGGTCCACCTCGCGGAACGAAAGTACACCGAGCATGGGACAGCGCCGTTCGGCGAACGCGCGCACGTAGCGCCGCAAGTCGGGGCTCGTCACCAAGCACGGCGGCAGGCCCTGGTACTGCATGCGGTTGACCGCCGCCTCGAGCGTGTCGCCCAACTGGCGAGCGCGGTGCGGGTCGAGTGCGCCGCCAACGCCCTGCGCGATCTCCTGCAGCGATCGCCGGAACATCTCTTCTACTTGGGGGTCGAGAATGAGCGAGGCTACGCTTCCATCTCGTCCCGTGTACGAGGCGGTAATTTGCCGGTACAAGCGCTGGCGCACGAGCTCTGTCAGCTGTTCGGGGTCGCGCGTCGTCGGCGCGATCTCGAGCAGCGCTTCTAGCAGAGTGCGCAAGTCGCGGATCGATACGCTCTCGCGGAGCAAGTTCCGCATTACCTTGAGGACTTCGCCAAACGACAACATGGCGGGGATGAGGTCTTCCACCAACTTCGGAGTGTTGCGCGAGAACACCTCGAATAGCGCCGACAACTCCGCGCGGCCCAAGATCTGATGGGCGTACTTGCGCACCACCTCCGCCAAGTGCGTCGCGATGATGGTAGCGTGTTCGACGACCGTGTAGCCCAGCGCTTCGGCGAGCTCGCGATCCTTGGCTGCGATCCAGCGCGCGGGTGTGCCAAACGTAGGGTCCACCGTTTCTTCGCCGTCGATCGTCGGCGCGGTGCCCGTCGGATCCATCGCTAACAAGCGCCCTGCACGGATGTCCCCACCCGCGATTTCCGTGCCCAACAAGACGAATCGATAGCGTCCAGGTGCAAGTTGTAGGTTATCGCGAATGTGGATCGGGGGAACCACGATGCCGAGCTCTTGGGCGATCTGTTTGCGCAGGCTGGAGATCCGATCGACGAGCGTGCCTCCCATGCTCGGATCAACGGCGCGGATGAGTTCATACCCCACCTCGAGGCTCATCACGTCGAGCGGAAGCACGGCCTCGATGGACTCCGCTTCGGTGGGCTGCGCCGCTTCTTTCTTGGTCTCGGCTTCGGCAGCGGCGTCCTGAGCTTGTCGCGTGGTGCGGGCGACGTATGCCAAGAGCCCGGCCAGCCCGAGGAACGGTACGGCAGGCATACCGGGAATGAGCGCCATCATACCGACGACACCCGCCGTCGATATCACCGCGCGTCGGCTGCCGAGCAACTGATACTTGAAGGCGCGTCCCAGCTGCTCGCCGGTCGCAGAGCGCGTGACGACGACGCCGGCAGCGGTCGACATGAGCAGCGCTGGCATCTGCGCGACGAGCGCGTCACCCACGGACAAGATCGAGAAAGTTTCGGCGGCTTCGGTGAAGTCCATGCCGGCGGCGATGCCGATCATCAGACCACCGATTAGGTTGATGCCGGTGATCAGAATGCCGGCAATTGCGTCACCTTTGACGAACTTGGACGCACCGTCCATGGCACCGAAGAAGTCTGCCTCCCGCTCTACCGAGCGTCGACGGTCGCGTGCTTGTTCACTGTTGATGATGCCGGCGTTCATGTCGGCGTCGATCGCCATCTGCTTGCCGGGCATACCGTCCAAGGCAAAACGCGCCGCAACCTCCGCCACGCGACCCGCACCTTTGGTGATCACGACGAAGTTGATCACGACCAGGATGAAGAACACGACCATGCCCACGACGACGTTGCCACCCACGACGAACTTACCGAACGTCTCGATGACTTTACCGGCAGCACCGCCCCCTTCGGCGCCGTGCAGTAGAATAAGCCGGGTGGTGGCCACGTTGACGCTGAGGCGAAGCAACGTCGCA
>CBINDO010000265.1:0-11684 GCA_966249405.1 uncultured bacterium | reverse complement strand
GAAGCCGAGGAGCGAGAGCTCCGCGAGCTCACCCAGTCGGTCATCATGAAGGGTGATCGGTCGTACGAACGGCTGCTCGACGAGGTCAAGTTGTTGTTGCACACCGCACCGCGGCAGCAAGTCGCCGAGCCTGGTCGGCACCGGGACGCGGTGTTCCTCAACCGGCACGTGCTCGTGGTCGACGACGACTTGCGCAACATCTTCGCGCTGCGCGCCTTGTTGGCTGGCGTGGGCATGACCGTTCACGTTGCCGAAGATGGTCTGGAAGCG
Source organism: uncultured bacterium (assembly GCA_966249405.1). Taxonomy (GTDB): domain Bacteria; phylum Myxococcota_A; class Polyangia; order Polyangiales; family Polyangiaceae; genus SZUA-265. Next base: position 11,414 of record CBINDO010000265.1, on the reverse strand, counting down.
CTCACCGTGTTCGGCGACGTTCCCAGCATCGACTGCGTGCTCATGGACCTGATGATGCCAGGGATGGACGGACTGGAGGCAACCAGGAGGCTGCGCAACTTGCCCAACGGCAGCGACGTCCCGATCATCGCCCTGACCGCCAAGGCAATGCGTGAGGATCGACAGGCTTGTTTGGACGCGGGCGCGAGCGACTACATGAGCAAGCCCGTGAACAACGACGAGTTATTGGGGCTGATGCGAGTATGGATGACGCGATAAGTCCAACGGACCTGATCGAAGCCGAGGCTCTCACGCAGGTCGTGGAGAAGGCCTACGGCTATGATTTTCGCGAGTACGCACGCGTATCACACGTGCGGCGCTTGCGCTCCGTCGCTCAGCAATTTGGCTGTACGAGCTTGAGTCAACTTCAACACCTACTGCTCCACGATCCTACGAGCTTCACGCGCTTTTTGAGCGCGGTCAACATCTCGGTGACCGAGTTTTTCCGCGACGGTCCTGCCTACGCGACGATCAAGGCCGAAGTGATCCCGTTCCTCGCGACCTACGGTCGTCTCAAGGTTTGGCATGCGGGGTGCGCTTCCGGAGAGGAGCTGTATTCGGTAGCGATCATGTTGGAGCACGCCGGTATCCTCGGTCGGGCGCGCTTGTATGGCACGGACATCAGCCCCGAAGCCTTGAACAAGGCGCGTGAAGGCTTGTTCAAGAAGGACCAGATCGAGCGCAGTGAGGCCAGCTATTCGGCGCTCGGATACGGTGGCAAGCTGGCGGACCACTTCGCCGAGAACTTTGGGGCAGCCCTCATAAACAAGCGCTATCGCGAACGTGCCGTGTTTTCGGACCACAACTTGGTGAGCGACGCCAACTTCGGCACCTTCGAGCTCATCGTGTGCCGAAACGTGTTCATCTACTTCGACCAGAAGTTGCAGCTGCGCGTCCTCGATTTGTTCCGCGACGCGTTGGAGCCTGGGGGCTACTTGTGGTTGGGCCTGCGCGAGACCATGACGGCGGAGTCGGCGCTCCGCGACTTCGAGTGTGTGGACCGCAATCACCGACTGTTCAGGAGGCGTCGCACGTGAGCAAATACGAGTGCGTGGTCGTCGGGGCTTCCAGTGGTGGCCTGCAGGCGCTGTTCGTGATCTTGGGCGCGCTGCCGGAGGACTTTTCTCTTCCGATCTTGGTCGCGCAGCACCTGCCGCCGAGGTCCGATTCGTCCTTGGCCGCTGCGCTCGACGCGCGGATCGGCCTTCGGGTCGTCGAGGCAGAGGACAAAGCGGTGTTGTGCGCGGGCGAGGTCTACGTCGCTGTGCCCGATTATCATTTGACCGTCGAGCGCGAGTCCGACGGTAGCTCTCCGCGTCATTGCGTCGGTTTGTCTCAAGAGCCCCTGGATTGCTTCAGTCGACCCGCCATCAACGTGTTGTTCGAGACCGCCGCCGTCTCGACCGGGGGTCACCTCGTCGGCGTGATTCTGACCGGCGCGAACGACGACGGCGCGCGGGGGGCCGCATGCCTCAAACGTTGGGGCGGTAAGCTCCTGGTGCAAGACCCGAGGACCGCCGAATACGGCGTGATGCCCCGGGCCGCCATCGCTGCGACCGTGCCCGACTTCATCGGAACAGTGACCGAGATCGGCGCTTACCTCTGCAACCTGGGAGCCACCAATGAACGTCGCTCATAACCTCGTGCGCCCTGTCAACGAAGAGCCCGACGCGCGGCTGCTATTGGTCGACGACCGCCCGGAGAACTTGTACTCCCTGCGACAGATTTTGTCATCCGAAGGGTATACGCTGGATCTGGCTAGCTCTGGCACCGAAGCGTTGCGCTTCTTGTTGCGCAATCGGTACGCGTGCATCCTTTGCGACGTTCAGATGCCGGAGATGAGCGGGATGGAACTCGTGAAACTGGTGCGAGCCGACCCGCAGCATAGTGAGACGGCTGTCATGTTTATCACCGCTCACGGTGAGACAAATCAACTGCTCATGGAGGCGCTCGATCTCGGAGCGCTCGACTTCGTGACGAAGCCAGTGGAACCTCAGATCCTGAGGGCGAAGGTGCGGGTCTTCGCGAGCCTGCAGCAGAAGCGCCAAGAACTGGCGGCTCAGCACGATCTGTTCGAGGCGACGATGGGGACGCTCAACGAAGGCGTTTTAGTCACGGACGGCGCCGAAGGCGCGGTGTTCGTTAATCGCGCGATGCAGCGGATGTGGCATGCCCCCATAGACCTGTCCAACGCGCTGAGCGAGTTCCAACAGGTACCGATCTACCATTCGAGCAATCAAGCGGTCATCCCCATCCACGAGAACCCGTTCTTCCTCGCGCAGCAAGGCATCGGCGTTTTGGAGCAAGAGATCTTCATCTTCAGAGACAAGGCCGAGGGGCAATACTGGAGTGTGAGTGTGTTACCGATCAGCGGCGCGACGCGGCGAAAGCCGGTGGTTGCCGTGGTCGCGCGAGACGTAACGAGTGAACGGCGCGCCCTCGTCGAGATCCGCTCCAAGAACCGAGATCTCGAGCAATACGCGTACGCCGCATCCCACGACTTGAAGGCGCCTCTCCGCCACATCCGCTCCTTCGCGAGCATCCTTCAGCAGGAGCTGGGCGACCTGGCGAACGACGCCGCCAAGGACGCGTTGAAGTTCATGGTCCGGGCCGCGGAAGACATGCGGACGCTGATCGACGGCTTGTTGGAGTTGTCGACGGTGGGAGCGGTGGCGCTCGAGCGTCAGACGGTCGTGGTCGAGGCAATGGTCGGTGAGGTGTGGTCGAACGAACTCGCGGACGTGGTGCCTGGCGATGCAACGCTGAGTGTCGAGCCCTCGGGTGGTACGGTGTGGGCCGATCCTGGCGCGATGCGTCGTGTGTTCGCCAATCTGCTCGAGAACGCGATCAAATTTCGACGCCTGGACATGCCACTCACTGTGAGCGTGACCGTGACGCGCTTGCCGACGAGCGACCGGATCGTCGTTCGCGACAATGGTATCGGTATAGCGCCAGAACACGCGGAGCGGATATTCCAAGTGTTCCAACGGCTTCACTCCAAGGGCGAATACGAAGGTTGCGGAATTGGCTTGGCGTTGTGCAAGCGCGTGCTCGAGCTCCACGGCGGCGGGATTTGGGTGGCGGCGCAGATTGGCGGCACGGACGGCACCACCGTCGTCATGGAGCTGCCACGTTTCACTACTTGGGACTCCGCACACGAGGAGCCCGGTGGGACACGTGCCGCTCGCTGAACCGACCAGCTCGCACCACCGTACCGTGGCGTTTGTCGACGGAGACGCGCTGTGGTTCGACGTTCTTCCTTTGGGATTGCTCGCGACCCTGGCGGGTACTATGCGTCAGTTCGAGGGACCGCGACTTGGGGGTGAGGCATGGTGCTTGTAGTCGAGGACGAGGCGGCGGACGTCGCGCTACTGGAATTGGCGTTCGACCAGTGTGCCGGCTGGCCCAGCGTCGAGGTCGTCAACAACGGGGAAGAGGCGTTGTCGTGGTTGCGCCGTAACCCGGAGCAGCCCGAGTGGGTGTTGCTCGACCTGAACCTGCCGCGAATGGGGGGCAAAGAGGTGCTCCGAGAGCTGCGCAAGGACGCCCGCCTCGACGCGCTCCCGGTGGTCGTATTCAGCAGCTCGACGGACGTCCGAGACGTCATCGAGTGTTACGAACTGGGCGCCAACTGCTACGTCGAGAAACCGTACGAGTTCGCCAAGCTCGTGCACTTGCTCGATAGCCTGGCGCGCTTCTGGCTCAACGTGAACGGGCCCACGGTCGCCGAATCCGTGGACTCGCCAAGCAAAGGTTCGTAAGTCACACGTTGGAGCGCCGTCGGCTCGAGCAGCGTGTTGGAGCGTCGCGGGCTTGTTTCGACCGTTCACCGGAGACGTGGTCACGGGCTCGGGCTGCAGATCCGGTGTGGCAGCGAACGCCGGCGGGCACCTCGCGACGCAGGCCGGCGCGTCTGTTCACTCGTTACGACTGCGACTGGCTTTGCGACATCGCGGCCCGCATCGGCGGATCGAAGAACTCGCGTTGCAGACACGCGTTGAGCTCGGCCGTGTTCTCGATGACCTTGGTGAGTTCGTCGTGCAGGCTGCTGCGCAGGATGTCGTTGACGTCGGACTTGGAGAGCTTCTCGACCATGCTCTTGACGAGCACGAGGCCCTTGTTGGGCGTGGTGCGACGGGTGTGTTTGTCGATGCGACCGAGGTAGTTCTCGAGCGCCAAGTAACAGTGCAACACCGAACGCGGAAACAAGCTGTCCTTCAACAGGAACTCGACGACTCCGGGGCCCGTCGCCAAGGCGCTCTCTTGCTTGAAGAACGGCTCCATGGCGCAACACAAGCGCAGCAGCGCGACCCATTGCGCAGCTTCCATCGGGCTCTCGCGACCGGGGATGGGTGAGCGGGAGATCCAATGGTACTTCACGTCCATGACGCGGGCCGTCTGGTTGATGCGCTCGAGCATCGTGCCAGCCAGCATGAATTCGAACGCCTGCCCGTGAGACAAGGTGTTGAAGGTCAGGCCGTAGAACTCGTTGCACAGCGAGCGGACCTTCTCGTAGAACGCCGACCGGTCAGAGCGGTACGCCTGGCGGCCGCTCTGGTTCAGCCACTGCCAGCCCGTGTTCAGCACCTCCCACATCTCGCGGCTGATCACTTCGCGCGTCGTGCGCGCGTTTTCGCGTGCCCAATACAGGCACGAGTAGATAGAGGCTGGGTTCTTGTCGTTCCACGTCAGGTACTCGACGCACAGGTCGTCGTTGTCGTAGGCGTTCTCGCCGAGCTGCTTTTCGAAGCTCTCTTGTTCGCCCATCACGATCACGACTGGTTTCCAACGCTGCGAGTCGCGGACCGACGCGTCGAGCGCGACGTCGTGGTTCACGTCGAGCAGCCGCGCCGTGCACTCGGCGCGCTCGACGTAGCGCAGTAGCCAGAAACAACACTCAGCGACGCGGGAAATCACGATCCTTCTCCTTGGCGATTGGAGCGCGTGGAGCCATTGAGGACCCAAGTGTCCTTGGAACCACCACCCTGACTGGAGTTCACGACGTAGGAGCCCTCCTGGAGTGCCACGCGCGTGAGTCCGCCAGGCAGCACCCAAGTGCTCTTGCCGGTAACGATGAACGGCCGCAAATCGAGGCGACGCGGCCCCACCGTGCCGTCGCACCACGTCGGTGCCGTAGACAACTCGATGCGCGGTTGAGCGATGTAACCGCGGGGGTTCTTGCGCAGCTTGGCGGCGAACTCTTCGCGCTGTGTCGTGGTCGCGGTCGGCCCCATCAACATGCCGTAACCGCCGGAGCCATCTACGGCTTTGACCACGAGCTCCGAGAGGTGAGACAATACGTAAGCCAGGTCGTCCGGCTCCGAACAGTCGTAGGTCTGCACCTGCCCGAGCAGCGGCTCTTCGGACAGGTAGTACTTGATCATCTTCGGTACGTAGCGATAGACGGCCTTGTCGTCGGCTACGCCGTTGCCGATGGCGTTCGCGAGCGCGACGTTGCCCGCCGCGTACGCGCTGACGAGACCGGGGACGCCGAGCAGACTATCGGCGCGGAAGAACTCCGGGTCGAGGAAGTCGTCGTCGATGCGACGGTAGATGACGTCGACGCGTTGCGGTCCAGCGGTCGTCTTTAGGTAAACGCGTTTGTTGTCCACGAACAAATCGCTGTTGTGCACGAGGTCGCAGCCCATGCGGCGCGCCAAGAAGCTGTGTTCGAAGTACGCGGAGTTGAACGGGCCCGGCGTCAACACGACGACGCGCGGCTCGCCGCGAGTGCCCGCGGGAGCGCTCTCGTCGAGCGCGCCGCGCAAGCGCTGCGGGTATTCGTCGACGCTACGCACGGGCAGATCCGCGAAGATCAGCGGCAACGCGCGTTTGAGCACGCCGCGATTCTCCAGCACGTACGACACGCCGGAGGGCGTACGCGCGTTGTCTTCGAGCACCAGGAACTCGCCGTTGGGCGCGCGGATCAAATCGATGCCCGCGATGTGGATGTAGTTGTTGTGAGGCGGTCGCACGCCGCGCATCTTGGGCAAGTAGCCCGTCGAGCCGAGCACGAGCTCCGACGGCACGATCTTGTCGGCCAAGATCTTTTGCTCGCCGTAGATGTCGTTGAGGAACGCATTGAGCGCGCGTACCCGTTGGGCCAGTCCCTTCTCGAGTGGCTCCCACTCGTTGGCCATGATCACGCGCGGCAGCAAATCGAACGGGAAGATGCGCTCGGAGCCCTTCTGATCCGAATAGACCGAAAACGTGACGCCCGCGTTGAGGAAGACCGAGTTGGCGAGCTTCTGGCGCTCCGCGAGCTCCAGCGGCCCGAGGTTGTCGAGCGCCGTGACGATCTTCTTCAGGTCGGAACGTGGCTCTTTGGGGCCTCCAAAGAACTCGTCGAAGGTGTTCGGGAGAGGTTGATAGTTAGTGAACAGGGTAGGGCGCGAAGCATTCATGTCTCAACCGCCAATCCTCAGAGGTGTAAAGTCACGATCGAAGTTGCCACGGACAAAGTCAACGACCCGTCCGGCGCCCTCCCTTTTAACCGAGCGGCTCCTAACCGGCCCGTTTCTTGATCGTTTCTGCTGACGACACGTGGCGCAGATATCGGAACCCATCGCGAGAGTGGAAACCGCCCCTCGTTTGGAGTCAGGCGATCGCTCTCTTGCCGGTCTTGGCGCCCATCGTCGAGCGCTCACCCGTCACGCTGGCCGGCGGGTCTCCGCTGCAAAAGCAGCGCTCATTTTGCGAGCGACCGATCCGGAGCTCCCGATGGCACGGTTGGCAGCGACAACGCGCAGCCGTAGGCGGCCGCGTCGGCGCGGTTCGGTGTCCTCCCGTGCTGCAGCGCCGTGAGGGCGTTGGCGAGGTACGGCTCGGCGTCGTCGTGCAAGAATCGGCGGTCGGAGTCGAGGCTGCCTGCGTAGGCCACCTCCGCGTCGCGTCCCAAGACAAAGGCCTGGGACGCGTAACGCACCCCGAGTTTGCGCGCCAATCGGCCTTCCGGGTCCAGGAGCAACGGGAACGGGTAGCCGCGCGCCGACGCCTCGCGCCGCAGGGCGCTCAGGGTCATGTCCGACTCGGAGGCGATCGCGTAGACGCCGACCCCCTGAGCGTGGAAGTCTCGCCACAACGCCTTCAAACGTTGATCGTGGGCGGTAACCGTCGGGCACGTGGCTGAGAAGAAGAAGAGCACCGTCCATGGGTGGCCCTGCACTAGATCTCCTACACGGTGCGTGCGTTCATTCTCCGCAACTACACGCAGCGTCGCGACGCCGTGGGCCGCCGGCCTGGTCTCGGTGCTGGACTCGAGCGCGGGGACGGTCGCTCCCGTTGCAGTAGTGGCGCAACCGGCCGCGCACCAAATCACTGCCACGGCGGCTCGGCGCCAGCGCGTCATCAAAACCAGCTCCGTACCAGCGACCCCGTCACACCCACCCGCGCTTGTTCGTTGCGCCCAACCTCGGGCAACGGTGGGTTGAACGTCACGCCGGCTTGTACTCTCAGGCCGTCATCCAAGAGGTGCGTGAGCAACACCGCCGTATCCAAGCGCCGGCGGGGTTGACCGGTGGCGCCGTTGACCTTTGGTGCAGCCTCGTTTTCGTAGTTGAGCACGCCTGCGACGTGCCAGTAGTGAGACACCGCATACCCGACGCCCAACGCGACGTCCCAGCGCGGCGCATAAACGAACCGTGTCTCGCCGGTCGTGCGCGGCAAAGCGTTCGACAACATCGCCGTCACGTTGAGTAGGAAGGCCGAGTACGCCTGCTCGACCGCCAATCCTCCTCCCACCCGCCAAACCCCGGCACCGGTCGCATCGGAGCCGAGCAAATGACTGGCTTGCTCGGGTGCCGTCCCTGTCGGCGTCACCAAGCTGCCCAGCACGGCGATCGCCGGCACTCCCGGATACTCGCGCAAAGTTATCGGCTCGATGCGGGCGAGCACGCTCACGTCGCCCAGGCCTCCGCCCCACTCGGGCGCCGCGCCGGGAGCGACGCGACGAGTCTCGAGGAACGGGACCAGCGCACTCAGCTGCAATCGAGACCACGGCGCGAACGTGCCGAAGGCGGTTTGCCGGAACTCGACGTCGGAGGTCCCGTCCGGCGCACCCCGATAACGCGATGCGTCATCGAAGGATCCGTATTGTAGGTTTGCTCCCAGCTGCGCTCCGACTAGTGCGCGTTCGTGCAGGTCGAGGCGCACGGGCGTCAAGCTGGCTCCGGACGCGCAGCACCCCTGGGCGTACGCCGGTTTGGCTGCACCGAGCACCCAGCACAACACCGCCGCGAAAACGGCGAGCTTGGCGCAACCAGCGGGGCGCAGAGAGTCGTGCATGGCGGAGGTCGCGAGGGCAACGCGCCGACGGTTTTGGGCGGTTCGCTCCAGGGACAAGGGACGCGACCAAGCTCCTTTATTCGACGTCGAACTCGAACACGAGTTCCTCGCGCAGATCGCCCGAGAATTGCACGTGAAGCTCCCAAAGCCCTGGCATGTTCAGCACCACGTCGTCGAAGGTGTAGCGATTGCCTTCCATCTCGATGAGCTTTGGCTGCTGGCTGGGCCCGTGTCCCATCGCCGGCATGTACGTCATCAGCTCGACCTCGAAATCGGGCATTTGCTGTGCTTCCGCGCTCTCGACCTCGAGCTCCACCCGGTTGTTGCCGCGCACCAGGTTGTCGGTCGTGCGGGCGTAGAGTGCCACCGTCAGCTCACCGCTCTTGGTTTGGGCGACCGGGGTTTCGGATACGTCGCCGTTCGCCGAATCCGCCGTGGCCGCGTCGGCACCCGAACAACCGAACGCCGCAGCGCCGGAGGCGACGACGCAGAGCAAAGACCAAAAAAACTTCATGGCGGACTCTCGAATGGCGAACGGCGCGGCTGCGCGTTGTTCGAGGCTCTCGTAGTGAAATACCCGGCTGCCCGCCTGCGGTAAATTTGCGCAACGGCCACGTTGGTCCGAAGACCGCGTCGAGTTTGCGCTCGCGCCCCAATCAGCGCGCAAATTTGGCTCCGCCGTGGCGTTCCCGGGAATTTCGCTATAAGTCGCCGCCCGTGCCCAAGTCCGGTCAACCCTGGGTGAGCGACTTCGACCTGAAGAGCCCCTTGTTCGAGCCCTTCCACGCGCTCTCGGCGCGATTTCGGGGGCGCGACGTTTGGCCGAGCACCGACGCCTATTCGGAGCTGTTCGCGCGCGTCTGCGAAGACCGCGGGCTCGACGTCCCGCGTCTGCGCTTCGCGGCGCAACCCAAGAAGCCGCGGCGCGCCAAACGCGGCCCGGTGGTGTTGGCGGACCTCTACGACGGCAGCATCGCCCTGCGCGGCGAGGTTCCGTGTCTCACGGAGAGCTATCACGACCTCTTCAACGCCCTGATCTTCGCGGCCTTCCCGCTGGCGAAACACGCGCTCCACGCGCGCCAGTTCCGCGCTCTCGAGGCGCGCGTGGAGCCGGGCATTCTGCGCTTACCAGAGGCCCGCACCCGGGAACAAGACGCACTCACGGTTTTCGACGAGGGCGGCAGCGTGGTGCTTGTTTCACGAGAGTTCCACGACGCGTGGCAGGCCGGCAAGCCTTGGACGCAGCTCGAGCTCGAGAGCGGAGCGCAGCTCTGGGTGTTCGGCCACGCCTTGCTCGAACACGTGTTCTACGGTCGGTACGAGCTACGCTCGTGCGCGGTGGTTTTGGTGCGAGATGAAACGACCCCCCGCGACGACCAGCTGTTGGCGTGGATCGACGAACGCCTGGCGCGGCTGTTGAACGACACCGGTCGCTTCTGCGCGCCGGGTGCAGATGGTGTCGTAAAGATCGATAGTCATTGTTCTACCTGGCTTGGCCCAGGTTTACTGTGAGTGCGATCTCGTCGCGTATCGAGCGCCGCGTAAGGCGTGTGGCGGTAGACGGGTGTGGGACACCTGTCTACTAGACCGAGGCGAAATTGCGGATCAGCGCTTGCGTGACTCTGCTGGGCCAGGGATTGTAAGCATTCCGTGACTCCGCTGTGTCTCTTCCAAAACGAGTACTTCACGCTACTGTGCCACCAAGCGCACTTCGTGGTGGAGGTAGTGCGTTCTGGTGTCGCGTTCCCCTCGCCGCAGGTCGCAGCGTCGGCGTTCGCACCCATGTTGCTGCTGCTCGACGACTTGGGCCGGCACCGCTACGCATTGTTGTTGGACTCGCGCGACGCCGTGGCGAACAACGACCCGGCGTACGAAGCATCCTACGAACGCTTTCGCAACGACCTGCATCGCGGCTTCCAAAGGATCGCGGTCTTGGTCCGCACGTCGGCGGGTAACTTGCAGGCAACACGGCTGGCGCCGACGATGGGCGCGCCGGTGCGCGTGTTCCAAGATCGGGATGTGGCGTGGAGCTTCGTGTGCAGTCGTGTGTCGTCACGGCCATCGGTAGGGCCGAACGGGGCCGCACCCTCGTCACGTCGCTGATCACGCGGCAAGTGACGTGAGCGGACGTTGGGTGAGAGCGAGCTTCCATGAACATCGACGACGTAATAGACAGGCTCGGTGCGATCATCGACCAAGCGCGGCTCGAGCGCAGTCGGGTCGGCTACTTCGCGGCGCTCTACCGTCGCATGACCCAAGAGATCAAGTTCGGGATGGACCACGGCGAGTTCGACGACCCAGCCCTGGTCGAGCGTTTGGACGTTGCGTTCGCGGAGCGGTATTTCGTGGCCTACGACGCGTGGCGGCGCGGTGAGCCGACGACCCAAGTGTGGCAAGTGGCATTCGGCGCGGCTGCGGAGCCGCGCTACGTCGTGCTTCAGCACCTGTTGCTCGGCATCAACGCGCACATCAACCTCGATCTCGGCATCGTGACCGCGACCATGGTCGAAGACGGCGAACTCTCGACGATCAAGCGCGACTTCGACCAAGTGAACCTGCTGATTCGCCGTTTGATCCCGCAGATCCAGGATCGCATCAACGCGCTCTCGCCCGGTTTCCGTGTGGTGGATTGGCTGGGGGGCAGTTTGGACGAGACGTTGTTCGACTTCAGTCTGCAAGCCGCACGCGACTCGGCGTGGGACTACGCCAACGAGCTGCGTCCGATGTCGCTCGCTGCGCGCGCGCCGCGCTTCGAGTCACGCGACCGAGAGTTCACCCGCTGCGCGCGCCACCTCTTGAAGCCGGGCATCTTCCAGGAAGCGGCGTTGTGCGCGTTTCACCTGGTCGAGGAGCGGGACGTGGTCGCGGTGATTGACGGCTTGCGCGTGTAGACGACGCACCGACTCGAGCGGGTGCGCCCGCGGTCCTAGGGACACCCCCTTGCTATGCGCCGGCAACGCTCGTTCGGGCGCTCGCGTTCACTGCGACTTACCGGCGAGCAACTCTTCGAGCTCACGAACCCGCGCCTCAGCGGCACGACGCGCTTCTAGGCGAGTGGGGAAAAGTTCACCCGACGGCTGCTCCACGCGCAA
>CBINDO010000264.1:0-11799 GCA_966249405.1 uncultured bacterium | reverse complement strand
GGGGACGCGCGTTCGCGTTTGGTCTCACTCACGCCGCGCGGCGCACGTTTGGCGCAACAGCTGGAAGCGGCGAGTTACGCCCGCTTCAGCGCGCTCCTCGCCGCGGTGCCCGAAGCGCACCGCGGCACTTTGCTCACGTCTTTGGCGGTGCTCAACGACGCCGTCTCACGCTTGTCCGTCACTTGACGAACGAAGGGCACGCCATGCTGAATCGAACGACCGTATTTCTCACCCTGACGACGCTGATTGCCTGTGAACGACATACGTCGCACCCAGCCCAGGTAAGCTCCTCATCGACGGCGTCGAACGAGCCTCAGGCCGAGCTCGATCGCCTCGACGGTCGAGCCCCCGTACCGCTCTTGCCGATGATGGCGAACCACCAGAAGCAGAACATGCGGGACCACCTCGTGGCCGTGCTGGAGATCGTGGCCGGGCTCGCACGCTCCGATTTCGCCGCGATCGAAACCGCGGCCAGCCGCATCGGATACTCCGAACAAATGGGCGCGATGTGTGCGCACATGGGCGCTGGGGCCAGCGGGTTTACGGAACAAGCGACCAACTTTCATCGCACCGCAGACCGGATTGCCGAGGCTGCGCGGGACAAGGACCAAACGCGCGTGATCGCGGAGCTCGGAGCCACACTCCAGACCTGCACGGCGTGTCACGCCGCGTGGAAGCAACACGTGGTTGACGAAGCGACGTGGCAGCGATTGGCGGGTGCTGACGTCGAGGGCGCCGCGAAAGCTCACGAGCCGCACCACCACGCACCTTGACCCTTGGCTGAGTTGCACGACGAGGCCGTCAGATTGGGGCGCGTCGGCCGAGCTCGCGACGCAACAGCGTTTGCTGCACGATCAGCTGCAACACGATCGAGAGCACGGCCGCCAGCCACACCGTGTGGGCTTCGAAGTCGTCGTTCCGGCTGAGCAGGGACACCGGTACGACGAAGGCGAGGGCGCGCAATGCCGACGCAGCGAGCGACGGCCAGGTGTTGCCGATGCCCTGGAAGATACCCGCCGATACCACGATCACCCCGTTGGCGACGTAGCCAAGCGAGATGGTCTGCAAGTAGTCGACGCCAGCCGCCGTGACCTCGTCGGAATCCGAGAAGAAGCGTACCAACGGTTCCGGCACGAACCGGCAGACGACCGTGATGATCACCATGAACAGCAACACCAGCTTGGTGCTCTCCAACAACGTCGCGCGCACGCGATCGAAACGGCGGGCACCAAAGTTTTGTCCCGCGACCGCGGCGACGGAGAAGCTGATCGCCACGGCGGGCATGAAGCCGGCTTGCATGATGCGCGATCCGATGCCGAAGCCGGCCTGCGTTTGGGGGCCGAACACGCGCGTGAAATAGTAGCTCGATCCGATAGTGATCGCCAACAGCAGGAACTCCGCGCCAGAAGGGATGCCGATGGCGAGCATGCGGCGCCACACGGAAAAGTCGGGGACCCACTGCGAAAAGTCGACCTTCAAGAACGTCGTGCCGCGCAACATGTACACGCTCAGGCCGATCACGGCACACACGGTCGCGATCAACGTAGCCAACGCGGCACCGAACACGCCCAACGGTTTTCCGAAACCCCAACCGAACACGAGCACGGGGGCGAGCACCAGGTTGAGCAACACCGAGCCCGTCTGAGCCATCAAACCGGGTTTCATGTTACCAATGCCGCGCAGCGCCGACCCGAGCCCCACCATCGTGAACTGCAGCGCTAGGGCCGGGATGAAACCGAGCAAGAACTCGTTGGCGAGCGTCGCCGTCTCGGGATCGCCGGCGAGCGCTGCCGTGTACGTGTCTCGAAACACCAACGACAGCAACAAGAACAAGAGACCGGCGCACGCGGCTAGACTCTGCGCCTGGTTGAACAAACGTTGGACCTCGGCGTTGTTCTTCTGGCCTGCAGCTTGGGAGACCAACGCGACGCACCCTACGGCGAGGGCTTGGCTGGCAGCCAGCGACACGAACATAAGGTTCGTCGACAGCGCCACCGCGGCCACTGCCTGTTTGCCCAAGCGACCCACCCAATAGATGTCCACCAGGCTGTACAAGGTTTGGAGCATCATTCCCGCGAGCATGAAGGCCATCATCCGCAACACGTGACCGCGAACGCTACCCTGGGTCATGTCGTGTACGCCGGAACGCGCCGCTCGGTTCGAGGTGGTGGTTTGGACGTCGCCGCCCGTGGCGCCGTTGGTCACGGCCGGGGGTGCCGAGCTTTCTGTAGTTTCGGTCATTGATTTAGTCCTGGGCAAAACTCTTCAGGCGGAGAACGCCCCACCCTCGCGCAGCAGGGCGTCGAGGTGCGCCACGACGTCCGGGGGCCATGACCGCGTCAGCGTCTGGAACGTTTCGCCGTCGGATGCAAAGAGCGCGCGCGATGCTTCCTCGAAATTCGGCAAATCCCCGGCCATCACCCACATGAAGCGGCTGGCCGCCGCGCGGGCCAACCGCGCCTTGTCCGCGTCCGGAGCAGCTTTGCGCGCGTCATCCACCAGCCGCCGCAAAGTTCCTGAGATTCCTTGGGGTTGCGACTCGAGCCAGGCCCAATGCCGCGGCAACAACGACACCTCCCGCGACACGACGCCCAGTTTTGGGCGACCCGGCCCGGCTTTTGGTGGGGGCTCTTGCCTGGACACCGCGCGCGCGACCACCTCGTCCTCGGTGCCGCTGAAATCGAAGTCGAGTTGGCGTGCCGTGGCGTCTTCGAAGATCAGCACCGCGGCGTCGGGTTCCGCCGCCAACCGCCGTTTGCTGGCGCGAAGCACCACCTCGAGGGGACCGCGCGCCAACTTCTGGGTGCCAACGAACACCGTGAAAGTGGAGTCTGTCATGCTCGCGATCTATTACACCCGGGTAAAATGGCAAGGTATTCTTTTGCTCTTTCGAGTTCGTCCCGGGAACCCGTGTCCCATCCGGGTGTCGAACTCCAATCGTGCGCGTAGCGAAGTGGTTGGCCGCGGGCTCCCTGGTGATCGTTTCAGGTTACCATTTGTACGCGCCGCCGGCCGCGGCCCGAGCGCCTGCCGAACCCGCTACGACCACGGCGCCCGAGCCAGAGACTTCAGCCGTGCCTTCCGACGCCGACTTGCCGGACGTCGCAGTACCTTGGCAGAACACGCCAGCGTTGCAGGTGATCCGCGGCGCTTGGGAGAACGCGCGCATCAGTGAATACAAGCCAGTCACGCGCGTGGTCGAAGAGCAAGGGCAATACGCGTTCGATTGTTCTGGCTTCGTGCAGTGGGTGCTCAAGCAATCACACCCGGTGGCTTCGCGCTGGGCTGGTAGTGGGTTGTCCCACCGTCCGCTCGCCCGCGACTACTACGCGCGTATCGCCGCGATCAAGCCCCTTGCGCCGCGTGCCGGCTGGGAACGCGTCACCCGCGTCGCAGACATCCGCCCGGGTGACGTGATCGCGTGGGTGAAGCCGAAGGAAATTAAGTCCAAGAACACGGGGCACGTCGTGTTTGCGGTGCTCCCGGCCGTCTCGCTCGACGGTGAAACGTATCTGGTCAGAGTCGCCGATTCCACCCGGCTGTGGCACGCCGACGACACGCGCAATTGGCGTGGTGAGATACCGGAGCGTCAGCTCCCCCCAGGGCAAGCCAGCAACGACGAATCCCCGAACGATCAGGGGCTCGGGTTTGGGACGATCTCCTTGGTCGCCGATCCCAGCGGCGCTCCCGTGGAATACGGCTGGGTGGCGACGCAGTGGCGCACGTTCGCTACGCAGATCGCGATCGGTCGTCCCCTGAAGTGATGCGGTTTTGCGAGGCAAATGAGCGCCATGAGGGGCAATCTGGCCCTGGTTGCACGCGTCATAAACGCTTCCAGCCCTAGCACGACTCTTGCTTACACCGCCCTCCCATGAGCAACCGAATGCGCCTGCGGGCGGGCTGCGAAATGAAGATCGATGCCGATGCCGACGCCTCGTTCGTGGCGATGTTGCGGCCGAGAAGTGGCGACGCGCAATGGATCGTCAGCGAATCGTTCGTGACAGAGCCGTTCACGCGTGGCGTGGAATACACCGACGCGTTCGGCAACTTGTGTCAGCGGCTGCAGGTGCCAGCTCAGCGTTTCGAGCTGAAGACGGAGGTGGAGATCGACGTGGACTCGGTGCTCCAAGTGGACCCCGAGGCGCCATTGACCTTGGCCACCGCCCTCCCGCACACGGTGCTCCAGTACCTGTTGCCGAGTCGCTATTGCCCGAGCGATCGCATGCTCGACGTCGCGGCGGAAGCGGCACGTGGGGCCAAGCCGGGTTACCAACAAGTGGCGGCTTTCGAGAGGTGGATCCGCGACAACATCGAATATCGGTACGGCGTCAGTAACGCGTCTACCTCGGCGCTCGACACCATCGAGGACAAGGCTGGCGTGTGCAGAGACTTCGCCCACATCGGCATCGCCTTCTGTCGCGCGATGCGGATCCCAGCGCGGATGGTCGTAGGGTACCTCCACGGCCTGGAGCCGATGGACCTGCACGCTTGGTTCGAAGCTTTCGTCGGCGACCGCTGGTACACCTTCGACGCGACGCAAGAGGCGCCACGCGCCGGCCGCATCGCGGTGGCATATGGGCGAGACGCCGCCGACGTCGCCATCATGACCGGCTTCGGTAACGTGTCTACCAAAAACATGCGCGTATGGGTCGAGAAGGTCGGCCCGGTTCGATGAGCATCTGCGGCGGGTGCCGCGGTGAGACTTGGGGCGCGAAGCCCGAAGGCCGCGAAACGGTGCGACCAAGTGGTGAGATGTAGACGCAAAGGGCGAACGAGAGGCTGGGCATCGACGCTGCCATCGGCTAAACAGCGACCCGATGAGTCAGCTCGAGCTGTTTCGACAACGGGCATATTGGCCGCTGTTCTGGACGCAATTTCTCGGCGCGTGTAACGACAACGTCTTCAAGAACGCGTTCGTGATCTTGATCGCATACCGTTCGATCGCCGTGTTCGGCATCGACCCGGCGCAGGTCGTCGTGATGGCGTCGGGGGTTTACATCTTGCCATTCTTGCTGTTTTCGCCTTTGGCGGGTCAGCTGTGCGACAAATACCGCAAGACGACGCTCATGCAGTGGGTGAAGTTGGCGGAGATCGGGATCATGGCGATCGGCGCCTTGGGTTTCGTCTTGCCGTCGTACGAATTACTGCTCGGCGTATTGTTCTTGATGGGCGTCCACTCGACGTTTTTCGGTCCTGCCAAGTACAGCGTGATTCCGGAGTTGGTCGCTGAAAGGGATCTAGTCGCGGGCAACGCGCTGATCGAGCTCGGCTCGTTTCTGGCAATCCTGATCGGCACGATCCTGGGCGGCGCTCTCGCGGCGTTTGGCACGGCGGCTGGGCCTTATTCGGCCGGTGCGGTGGTTGGTATCGCGGTGTTGGGCTGGGTGTGCAGCAAGGCGTTGCCCAAGACGCAGCCCGCCAACCCCGAGCTGCGGGTGCAGTGGAACCCCGTGCCCGTATTCGGAGAGATGTGGCAGATCTTGAGGGCCGAGCGGAGCGTCCTGCATTCGGTGATGGGGATCTCGTGGTTCTGGTTCGTGGGCGCCGGGATCCTGAGCATCATGCCGAGTTATTGCCGGCACGTATTACATGGCAACGAACAGGTGGTTACGTTTTGCCTGGCGCTGTTCTGCATCGGCATCGGTGTGGGTTCTTCGGTTTGCGAGCGGCTCAGCCAACATCGTCTCGAACTCGGTTTGGTGCCGGTCGGGTCGTTCGGGCTGTGTTGGTTCCTGACCGACCTCACGTTGGTGGGACATCCGTTCGTCGCAGGCGCGGGTCAGCTGTTTGCGCTACGCGAGTGGTTGGGTCAGCCCGGGGTTTGGCGCGTCTGTCTCGACTTGGTGCTGGTCGCGGTCTTTGGCGGTGTGTTTTCGGTGCCTTTGTACACGTTGCTCCAGCAACGGAGTGCAGCCGCCGTGCGTTCACGGGTCATCGCCGCCAACAACGTGTTCAACGCCGTGTTCATGGTCGTCGCGTCGGGGCTGCTCATGGTGTTCAACGCCCTCGAGGTGCAGTCCTATCAGGTCTTCTTGATCTTGGCGGTCATGAACGCCTGCGTAGCGGTCTACATTTACGGTCTGATCCCCGAGTTTTTGCTGCGGTTCGTGATCTGGGGGTTATCGGTGGTGATGTACCGCCTCGACGTCAAAGGCCGCGAGCACATCCCGAGTGACGGGCCGTGTTTGCTCACGTGTAATCACGTGACTTACGTCGATTGGCTCTTGATTGCCGCGGCGTGTCCGCGCCCGGCCCGGTTCGTCATGTACCACGGCTTCATGAAGTTGCCGTTCGTGGGCTTCTTCTTTCGCGACGCCAAGGTGATCCCGATCGCGCCTGCACACGAGGGGCCGCACGTGCTGGAGGCGGCTTTCGATCGCATCGCTGAGGCGCTCGCCGAAGGCGAAATCGTCGTGATCTTTCCCGAGGGCAAGCTCACGTCCCACGGCAACATGAACGCATTTCGAACCGGTATCGAGCGCATCGCGGCGCGTTCGCCCGTACCCATCGTGCCGATGGCGCTCGTGGGAATGTGGGGCAGCTTCTTCAGCCGCAAAGATGGTCAGGCGCTGCAGAAGCCGTTTCGCCGCGTGCGCGCGAAGGTCCAATTGTTGATCGGGCCACCGCTTGCGCCCACCACCACGGCGTTGGCGTTGGGGCAACGGATCGCGGAGCTCGGAGGTTTCGAAGCACCGCCAGCCGCCGACGCGGTGCGTTGAGTGGTGCGTCTGCGTCGTTGGGCGAGTAGCAGTTACGTGTTTGGCAGGTGACCCATGTCTCGTGCGTCGCGCTTGTTGGAGTTGTTGGAACTGTTGCGCAAGCGCCGTGCCCCGGTGCCTGCCAGCGAGCTCGCGGCTGAACTCGCGATTTCCGTGCGCACGTTGTATCGAGACATCGTCACGCTCCAGGAACGCGGCGCCGACATTCGCGGCGAGCCGGGGATGGGTTACGTGTTGCGGCCTGGGTTTACATTGCCGCCGCTGATGTTCACCGCCGACGAGATCGAGGCGCTGGTGCTCGGTTCCCGGTGGGTAGAGGTGCGGGGCGACACGCGGCTCAGCGGGGCTGCGGCTTCGGCTCTTGCCAAGGTGCGTGGCGTATTGCCGACGAGCCTCCGCCCGAGCATCGACGAAGCGATCTTGACGGTGCCGGGCAGGGCCGAGGACGCGCCCACTTCGTTCGATTCCGCGACCTTGCGCCAGGCAATCCGCGCTGAGCACAAGTTGCGTCTCACGTACCGTGACACGAGTGGGAAGGTGAGCAAACGCGTGGTTTGGCCGTTCTTGATCGGCTACTTCGAGCGCGTGCAGGTGCTCGCGGCGTGGTGCGAGTTGCGCCAGGACTTCCGCGCCTTCCGACTCGACCGCATCCAACACGCGGAAGCCACGGGGTTGCCTTACCCGCGCAAACGGACGGCGTTGGTGCGCCAGTGGCGTCAAGCGCAAGGGATCGGGGCAACGGACGGGCAAACCAATGACAAAAGCTGACACTGACAGAAACTGACAGTTCGCCTCGCTACACCTGTCTTCGTTGGTAACGAACCAAGGAGACACCCGATGAGCAATTTGAACTACGTGTTGTTAGCCGTCCAAAACCCGCGCCAGAGTGCGCAGCTCTACACCCGCATACTCGGTCGCGAGCCGGTCGAAGCCCAAGACACGTTCGTGTTGTACGTCATGCCGAACGGACTCAAGGTCGGGCTTTGGAGTAACCGCGACATGCAACCCGCGCCGCGACCCGCAGGGGGGTTCGAGCTTTCGTTCACCGAGAGCAGCCGCGACGCCGTGCTCGAGACCTGTGCCCGCTGGAAGAACTGGGGGCTGCGCATCGTGCAAGAGCCGACGGACATGGACTTTGGGTTCACGTTCGTGGCCGAAGACGAGGACGGACATCGATTGCGGCCGTTCGTGCTCGCAGAAAAGCCGCGTTGACTCGTAGCGTCTCAAAGCGCGTGACGGCGGCCGAAGCTTGGGGCATGTAATTGCTCATGCCCCCCGCCAAGAAAGCCGCCAAGAAGGTTACGAGGAACAGCAGTACGACGGCCGCGAAAAAGGCCCCGAGCAAGGTCTCCAAGAAGGCCCGGAGTAAGGTCTCCAAGAAGCCTTCCACCAGGCTTGCCAAAGCGCCGTCCCCACCCACGGCAGCCGTGAAACAGACAGCCGGCTCCGGCAAGGTTGCCTCCAAGTCAGTAGAGGCAAAAAGTGGAGCGCCTTCGTCCAAAGGCCGCCCAGTCATGGCCAACAAGCCAACCTCCATCGACGAATATTTGAGTCACGTCGACGGTGAGACGAAACTCCTGCTCCAGACGCTCCGCCAGACGATCCTCGAATTGGTCCCCGACGCCGAGGAGTGTATCAGCTACTCCATGCCGGCGTTTCGTTGGCAGGGCAAGGTCATCGGCGGGTTTGCGGCCACGCGTGAGGGCGCATCCTATTACCCCTTCAGCGGTACGACGCTCGCGACGTTGGGGGCAGCGCTGGCGGGCTACAGCCAAACCAAGTCCGCTGTTCATTTTACGCAGGCGAAGCCGTTGCCGCGCGCGCTCGTGAGCGCGCTCTTGGAGGCGCGCAAAGCCGAGCTCGGGCGGCATTGAGCCAGGGTCGGGTACAACGCGGGTCCACCGGTGGAAGTCGCACCGCCGCGCAACTTTGGCGCGCCCGACGAGGTCGGGGTGCGATCTCTTGGTGACGCTATTTCATTGCTCGTGTTTCGAGCGACGGTTCCCTCCTGCGGCTTCTTGACCAGCAGCCCGAAAGCTGAGAAGCCGCCCGGCATGCGGCTTGCTCTCGGCCACGGCGTTCGACTCGGGTTTTCAGGTGTTTTTCGGTCTCGGCAGCCAGGCTCCCTCGCGGTGGCTTCGATCACGGCGGCGCTGGGCGCGACCCTCGCGCTGGGTTGCGAAGAGTCGAACCGTTGTTGGAACGAGGGGTCGTGCAACGCGGTGGAGGGCGACGCGGCGCCAGCGCCAACTGCGGAGGCGGATGCAGGCGCGTCCACCGACGTCTTGAGTGAGACGTCCGAGGCGACGGGCTCCGAAAGTGTCGCCGAGACCACGGGGCCTAGCTCCGACACGGCATCGTCGGCGTCGTCCGCGCCAGTTACGACAGAAGCCCTCACGTCTTCGGACACGACCGCGGAACCGACCAGCGACCCGACGACCACGAGCGATGACACGTCGACGGAGCAGGTGTGTGGTGGGGACGACGAGTGCGGCGGTCTGATTTGCGTTGGTGGCACTTGCCAAGTGTGCGACCCCATCGACCACCGCGGTTGCGCGGACTCACCCAATGGCAATCGTTGCCGCCAAGCCGACGAAGGTAATTCGTGCGTCGTATGTCTGCCGGGCGACGCCGTGCCGCAAACCGAGGAGACTTGCGGCATCAATCAGCGCGGAACACCTTCGCTCGAATGCGTCAATGGGCTCTGGCAAACGACGGCCTGTGACGACCCCGACGTCTGTGAAGATGGGGCTCAACAAGTCGGCGAGACGCCGTGCGGCCCGAACGAAAGTGGCAGGTATCTCACCGCCTGCGCCGAGGGGCAGTGGGTCGACGACACGAGCTCCTGCATCGACGACGACCAGTGCGTCAACGGCACGCGCCGTACGAGTGACAGTGAATGTGGCTTCAGCGGCTACCTCGAGCAACAGTGCGTGAACGGCGCTTGGCTCACGCAGAGCAATCGCTGTCTCGAGTGTCTGCGAACCTACCGTGTCCCCGACTCCCATTTCGAGGAGATGCTGTCGAGGAACAACATCACGGCGGACCCCGTAGACCCGGACTCGGTCAAGTATATGTTCAGCTTGGATCTGAGCTTTGGTTCCATCCAGGACATCACCGGGATCCAGTGTTTCTCCAGCTTGAACGATCTCATGTTGGGCAAGAACCAGGTCAGTGATTTGACCCCGCTGGCGAGTCTCACCGAGCTCCGCAATCTGAACCTGGCTTACAATGACCTTTTCTACAGCAGCCTCGAGCCCCTGGGTAACCTGACGCAGCTCACCTTTCTTTCGCTGGAAGCTACCGCCGTTACCTCGCTCGAGGGGTTGCAGCCGCTCACGGCCCTACAAGAGCTTCGCGTGCCGTACAACCACATCGAGGATGTCACACCGCTACTCCCGCTCACGTCGCTCCAAAACCTGAGCATCTACGGCAACGGTTACGGTTACTGCGAGTCGGATGCTTACGCGACGTTGAAGACGCGCATCCCGGCGGACTTCTTGTTCAGCGACTGCCCCTGACGAAACGAAGCCGAGCTTCGCGCTCAGAAGAACGCCGCGCCCAACTCAGTTGGTCGGCTCGACCAGAGACCACTTGTGCGTCAAGTAGGCGACGGTTCGGGCCGTCTCTTCGCTCGTGAGCTCACGGTCGAATAGCACTAGCTCACCGACGTCGCCGTGGAACGCGCAACTGGCCGCCTCACAGTTGCCGACCAACAGCGGACCCGCAGGCGCAACCGGGAGCTCCTCCGGGTTCGATTGCGTCACTGGCAGTGAACGGTAGCCCGGGGTTGCCTCGAGCACCGGCCCCGCGGTCACCCGGGCGGCGTCGAGTCGCGTCGATTGTTCGTCACGGAATCGTGGCGCACCTCGTCTTGGCAGCATGAACGCCACCATCACCTCGGTAACTGCGCCGCTGACGGCGCGTAAACTTCACCGCCTCTCTGCGTTGGTCCTCACCACGTTCGGGTTTCTCCACCTCGGCAACCACTGGCTCACGCCGCTTGGTCCCGCCACACACGGGGCAGTGCAACGCGTGTTGAGGTGGATTTACCAAAACCCGGTCTGCGAACCGCTGCTGCTGCTCAGTATCGCGTTGCAGGCCGTGACCGGAGTCGCGTTGTGGTTGCAGACGCGGCCACGGCCCGGAGTCGAACAGCCGCTGCTGCGCAAATACAGGAGGTGGTCGGGAGCGTACCTCAGCTTCTTCCTGGTGGCGCACACCGCGGCGGCCCTGATCCAGCGCTGGGTCGTGGGGCTCGACTCGAACTTTTACTGGGCAGCCGGCGTTCTGCGTTGGCCGCTCGCCGTGTGGTTCGTGCCTTATTACACGTTGGGGATCCTCAGCTTTTTCGTCCACGTGGGGGCGGCGCTGTGGCCGAAGCGAGTGAACACGTTTGTGCTGTTGGGAACGGTCTCTTGCGTCGTGATCATCGGCGGGCTCGCGGGCTGGTTCACTCACTTCGAGGTCCCCGCCGAATATCGGTGATCGAGCAAGGCCTCTCTGAAGGTGAGCCCGCGTGTGTGTCGCGCCACGGGCTCACCTGGGGCACTTCATCTAGCGGAAGTAGATGTCGTCGACCTCCAAGAAGCCGCTGTCCGTAGCCGCGGCGAGTTCGCCATACTCGTCGACGTCGGCTCCGGGAACGAAGATCAAGCCCCACATCGTCGCGAGGAAACGCTCGCGCGCCACCTCGTCGGAGACGACCCAGCCTTGGCCGTCTTCCCAGGCGTCTTTGGCCCAAGTGGGGTACACGAGCTCGTGTAGTCGCAGCGTGATGTGTGTTGGGTAAACGTCGACGGCGAAGTCCGCCCCGAATTCGTCCCAAGCGCCACCGAACTCGTCACTCGCGGCGGCACCTCCCACGCGCACGCGCACGTAGCGGAACCTGTCCGCGCGTAGCGTCATTTCGATCTGCGTGTAGCCCGTGACGTCGACGATGCCGTCGTTCATGTACAAGAATAGGTTGACCCACTCATTGTATGCGCCTGGACTACTGTAGTGGGTGAACTCGACGCGTGCGTCGCCTCCACCCGAGATCGGAGCTGTCGTGTTCAGGCTCGCCGAAACCGTGCTGTAA
>CBINDO010000263.1:0-11845 GCA_966249405.1 uncultured bacterium | reverse complement strand
GGTGATCACGACGAAGTTGATCACGACCAAGATGAAGAACACGACCATACCGACGACGACGTTGCCACCGACGACGAACTTGCCGAACGTCTCGATGACCTTGCCGGCGGCCCCTCCCCCTTCGGCGCCGTGAAGCAAGATCAAACGGGTAGTAGCGACGTTGACGCTCAGCCGGAGCAACGTCGCGACGAGGATGACGGCGGGGAATGCGCTGAACTGCAGCGGGTGTTCCATGAACAGGCCGATCAGGAACACCCCTATCGCGATGGCCAGGCTGAGCGCGAGCAGCAGGTCGATGAGCAACGCCGGAAGCGGCAACACCATCATCAAGACGATGCCGACGATGGCTAGAGGAACCGCTAGCTCGCTCCAGTTGTCGGATTCTTTGGACGCAGCTGCGGTGGTGGCCACGGCTGATTGTTAGCGAGAACTATGCCAAGGCCAACGGCGCAGAATCTGCTGCGGCGCCCGAAAACTCGACACGAGATCTACGGCCGATCGTCAACGCCTTGACGTCGCCCATCGGCGCGCCGGCACCCACTGGGCGTCTCCGAACCCACCTCGCGACACACCGTGTCGAGCGACCTTCTTGGCGCTCGGCTAGCCAGCGTGCGCGACGCCGAGGTGAAAGTGGTCGTGGTGTTCCGAGTTGTGGTCAGGAGTGATCAGCTCGCGGAACAGGTTCAACTGAGACAGCCGACAGTAGACGTGATTGATGAACGGCTGCCACGCGTCGCACACCGGTCCCTGCCCCGTCGCGTAGTCGCGTTCGACCTCGTACCAAGTTCCTCCAGCCTTGACCGCGTGTACGTCGATCGCGAGGCCTCGCGCATGCAGGCTCGGGCGCCCACGGCTGGTCGTGCGGTACACGTACGCGCCAGAATGCCTCACCTCGGTGATCCCCACACGATTCAGCGTGCGAGACGCCCAGTCGAGCGCCAGCATCAGACGACAGTCACCGATCACGCTCACTTTGCCAGCCGTGACATAGGTTACTCCGGCGATGGGGCCCATGACCTCGACTGGCGTATCGACGCCTCGCAGGTCATCGAGACGCCGGAAGTTGATCCCGAGTTGGCCGAGCCACGCGACACACTCTTCACCCACCGGCAACATGGAGACCCCCGCGTCCCTTGGGTTCCAAGCTGCCGGCACCGTTGATTGCTCGGCGAACCAGCCCGTGGCGTAGGTCGGCCGCGGAGCTCCGCCACATCCGGCCACCAATGTTAGTCCGGCGAATCCAATGAGCAGAGCGCGCACGACGGCAGCCTGCCAA
This sequence comes from uncultured bacterium, assembly GCA_966249405.1. Classification (GTDB taxonomy): domain Bacteria; phylum Myxococcota_A; class Polyangia; order Polyangiales; family Polyangiaceae; genus SZUA-265. Next base: position 10,569 of record CBINDO010000263.1, on the reverse strand, counting down.
ACCTTTGACGGTCGAACCAAGTTTACGGCGCACTCTGCTCAAGGGCAGCACCCCGACGTCGTTCACGCCGGGTATGGATTCAGCCCAGCACCCGCCCCCGGTCGCTGCAACCGACGCACCTCCGCGCCGTCCGCTGGCCGTCGTGACCCCCCTGTTCCCACACCGCACCCCGACTTGGACGCCGGTCACGGTGGAAGTGGCCTCACGGCGCTTACCATCCAAGTGGCTTCTCGGCGGCGCTGTGGCTTTGGCGCTGCTGGCAGGGGCGGTGTTTCACTCTCGCCTAACGGAGCAACGCGTGAGCGCCCGGCTCGCGACGGGCTGTCTGGACGTCGACGACTGTCGCGGATTGGTTCACGCCGCTGAAGCGGCCGAGGAGAGCTGCTGGATTGGGTGCGCTTCCCACGCCGACTTGGTGAGTCGTGCGCGTGGTCGGTTCCGCGGCGCGCTGGAGCAAGCCGCACACCGCGAACGACGAAGCCAAGACGAAGACTACGAGAGAGCGCTCCGGGCCCAGCGTGAGACCGACGACGCTCGCCGCGACCGCGAGCACCAGCAGCGGCTGACCGAGCTCGATCAGCAACATCGACAAGAGCTCGCGCTGATCGCCGCGGAAACAGAACGACTGCGAGAGGAGAAGCGTCAACTCCAGCAGCAGCGGCTCGCCTACTTGCAACGGCTCAGCCGCGAGCAAAAGTTGGCTCGCCTGCGCGCGTGCCATCGAGCGAGCACCTCTTGCGACGACTTGGCCGTCGCGTTGTTCGAAGCTGCCGCCTCGGTCGGCGAGCGAGCGGCACTCGTCGACGCCCACGAACGGCATGTCACGGGCCAAGCGGCAGGAAGCCCCCACAATACACCTGCCCCCGCTGCCGACGCTACCCCGGCCGCGCCCGCGGTCAGCGGCATTTCGGCTGCCAGCGAAGCTGTGCCCTTGTAAGACGGGAGCAGTCGACTATCGTCGTGCGCGGCACCTCACGGTGCCTCACCGGATGCACACGTCATGACGAAGTTCGACTTTTTGGTTTTGGGAGGCGGCAGTGGCGGACTCGCGGCGGCACGGAGGGCGGCAAGTTACGGCGCCAAGGTCGCGTTGATCGAGAGTCGTCAACTCGGTGGGACATGCGTCAATCTCGGCTGCGTGCCGAAGAAGGTGATGTACAACGCTGCGTCACTCGCGCACGCTCAGGTGGACGCCGCGGCGTACGGGTTCCGCACGGACACGCCAAAGCTCGATTGGTCGACGCTGAAAACTCGCCGCGACGCCTACCTCACGCGATTGAACGGCATCTATGCGGAGAACCTCCGGCGCGAAAACGTCGAGGTGTTCGAGGGCTACGGCAAGTTCGTCGCAGCCAACACCCTCGAAGTAAACGGCAACCAATTACAAGCACCACACATCCTCGTCGCCGTCGGCGGCTTTCCGCGGATCCCCGAACTGCCGGGAGCACAGCTCGGGATCAGCTCCAACGGATTCTTCGCACTCAAAGAGCAGCCGAAGTCTGTAGCCATCGTAGGCGCTGGCTATGTTGGGGTGGAGTTTGCCTCGACGCTGCGAGCATTGGGCTCGGAGGTGACGCTGATCTCGAAGTACGACGGCGTGGTCCCCCACTTCGATTCGCTCGTGCGCACCGAACTACTCACTCACCTCGACGCCGCAGGCATCGGCTTCAAGCCGCGCCAGGAAGTCGTACGTCTCCACCGAACGGAAGCCGGCAAGTTGAAAGCCGTGATTGCAGACGGAAAGGAGTATGCGGGCTTCGATTGTCTGATCTGGGCGACGGGGCGCGCGCCTGCCACCAAGGGGTTGGGCCTCGAGCGAGCCCGGATCGAGCTCAGCTCCGATGGGTATCTGCGGGTCGATGCGTTTCAAAATACGAGCGTCCCAGGAGTCTACGCACTGGGCGACGTCACGCCGGGTTGGCACTTGACGCCAGTCGCTATCGCGGCCGGCCGCAAGCTCGCCGATCGCCTCTTCGGGGGACAACCAGAGGCCGCACTGGACACGCGGATCGTGCCAACCGTGGTCTTCACTCATCCACCGGTGGCGACCGTTGGTCTCACCACCGAGCAAGCGCTGGGCACCTTCGGCAAAGAGAACGTGCGCGAATACACGACCCGCTTCACGAACATGTTCTACGCGCTTTCGGACACCAAGCCCAAAACGGCGATGAAGCTCGTGTGTGCTGGGCCGGAGCAGCGCGTCGTCGGCATCCACGTCGTCGGCCTCGGCGCTGACGAGATGATCCAAGGCTTCGCCGTGGCGTTGCGCATGGGCGCGCGAAAATCCGACTTCGACGCCACCATAGCCGTTCACCCAACAGCGGCAGAAGAGCTCGTGACGATGCGCTGACGATGGCCGACGCGGTTTCCTTCTCTCGGCGCCCTTGGCGCGAGCGGTTACGCACCTGCGCCCTTGCAGCTTACATCCTCGTTTGTCTCGCGTTCACCCTGCCTGCGGGCTCCCGTCTCGCAAACAAACAGGTCTGGGATAGTCCGCACAACGCGGAGCAGTTCACTCGTTGGGCCCACACCCTGACCGGACTGGGGTTCGAGGTGTCCGGCGCGGAGATGAAGCGGTGGCTGTGGGACTTCACGCGTCGCTACTTGCGCACCTACAGCGCCGTCATGCGTCCGCTGTCCTGGCTGCCGCAGCAGCTCGGCTTCGGTCAAAGTTGGCGCATGTTCTCCAATCCACAGACGACGCCGTCGCGGCTGTGGGTCGAAGCGGACGAGGGCGGCGGCTTCGCTCCAATATATGTCTCACGGTCGAGCCAACACACCTGGCACGCCGCATTCTTCGAGCATCACCGCGTCCGAAAGCTTCTGGGTCGGATCGGCCGCGGAGGTCGCGACGCCGCCTACGAAGCGCTGGCAGCCTGGACGGCAAAACGCGTTTTCGAGGAGTACCCACGCGCGTCGAGGGTTCGCATACGCATCTACACCTGGTCGACGCCTGGGCCAGAAGATGCGCCACGGTTTTCGGACGTAACCGAGTTCGGGCGCAAAGGCGGCAAGTTTCGACACGAATTGACCTTCGACCGGGGAGAGGAGCTGTGACGTGAGACACTGGCTCACCCTCCTCCACGCGTGCGCCAATCGACGCGAGCGCGCCACCAGCATCGCGCTGTTCCGTATCCTGTTGTGCCTCGGCGCCCTCTATAGCCTCGCCATCATGACGCGCGACGACGTCTTCTTGGTGACGTGGATCAGCGCGAAGGAGGGCGGTATCTCGGCCCTCGGCTCGCGCCACTGGATGTTCCGAGCGCTCGGGGGCTTGAGCTCTGCGACGGTGTCCGACGTGTTCTGCTTCTGCGGCATCACGACGAGCCTAGCGATGGTCGGATTCGGTGGTCGAGTCACGGTCCTCCTAGCGCAGCAGTCCTACGTCGCCCTACGCACCCTGAACGAAAATGCCAGCGGTGGTTATGATTCCCTGATCTGCTTGGGTCTCCTCGTCCTCGGGTTCACGGCGTCGACGTCAACGCTCTCCGTAGACTGTCTCCTGACTTACGGGCGATTCCGGCGTCAGGTCCTGGTGCCCACCTGGCCCCGCGCCGTACTCGTCTTTCAGGTCTTGCTCATGTACACGATGACCGGACTCCAGAAGGTGGGACACTCTTGGACCCCAATGGGCGGCTACACAGCGTTGCACTTCGTGCTCAACGACCCCACGTGGCTACGCTGGGACCTCGGCACGCTACCGTGGCGCCTCGATCCCCTACTTCGGCTCTCCACGGCCGTGGCGTGGCATTGGGAACACGTTTCGATCCTGCTCGGCCTCCATTGGTATTATCGGAATACCGAGGCAGCATCACCGCGGTGGCTGCGGGCGCTTTTCACCCGATGGGACCTTCGATACGTGTGGGCCACGATTGGATTGTTGCTCCATGCGTGGATCTTGCTCCTGTTCGACGTAGGCCCGTTTTCGCTCGTGAGCGTCGCGTACTACGTCAATTTGTGGTCGCCTCGCGAGTGGGAGGCGCTTTGCGGCTCAGCGCGAGCACTGCTCGTGAAATGGCGCGCGGCACCGCTCTCGCACGCCAATCCTTAGCCCTTGGCGGAGGCGGATTTCGCGCGAAGTCGGGCCGCATATTCGGGGCGGAATCCGCTCCACCGCGAGGCACGTTGGGGTTCATCGGGCAAGGTGTACGGCAGAGGTTCGGCAGTCAGCACTTCTTCGCCGGTCCATTCGTCAATCTGGGACGCAGGCAAGAACTTCTCTGCGTACGCCCGCAAGACTCCCGAACGCACGAAGTGGTCCAACAGCTCTGGATCCAGGTGGTTGTGCTTCTTCATGTTCGCCAAGATCTTGCCGCATTCGCTGAGCGTCTTGCCCAACTTGTAGGGCCGGTCACTCGCCGTGAGGGCTTCGAACACGTCGGCGATGGCCAACGCACGCGCTGGCAGAGACATGTCGGAGGCAAAGATGCCCCTCGGGTAACCTTTTCCATCCATCCGTTCGTGGTGACCGCCGGCATATTCGGGGACACGCTTGAGGTTCTTCGGAAACGGCAGCGCCTCGAGCATCTTGATCGTCTGCACCATGTGCTCGTTGATCACGAGGCGCTCCTCTTCCGTGAGGGTCCCTCGCGTGACGCACAGGTTCTCGACGAGGCTCGGCTCCAGCAACGGCATTGGGTGCCCCCCCACCTGGAACGTCAAGTTGGCGAGTTCCTGGATCCGCACCTTGTCGACCTCCGCCAAGGACTCCCCGCCGACGTTCACGCGCCTCAGAAACGCCATGTCCTCGTCGAGCCGCAGCGCCGCCAGCTTCGCTTGCTGGAGGACGCCGCGCTCGGCGCCTTGTGCCACGGCCTTCCAAGCCTCCAGCTCGATGTCGCGCTTGAGTACCTCGACACGAGCCGCGACCATCTCGATGCGGTCGAATATCGTCTCCAGCTTGCTCGCCTTGTCCATGACGTGCACGGGCGTCGTGACCTTGCCGCAGTCGTGGAGCCAGGCTGCGACGCGCAGCTCACGCCACTCTTCGTCGGAGAGTCGAAAGTCGGCGTACGGGCCCTCGTCTGTCTCACACAGAGACTTGACCAACATTTCGGTCAAGATCGGCACCCGCTCGCAGTGCCCTCCCGTGTACGGGCTCTTGGCATCGATGGCTTCGGCGATCAGGCGGATGAAGGCGTCGAGGAGGTTGCGTTGGTCTTCGAGGAGAGACTGATTGTCGAGAGCGACGCCGGCCGCAGCGGCGAGCGCCTCGACGGTCATTTGGAGCTCTTCCTCGAACGCGATTGGCTGCTTGGTGTTGGGGTCCGTCGCGTTGACCAACTGCAGAACACCAATCACCTCACCCACTCCGCTCATCAGCGGTATGGCCAGAAGTGAGACGGAACGGTAACCCTTGGCACGATCAAACGCGCGAAACCCACTCTGGTCGAAGCCGGCGGCCTGATACGCATCCGCGACGTGCACTGGCTTCCTGTCGTGGAATGCGCGGGTCGCGACGCTAGTTCGGACAGGCTCCCCAGTCGCGGAGAACAGCTGAATCGGCGGGAGGTCGATCGGGTTGCCCGTACTGCCACCTTGCGCTATCCCCAGCGAATCGGTGTGGGTCATGGCGAAACGCAGCGTCTCACCTTCGACCAAATAAAGCGTCCCTCCGTCGGCCGAGCACAGCCGCTTGGCCTCGAGTAAGATCCGTTCGACCAACTTGCCTCGGTCGTGTTCGGCCGACAGCGCTATCCCGATCCTGTAAAGGATCTCGAATCGGTGTTGGCTCGAAGGGCCGACCAACGTTCGCTCTAGCCCCGGCGGGGTCGAGGATTCCGTCATATAGGGAGCTCCGTGTCGGAGGTCACCCTACCAAACCAGCGACGCCACGTCTCGCACCTAGCGAAATTGACCTGGTGGGAACGGATGAGACCACGCGTCAGCGCTCGCGAGCCGCTGCATTCGCGGCTTGGGGCGCCCCGAAAAGAAACGAGCGGAGACTGCCGGACGCGTCTCCACTCGCTTCGCGCCGCCGTCAAGACAGTCGATCTCGGAAGTCCACGTACGTGAAGCGACGCACCAAGTCACACTGCCCGACGCCGCGACGCACGACGATGTCCGGATGCCGAACACCGTTGAACATCGTCGTCTTGACCATGGTGTAAATGGCCATGTCGCAAAACACCAACTTGTCGCCGACCTTCAGGGGCTGCTCGAACGAATAGGAGCCAATCACGTCGCCGGCCAAACAAGTCACTCCGCCCAAGACGTACGTGTGGGCTTTCTCGTTTGGTTCGCCAGCGCCGATGATCTTCGGACGGTACGGCATCTCGAGGACATCCGGCATGTGCGCGGTTGCGGATATGTCCAAGAGCGCGATCTTGTCGCCATTGTTGATGACGTCCAAAACCGACGCGACGAGCACCCCCGCGTTGAGCGCGACTGCCTCGCCCGGCTCGAGGTAAACCTCCACCCCATAACGTTGCCGGAAGTTTTTCACGACGCGGATCAGGCGTTCGACGTTGTAGCCCGGCCGCGTGATGTGGTGACCGCCACCGAAATTCACCCACTTGAGGTTCGGGATCACGTCGGCCCACTGCCGCTCGAACGCAGCCACGGTGCGCTCGAGGGCGTCGCTGTCGAGTTCGCACAGCGTGTGAAAGTGGAGTCCGCTCAGGCCAGTGAGGTCACGTCCGCTGAATTCCGCGAAAGTGACACCCAAACGGGAACCCGGTCGGCACGGGTCGTAGAGGGGCGTCTCGACTTCCGAGTGCTCCGGGTTTACGCGAATTCCGAAGTCCAACGGATTCTCGACGGACCTCCCCGCTTGCGCCGCATTGCAGGAGCGTCGAAACCGCTCCCATTGGGAGAACGAGTTGAAAACCACGTGATTGGCGACAGTCAGCGTCTCGACGATGTCCAAGTCGCTAAACGCAGGGGCGTAACAGTGGACCTCGCCACCAAATTTTTCGCGCCCCAGGCGGGCCTCGAACGGGCCGCTCGCCGTGACCCCACTCAGATATTTGGAGAGCAACGGAAACGTGGACCATGCCGCGTAGCCCTTGAGGGCGAGCAACACCTTGGCTCCACTTTCCGTCTGGACGTGCCGCAGCATTCGACAGTTGTCTTCCAACTGCTCTTCATCGATCACGAACGCCGGCGTCTGAACCGACAGTGCGTCCTCGACGAATGCGGGGGCGGGATCTTTCGAAGCGACGGCTCCGGCCTCCGAAAACGTGCTCATCTCTTACACCGTTTCCGTAGGGGGCAACTCTAGCACGTGCCATGGCAATCCACGCTTGGCGAGCTCGTTCAGGAACGGTCGCGCCGGGAACTCTTCCATGTTGTAGACGCCAGGTTTGTGCCAATGCTTCTCGAGCATCATGCGGGCACCGACGACGGCGGGTACGCCGGTGGTGTACGAAATGGCTTGCGCCTTGACCTCGCGGTAGCACTCTGCGTGGTCGCACACGTTATAAATGAACACTCGGCGGGGCTTGCCGTCCTTCGTTCCAGAGATGATGCAACCAATGCTGGTCTTGCCCGTGTAACCTTCGGCGAGTGAGGCGGGATCTGGCAGCAACGCTTTGAGGAACTTGATCGGAACGACCTCGTGACCCTCGTACATGACTGGATCGATGCGAGTCATACCGACGTTCTCCAGCACGCGCAGGTGCGTGAGGTACGCGTCCCCGAAGGTCATCCAAAATCGGATGCGCTTGAGCCCGCGAATGTTCTGACTGAGGGACTCGAGTTCCTCGTGATAAAGAAGGTACGCCTTCTTCACCCCAACTCCGGGGAAGTCGAAGTCTTGGGCAACGCTCAGCGGCGCTACCGTCTTCCACTCGCCGCGCTCCCAGTATCGACCGGGCTGGGTGATTTCGCGGATGTTGATTTCGGGGTTGAAGTTGGTCGCAAACGCTTTGCCGTGGCTGCCTGCGTTGCAGTCGACGATGTCCACCGTATCGATCGAGTCGAACAGCTCTTCCTGCGCGTGAGCACAGAAGACGTTGGTCACGCCCGGGTCGAACCCAGAACCCAAGAGGGCCATGATGCCACGCTTCTCGAAGCGTTCTCGGTACGCCCACTGCCACTTGTATTCGAACTTGGCCTCGTCTGGGGGCTCGTAGTTCGCAGTGTCCAGATAGTCGACGCCGGTTTCCAGGCACGCGTCCATGATCGTCAAATCTTGGTACGGGAGCGCCACGTTGATCACCAAAGCAGGCTTGAACTCGCGGATCAGCTGGACCGTCTCGGGGACGTTGTCGGCGTCGACGCGCGCCGTCTTCACGGCGCGGGGCAGTTGCTTGGCGATGTTCTCGACGCGCGACAGCGTGCGGCTCGCCAGGCAAATCTCCGAGAATACCTCGGGCAGTTGGGCGCACTTGTGGGCGACGACTCCGCCGACCCCGCCGGCCCCGATGATCAGTACTCTACTCATTGTCATTCTCCGTGATTTGGTAGTTCTTGCTGCGCCGCCGCCGGTGCGGACCCTTCGCTGTTCGCCTTCTTCAGGCTGATCCGCAGGCCGCCTCGTTCTCCGAACAGGCGTCCCAACAGTCCATTCAAAAAGCGCTCGAATCCTTCGGCCGCGTTGGCCTCATATACCTGTTCCGGTCGAAGCAGGTTCTTGGAAATTTCGTTGATATCAGGCGGCAACCAGGCTGAGTCCTTAAATCGGAACGGTTCTTTCACTCCGGGCACCAAGCCCGCGAATTGAAACATCATCCCCAGCCCAACGTAGACGCCGCGGGGACGATTGGTCGTATAGCCGCCCGACATTTCGGTCTTGTAACTGATCAATAGGGTCGGCCGCTGAACGCTGGGTTCGGGGCCAGCACCTTCTTCGCCACGGTTGGTGACGAAATGGAGAATGCTCGTCGGAAACGCGGACTGCAGCGCGTCGGCAAGCGCTTTGGTCACGACGGCTTCACGCGCTTCAGCCGCCTCGCCGCGAAAGTACTGTGAAGGCACGGCCTTCTGCCCGGTGAAGTAGGAGCTCTTGCGGATCGCGGAATCGGCGCGGTCCATGCTCGGCGGCAGTTCGCGCCGGATCCGCACGTCGATGTCGGGGCCGTTGTGCTCCGCGTGAGTGATCAAGTCCGATATGAACGCGCTGGCGGCTTTGTTCGGCGCGTACTTCTTCTCGAAGGCTTCGTAGGCAGCGCGAAAAACCGCATGCCGCACCGACGCCAACTCTTCGGCGACCAACGCATGGTCGGGGTGCGTTTCTTTGAAGGAGTCGAGCGCCGTGAGGTCCGCGCTGGTGCGCACGCGACGCAACTCTTCGAGCAGTTCGAGGCGCAACAGCTTCTCGATATCTTCACGGATCTTGGAGTCGGTGTGTTCCCTCGCGTACTTCTCGATGGCCGCCAAGTTGCCACTGACCGCGATCAACTCCGCCTGCGGTAGTCGCCATTCCGTGACATCGCTGCGTTTTCCTCCGTTGGCAAGGTACGCCCGATAAGCCTGCTCGGTGTTGAGTGTTACCGCTTTGCGATAGATGCTGCGTTCGGCAAGGGCATTGCGCCCGTAGAAGAACGCAAGTCCGGTTACCGCGCCAATGGCAACGCCGAGTATGACGCGTGGGGTCGCCCGCGTGCGCACCCGCGGAATCGTCGCGCGCGACGATAGCGGATTGGAGAAACCGCTATCGCGGACCGGATCGAGTCCCGCGAGCGTACGCCGATCCCCGGCTCGGAACGCTGCAATCCACTGGCTCCGATAACCTTCCAATTCGCTGCGCAAGGCAGTCACGTCCCCGCCACTGGGCATGGGGAAACGAAAGACACCGGACCCGAAAACGACGCGCAGCCGAGCGCCCTCGGCTTCGACGCGCTGTAATTCAGCGATGGACGTGATGACCAGACGACGCCGGTTCACCTCAATCACTCCTACCGGAAGCAGGTATGTGCCCAAGGCAAACGGGTAGTCACTAGGACGACCTGCCATCAAGAAAACGGTGATCGCCAAGCAAAACAGGACCCCGACCAACACGTAGGCGACGAGGAAGGTTCCAGCGTGGAGGGCGTTCGGGCTCCCGAGATGCCCGAAGCCCACGCTACCCAAGCCAACGAGGGCAGCGAACAACAACACGGCGAGCCACGCCCACCGCTGCACACGCCAAGCCGGGTTGGCGGCAAAAGCCAACACGGCTGGTACGCCATGACCCGTCAACGAAGCAACCACTCGGTCCTGAACGGGGCGCGGCAGGGTGAAGAAGTCCACGACTCTGCGAGGAGAGTCCTGGGGAGAGGTGGTGTTGGAAAGGTCTTGTGTCATGGCCAGGAACCAAACGCCGAGGCCTCGATGCTAGTGGAGCGGCTCGCTTCGCGCTACAGCCAGTTCACCCGCTACGCAGGCCACGAGGCTGGGCAGTCGCGCGTGGCGGGACGCTTTCGAAGGCATGGTAAGCTTTGCCCGAAGCCAATTCTAAGTTAGAACCACCGGGTGAACCTGCCCACCGCGCCAACCGAAGGGGACGGACAGTCCACCCCAGCCACGGAACCCAAACCGTGCGTTTTGTTCGTCGATGACGAGGAGGCAGTGAGGCGTCTAGGAGCTCGTGCACTGCGCGGTGCCGGGTTCGAAGTGCTGCTCGCAGCGGACGGCGTGGAGGCCGTC
>CBINDO010000262.1:0-11866 GCA_966249405.1 uncultured bacterium | reverse complement strand
AGGTGGCGCGCCGTTGCACTTCGTTGCCGTCATCGACGACATCTCCGAGGAAAAACACTTGGCTGAGCGACTGCGCCACAAGACGGCCGAGTTGCAGCAGCGCAACCGGGATCTTCAAGGGTTTACCCATTCTTTGGCCCACGAGTTGCGCGGTCCTCTGCGCCGCGTATCTGGCTACGTGGACATGATTCCCGAGTACGTAGCGGGCATCGAGAATCCAGAGCTCGAGCGCACACTGCGCATCATCCGTGAAGGCACCCAACGAATGCAGGACATGGTGGAGGCTCTGCTGAGGCTCGCCGAGTATGGGTATCGGCAATTGGACAGCGCGGAAGTCGACATGACTTCTCTGGTGTTCGAGGTGTTCAACTTTCACGCGGGCAGCCTCAACGACCGCACCATCAACTTCGAATTGGGCTCGCTGCCGAAGGTCGTCGCCGACCGAGCGCTGCTGCGTCACGTGTGGGACAACCTCATATCCAACGCCATAAAGTACACTCGCATGAGCCCACGAGCCACCATCCGCGTTGGCGGTGGCGCTTCCGAGCCGGGCGTCGCCGAATTCTGGATTCAGGACAACGGAATCGGATTCGAACCTCGACTTGCCCGTCGGATCTTCGAACCGTTCCAGCGAGTTTGTGGTGGAGACTTCGAGGGCCTGGGCATAGGTTTGGCGTTGGTGGAGCGAATCGTCTCACGTCACGGTGGGAGCGTGACGGCCGAAGGCCAAGCTGGCAAGGGTGCCCGCATTTCGTTCAGTCTTCCGCTCGTCGGCCCATCCAGTCACGCGCCGCCATCGAGCTTGCGTTGACGCGACGTCTCGCGCGCCGAACTTCGGGGACTAGGAAGTTCACTTGTCGCCCTCGCCTCGGCGCACGAGCGGCAAGAAGACGTCCGTGACCGCCTCGTGCTCCGGCACGTCTGGGAAGAAGGTCACGCGCTGGAAGAACAGTGGAAAGTCGCGCACGTTTTCGCCGCTCGTGGGCAGCCACACGCCGTACAGGTATTGCAGACAAGCCTCCAAGGCTTCGTCACCACCCTGACAACGCACCCGCGCGCAAGGACCAGCCGGGATCGTCCGTTCCACGACGCCCTCCTCGTTGGGCGCGACTGCGCGCTTCACCTCACAGCCGACGTCCATGCGAAACGCCTCGGGCTCGGTGGTCTGTGGATTATCGTACACCAAGTTGAAGGTCGCGTGTCGTTCGCGATCGAGCTGATTGCGACGTCGATAAGCCACGAATCGCTGTATGGTCGTGTGCAGCAGGTCGTGGTTGCCCCGGTGTTCGAGCACGGCCAAGCGGGTCTCGGGAAATTCGACGATGGTGACGGTAGGTGCAGTCGGTTCACTGTTCATGATTTCGATCCTCTTGTTACGCAGGGGTGCATAGGCCTGCCGCCACTCGCCCCAGGTCGGTTTCCTACGGAACTCGGACGGCGAGAGCCCTATGACGCGCTTGAAGGCGCGCGCAAACGCCTCGGGGGACTCGTAGCCAGCCCGAGCCGATATCGAGAGCACGCTGACTTCTGGGCGGTGCGCGAGCTGCCAGAGCGCAACGTGAAGGCGTCTCAGGTGAACGTACTTGGAGACGGGCGTGCCAATCAAGCTCGTGAATTGTCGATGGAAGTGATACTCTGAAGACGACGCGACGTCGCTCAGCACCGCAACACTCAGCGTTTCTGCCAGGTTCCGCTCGATGTAGTCCAGAACGCGGCGGAAACGGCGGAGGTACTGCGCTTTTTCGGACGATGCGTTCACTCGACGGAAGATAGGCGCACGGCCTTCACTTTGCCTGGCCGATCTTGCTAATTCGGTGTGGAGAGAGCCAAAGCGGCGCGCGCCTTGGCTTCCAAGTCCTTGGCCATCGCCGCGTGCGTCGCGAGGCCGGGGTGCCAGTCGCAGCCTGGGTTCGAGTTCGTGACACGCATCGCATGGAACTGAACGAGTTGGTCGCCGGCCAGTGTCCGCCGAGCAACTGCCGCGCGAATGTTCGTTTCGGCCTTTGTCAGGTCGCTCCCGGCCAATAATGGCCCAAGCGTGCAAAGGATCCGCGCGCCCGGGTAGCGGAGACGAATCGTGGCGAGTAGTCGTTCGTACGCACGAGTGAACTCGTCGTCTTCCGGGTCGTTGTTGGTGCTGTAATCGTTCGTCCCTAGGTTGACGATGACGAGATCGGCTTGCCAGGCGTCGTAATTCCAGACGCTGCGCACGTCGTTGGGCTCGGCGCGATCGTACAACGTTGGCATCGGCTGCTCGCGGTTGCCGCCGTAGTTGGACACGATCCCCTTACCGGACCATGCCACCGTCGAAAGTTCCGCTCCCAGACTCCGGGCTAATATCGCGCCGTAAGTGAGGTCGTGATTCTCCGTATCTGCCGAGAACGGGCAACTCGGCGACGTGCCCTCGTTGCCATAACCCGCGGAGATCGAGTCGCCGACGACTTCGATGCGCAGTGCTGGCGCGGGCGGCGGAGCGAGCAACTCTCCCGTGATTGGTTCCACGCCTTCGAGCACGATGGCGCCGAAGCTGGCTTCACCTTGGCGAGACACGGACACCGTGTGTTCACCGGGGTCAAGCCCCGATGCGACTACATACTTCCCCTTGCCCGGCGCTGTCACGAACTCCGAGCGCGTATGTCCGTCTACCAGCGCCGTGAACCTAACGGCAGGGCCAGACACCGACATTCGGAGACCAGTGCCCGTGAAGCGGGCCACGAATCCGGACCCCGACCACGAGGAGCGGGGGCCATTCGGATTGCAGCCGTCGAACCGCCCGAGCATCCTGACACCGAGGTCCTTCGGAGGCGCACACGATTGCGGCGCCAAGGGCACAGCGGCCGCGAGTTCCGGTGGCGACGGAGTCGGTGGTGTGACGGCGTCGCTCGTGGCGCGGGCATCCGGCGCGCTGGGATTTGGCGCCCGACACGCGCTCAGTGTCGCGAAGATGACGAGGGTGCTGCTCAGATGAATGGAGGAACGGGAAAGCGGCATCGTACTGCGGGCAAGGGGTCTACCATTTCAGCACCCCAGGTGCGTTTGCGAATTCTGCTGCTGGCCTTGCGCATCGGAACGGAGCACTTCGAACCTAGCGGGAGAGTTCGCGCTCGATCGCACCTTCGAGCTCACGCGACAAGGGTTCGACGTTGCTCGGGAACGCCTGCACCGGGTGGCCGTGTTTGTCGACGAGGTACTTGTGAAAGTTCCACTTCGGCGCCCCTAGGCTCTCGGACAAGAGTGCATAAAGCGGCGTCGCCTCGGCACCTTTCACCTTCACCTTCTCGAACATCGGGAAGGTAACACCGTAAATGTTCGTACAGAACGCGGCGATTTGCTCAGCGTTGCCCGGCTCTTGACCGCCGAAATCGTTGGAGGGAAAGCCGAGCACGGTGAAGCCGCGGTCGGCATATTTGGCTTGTAGTGCCTCGAGGCCCTTGTATTGAGGGGTGAAGCCGCACTCGGATGCCGTGTTTACGATTAACAGGACCTTCCCCTCGAAGTCCGAAAGCGGGACGGCCTTCGAGTCCAGGGTCTTTACGGTCAGCGGGTACACGACGGGAGACGGAGTAGCGGTTTCGGACATGGTAACCTGGGAAGTAGAGGGAGCGGGTTTGGAGGTGCAACTCGTCGACAGCGGCGTCGAGAGGGCAAGGCCGACCGAGCCCCACCATCTCACGCGCCCGGCTCGATGAAACGGGGGTTGATCGATCATCCCACGCCTCTTGTGGGGCCCGCGGCAGGCTTTGGCAAGCTGGTTCGCGGTGGTGAGGACCGTACTCTCGGTGCGAAGCCCCTGCGCGAGGTGTTTCGGCCAGAGGATTTGCGGAACAATCCCGCAGCCTTTGCCGACCCAACCGCAACATCTGCTGGCGCGACGCGGCGCGTCGTCCCAGAGCAGCGACAAAACGGCGGGGAGAGATGGGCAGTTGGTTTGGTATGAGCTTTGCTAACCATAGGTCTCGTCATGGGTGAGACGATGCCAAGCAGCGACTGCCCGGTGCAGTTCCCGGCCCCCGAGGAACCTCTTTCGCTAACCGAGCACGCCATCAGGCACCTGGCTGGCAGTGATGGCTTCGAAGAACTGCCGGTCGTTTCGGTCGAGGAGCGGTCTTTCTCTCCCCTGTTTGGCGTGGAGGTGCGCCCGCATCGGTATCTCATCACCGTTCGACTGCCCGACTTCCGGCACGACGAGGTGGCGGTCGCCATCACCGGGTCGGAGGTGTTAATTTATGGAAGACATACGGTGGCCGATGGCGACTCCAACGGCCCGCCTTCGGCTCGCAGCTTCTCCAAGACCTTTCGTTTGCCCCATTGGATAGATCTCGGCAGCTCCGAGGCTGTTTTCCACGATGGCGTTCTCGAAGTCGGTTTCTCCCGCACGGTTCAGCAGGGGTTGCGCTTCGTTGACGTCAAGCTCGGCACTGGGCACGAAGGCTCGTCGTGTGTAGGTTGCTCCGTCGTGACGGCAAAGTGAGGCGCGCCACGCGGGCCCGCGGCCGCGGATTCGCCCTCTAATCCGACGAAGTACCGCGTCTTCGCCTCCACGGGAGAAGGTGGCACGATTTGTCCGAGGAGCCGGGAGGCGATCTGCTACCATGTCACCATGTTGAGCGCGGTCGAGGGGCAGAGGGGTAGCCGCGAAACACCAGTCCTAGAAACTGAGAGACTCAGGTTAACGGTGCCAGGTCCTGATGACAGTCACGACTTGTTCGCCTACGCGCTCCGCAACCAAGAGCATCTCGCGCCGTGGTCGCCGCCGCCGCCGCCGGATTGGAACACGTTGGAAAACGCGATGCGCCGCGCGCGGTCTTATCGCGAGCAGGCGATAGCGGGCGCCTGCTTTCGGTTCTGGGCGCGTATGCGGCAAGCCCCGCACAGCGACTTCGTGGCTGCGGTCACCCTGAGTCAGATCGTCCTCGGGGCCAGGCGGGCGTGTTCGTTGGGGTACCACGTGGACGCGCGCCACCAAGGGCAGGGCTTCGTCACCGAAGCTGCCAGGGCCGTCATCGAGTTTGCCTTCGAAAGGCTGTTGTTGAACCGGATCGAAGCCAGCTACGTGCCCCACAACGAACGCAGCGCGCGAGTGCTGCAGCGCCTCGGCTTCGCCGTGGAAGGTTACGCCCGCCACTACTTGTTCGTCGACGGGTGTTTCCGCGATCATCGGCTCGCGGGGTTGGTGAACCCGAACCTGGGTGATGCCGCTGCCCTGTGTACACCCATGGCGTGAGGCGGCGTCGGCAAGTGAGTGCACGGACGTTGAACGAGAAACGTCAGAACTTGGCCTCGACGCCCAGGCTGGGTACGGTGACTGGCCCTACCTGTTGGGCCGAACAACCGTAGGCGTAGCAACTGACGTTGAGTGACTCTTTTGCGAAGGTGGTGTTGAGCGTCTCGGCTACGACGGACAAGTGACTGCCAGTCGTGGCGAGCGGCCATCGCTTTTCGAGGCGCCAGTCTAGGCGAATGTACGACGGCCCGCGTGGTGGGGCGATCGCTGCTTCACGGTAGGCAACTTCCGCCGGGCCACCAGTGTAGAAAACACTGCGACATCCCGCGTAAAAGCCGCGACCGAGTTCGTACGACAACGCCAGATTGAGCACATGGGTACGATCGAAGGTGGACGGACCATGGAGTCTACCCACCGAACGCGTAGCTCGGGACAAGGTGTACGAAACGAAGCCCGATAACCCACTCGAGAGCGCTCCTCTCGCGTAAACTTCGAGCCCGTAGGCGTGCCCCGTCACACGGTCGACCGTCGCATCCACCGACAGGTCACTGCGCTGCAGGTTGAGCAATCCGAGCGAGTCACTGCCGCTGAAAAGTGCGCTCTGAAATACGGTAAACGATGCATCGAGCCGTTCGGTGACCTTCCACTCGAGCCCAGCATGCGAGTGCCAGGAGCGTTGGAGCCCGTCGGCCACGGACGCGCTCAGACCAGGGACGGGCGCACCCAGATTCGGCGGCTGATGAGAGAGCCCTACCGCGTGCAAAGCGTGTAGACGCGGCGCGATGCGCAGCCGGGCATCGACTCGTGGTTCGAAGGCGAAGGCGTTTGCGTCGCCTGTTTCGTAGTAGTCGAGACGCACTCCAGGGGTGATCGTGAGGCCGGCACGCGGGCGCCAAGGAAGGTCGAGCCATACTCCCGCCAACGTGTCGTTGCGCGGCGCGAACAAGCCCGAGAGTGAGCCCTGACGGCGGACGCGTCGAGCCGCGACGAGCAGGTCTTCGTACGTATCGGGGAGACCAGCAGCCGGTAAAATCTCCAGGTTCGCGCCGTCCGCGTCGCGCTCGATGGGGTCGTTTTCGCTCCTTCCGCCGAGGGCGTCGATGTCCGCCTCGAGGCGTTCGAGGACGGTGTTCACTCCCAGCCGAACTTGGAGTTCTGGCGTCAAACGGTGCGTGAGGTCGAGCGCGGCCGTAGTGCCTCGCTTGCTCAAGCGTCCACCCGCGTTGCCTTGGGGATTTCCGGCGCTGGTGTCGTCCCACGCGACGCCCAGGTGGGTGCTGAGCGCCGAGTCCTCGTCAAGCAAATGCGTGAAGCTGAGCCTCGCTCGGTGAAACGTGACGTCGTACAATTGCCGCCGCGTGCCCGAATCGTCCTCTGCTGCCAGGAAGTCGTGAGCCCCGAACGCTAGCAGCGATACCGTGTTGCGCCGGTCCAAGGCGTAGCCGACGCGTCCCTGATAATCCCAATAGCCGAGCTCTACACCGGGCGCGACGAGCGGAACCAATAGCCCCGTATAAGAATACCTCCCGGCGAGCATCACGTTCCCTTTGCCGTCGCGAAACGGCTCTTCACGAAACGCTCCCGCGTCTACCAACCGCAGGGACAGTTCGGTGCGACTCTGTCCTTCCGGCGTCGCCGTGTCAGCGGCGACGATCGCTCCCGCGAATCGACCGTAGCGAACCGGAGCCGTCCCTGAGTATAGGTTGATGCCCTCGATGAACGCGGGGTGGATCACTCCAGGCCCCGCGCCGACGTGGAACAACGCGGGCAACGGGATATCGCCGAAGTAGTAACCGCCGTTACCAGGCGGCGCACCACGAACGTAGAAGAAGGGCAGACCACTGGCAACCGGCGTCACCCCCGGCAATACTTCGATGGCGCGGAACGGATCACCGAAGGCGCCCGGCAACAGGCGGACGTCTTGTCGCGACAGGCGACGCGCCCCTTGCAGCTGTTGACCTGCGACGGTTACCTCGAACTCCGGCACGGGCGGCGGCGTGGGAGCTCCGCCGTCGCTCACGACGCCGTTCGAGGTGTTCGCGGCGATCGCCGGCTCCGGCTCGATCACGTCGGGGGCAAATTGCACTTCGACCCGGATGCGCGCCGCGATTGCCGTGGTTTGGCCGGTGCGCGTGTCGATACGGCGTGCCGGCGTGAACACCCAGGCGAGCGCAGCCGATTCCGCCGCTTCAGCGAACGGAGTAGCGCCGTCCAGTGCCGACGCGCGCGTGACGTTCCCGTCGGGCGAGAGCGTGAGCTCCAGAACGACGACGTGTTCGCCCACGGCGCCCTCCGGGTATGCCACGGTGAGCGGCACCAATGGCCGTGGCGTCTCGACGCGCAAGGTGCCTGTGGACGCCGAAGGTGGTTCTACCGCACGAGAAGGGTCCGCGCTCGCTTCGGTCGCACCCACCACGACACCGAGCACGCTCCCCAAGAGCCAGCAAGCCGCTTGCGAGCGCTGGCTTAGTCCGTTAAGAGCCAACGTCGAGTGACGCCAACGCGGGCTCGCGGCGTGCCTCGTGAGACTTTTGGCAGAATATGGCTCAACTCGGGATCGCATGGTGCAAGTCGCCGCAATGGACCGCGGCCTTGGTGCTCCTTGGCGCTGGCCAAGCCTGCTCGAACGAATACCCCATTCAGCCGACGTTTTGCGACGATTTTTGTCGGGCCACGTTGCGCTCGGAGTGCGATCAAGAGCCCGAAGACTGCGTTCGAGAGTGCGAGTTGCAGGACGTCGCACCCGATTGCGAGCCGCTGCAACGGCAGCTTTTGGACTGTTACACGGACGCCCCGGACGACGCCTTCGTCTGTTGGAGCGGCAATTCTTCGGTGCGCGTGAGGGATGGCGTCTGTGCCACGCTGCGCGACGCGCTCTTGACGTGTGAGCTCCCGACGATCGAACCTTGTCTCCAGTTCTGTCGACCTTATCAACTGACGTTGGACCAGCGCCTCCAGTCGGCGCCGGACGGTGCCGACGCGGGGGTCAGCGACGACTGTCTCCTCCTCCGACAGCCTTGTGAGACGGTTTGCTGGAACCTGCTCACGATCGGCGCCCCAGAGGTAAACGACGAATTCGGCACTGGCACGCCGCCCTCCGGGATCGACGCCGTATCTGGAGGCAGCGACTCTGGGACGATGGCACTCACCGACATCGCTCGAGCGCTGTTACCGGGTTGCGGTTTTTAGGATTTCAACGCAATAGCTCGAGGATCGCTTGCACTTCGTGAGTGCTCAGCTCTCCTTCGAAGATCCCGAGGTCCTCGGTCATGTGTGACGCGGAGGTGGTGCCTACCAGCGGCACGATGCCCAATTGAGTGAGACATCTCAAGAACGTTTGGGCCGCCGTCCACTCCAATCGCTTGGCGGCGTTCGAGATCGCTGGCGCTTTCAGCACGTGCGGATTGGCCGTCAGGGTCCAGAAGCTTTGATACGCGATACCAAAACGCTTGCAGAATTGACGCAAGCTCACGTCGTAGTTGGTGTCCTTGTAGAACCGATTCTGCAAGACTGCCGGCTTGACCTTCGCGTGCTCCCAAACGGCGTGCAATGTCGGCATGCTGTAGCAGTTGCTGATGCCGAGCGAACGCACGAGGCCCTGGTTCACCAAACCTTCGAACGCGGTCCAAACTGCCAATGTCTGCTCGAGAGTACGCATCGGCGAATGTAGGACCAAACAATCGAGCACGTCTACACCGAGGTTGTTGCGAGACACCGCGCAGGACTCTGCCACCTGTTCCCGTAGCGGCGAGCTCCGATCATAGGGAATGCGTTTCGGATCTTGTCCCTCGACGGAGGTGAACTTGGTCTGGATGTACAACGCCTCCCGCGACAGCCCACTGTCGCGGAGAAACGCGGCGATGCCTTGACCAACGGCTGCTTCGTCGTAGTGTTTCGGCTGACACGCCGTGTCGACTCCCCGAAACCCGAGCTTCAGCGCTTGCTGCACCAGGCTCGCGGTTTGCTCCTTCTTCCAAGCCGTCCCGTACAAGATGGGCGGCAGCGCCTTTGAGGTACGTAGCGGAGTCGTCATCGGTTAACCTAACGCACGGGTGGAGTCTGGTGAGACGTTGGCGAGGGAGCGGCCAGAATACCTTTCAGGGCTGGCGAGTCGGGCCAGTCGGCGAAGGAGAGGTAGCCAGGGTCGTCATGGCCTTCCGGAAGTGAACGCGTCGACAGCGCGATCACGCGCTCGAGGGCGACGGAACCATTGAACGACGTTCGGACGGACGAGAGCAGCGGCTCGAGCGCTGCCTGAGCGTCCGCTTCGACGAACACCCGGTCCGGTCGTGTTTGGCGAATCAACGCGGCCAACGTCGAGACGAACACCACTAGACCCGTGCAGCACGCACACGCCCCGGCGGCGTCCTTCACGGTAACCTGGCCTCCCGCCGCGGTCAGATCGACCTGCGTGTGCCCCTCTTCGTTCAGGAGGATTGCCCAGCGTTCGTGCGATGGCCGGAGCGCCAGCAACGCGTTGATGAGACTCGTCTTGCCGGAACCCCGTGGCCCGGTAACGACGTAGAGTGGATACGGTCGAGGGGGGGCGGTGAGTTCCGTTGCGGCGTTCATGAGCAGATCGATCGCGATGAAGGGCGTTTCATGATACGCGATGCCATGCAAAAGGGTTATTGGATTGTGCGTGTGGACGTCAGCGATCCCGTTGCGTTCCAGGCGTATCTAGGGTTGGCGCCGGACTGTATCAAGAAGTGTGGGGGGCGGTTTCTGGTACGTGGCGGCCGCCACGAGGTTCCCGAGGGGACGACGCGAGCGCGCAACACGATCGTCGAGTTTCCGAGCTACGATGCCGCGGAGCAATGTTACCACTCCGCGGATTACCAAGCGGCGAGACAGAAACGGATCGACGTCGCGACCATGGATCTAGTGATCATCGAGGGGTTCGTGGCCGCCGAGTAGACCCCCACTCGGCAAGCGTTTTCCCACTCGCGACGGGCAGCTAGATCTGGTCTAAATGCCGCATGACCGTGTACATTCTGCTGTTTCGAGGGGTTGGGGGCAAGACGCAACTCCCGACCAAACCGCTGCGCGAAGCGCTCACTGCGGCGGGGTTCGAGAACGCGGGCACCTACATCAACAGTGGCAACGCCTACGTGTCGACCAAATTGTCGCGCGCAGCCGTATTGGCGGCGGTGACGGAGATCTGTGAGACCAAGTTCGGGTTCACCAAGGAGGTCTACCCGGTGTCGCTGCCGGAATGGCGCAAGCTAGTTGCCAACAATCCGTTCCCCGAAGGCGCGGCCGCCGTTCCCAAGTACGTTCATGCAGCGGTGTTGGCAAAGAAGCCCGAAGCCGCGGCGGTGGAAGCCATCCGTGCCCTCGCCGTACCCGGTGAACAAATCGAAGTCGTGGACAAAGTGGCGTATCTGCACACGCCTCACGGTTTTGGCACCTCCAAACTCGCCGCCCGCTTCGACAAGGGGATTGGGGTGCCCAACACGGCGCGCAATTGGAACTCCGTCCTCGAACTGCTCCGATTGGCCGAGGCTGCGTCGCGATAACGGTCTCCCACTGCGCACTGTTCGATTGCGTCGCCGCTTGCTCGCCAGAGCGAGTCATGCTGGTGGTGAAGCGTCGATGTGCTGCAGGGTCTGAATGCAGACGTCTCGGGTGGTGTCGACGAAGTCTCGGATGAACGAAACGGCGGCACCAGCCGCGCTCGTCGCGGCGTACAGGTGACTGTGCAAGCCGTGTCGTCCGATCGGTTTTGCAACGACGTACTCGCGATCGAGGTATGGTTGCACGGTCCACCCGGGCAACGCCGCCACACCGCGTCCACTCGCGACCAGCTGCAGGATCGCGACCGTCAACTCCGTGGTGCGTCGCGGCGGTTTTACGCTGGCCGGTTCGAGCACCTCGCGAATCAAATCCAAACGCTCGTCCGGTATCGGGTAAGTCACCAACGTCTGGTCGGCGAAATCCTTCGCCGTCAGATGCGATTTCTTGACCAGCGGATGCTGTTTGCCGACCAATCCGAACACTTCGTAACGAAAGAGCGGATGAAGCGTGACGGCGCTGCGTTTCGTCGCTTGTGAGACAATCACCACCTCGGCGCGATTTTCGCTCAACAGCCCCACCGGGTCATGATGGAAGCCGGACACCAAGTCGAGCTCGACGTTTGGCCATTTCTCGCGAAAGATATCCATACTGGGCATCAACCAATCGAAGCACGAGTGGCATTCTACCGCGATCCTCAACTGACCGATGCTGCCTGCGGCGATGTGTTTCAGGTCTCGTTCTGCTTCGGCGATGCGCTTGTCGATGTCGTAGGCAAGGGCCGTCAGCCGCAATCCGGCAGGTGTGAGGCGCAGCGGCGAACTCTTCCGCTCGAACAGCTCGAGGTCGTAGCAATCCTCGATTGCTCGGACGTGGTGAGAGAGTGCTGGTTGAGACAAGTGAACGCGTTTGGAGGCCTTGGACAGGTTGCCCGTCTCGGCCAACGCGATTAGAGTCTTGAGGTGACGAAGCTCCAACATCGAGGTGCAGATAACAGCACCCGAGCCCGCCGTGCAACCATTCGAATCTCGAATGATCATCATTCATAAGATGCGTTTGGGGATGTCGACGAACTGTGACAGCCTCACGTGGCATGAAGCCAATACAGACACACAACCTCGGCTTTCC
>CBINDO010000261.1:0-11868 GCA_966249405.1 uncultured bacterium | reverse complement strand
TCGATAACAAGACGCCAACCCCGAACGCACGCGCTTGCTTCATGAGCGTCACCAGCGGGCGTTTGGTGGGCGGATTGGCAGGGTGGGGCGGCACCTGGAGCGTGCACTCGACGCGGTTGGCCGGATCCCCTCGCGGCATCAGCATTTCGTGCTGGTGGATCCTTAACGGAGACGCCGTTGTGCCGTACCGCCTGACTCGGTGCTTTTGCGGTTGCTGCCAGTCGCCGCCGGCCATGAAAGGGAGAAAAATGCGAACGCTCAACCCCAGACTACTATGCGTGGGAGCCGTCTTCACGGCAGGCCTCATCGGCTGCTCTGACCACGATTCCCTAACCCTACCTTCGATTCTGGATGGGGGCATCTCTGACGCCGCCTCACCGACGACGGCACCGGGCAGCGACGATTCCGAGTCATCGGCTGCAATCGAGACGTCGGGCCCCCTCGACACGACGGGCGCGATGGAGACCACGGGTCGCGAAGGGACCGAGACGGACACCGTTGGTCTCATTGGTACGACCGAGACGGACATGACCGGCCCCGGTCCGGAGACGACGGGCGCAATGGACACCACCGGCCTCGTCGACACGACCGGCGTGGCCACGACAGAGCCCGAGCCGGAGACGACGGGCGTAATGGACACTTCTAGCCCCAGCCCGGAGACGACGGGCGCAATGGACACTTCTAGCCCCAGCCCGGAGACGACGGGCGCAATGGCGACCACGGACGCCGTTGAAACTACCGATCCCATCGGTATGAGCACTCTGATGGACGCCTCGGCGCCGGACACTTCAGAGACGAATGCAGCCACTAACGACGCGAGTGCGTCGACCTCGGATGTTTCCGTCAGCTACTATTTGGACGCGGGCGCCGACGGTGGCCCGGATGCGAGTGATGGCAGCGAGGCGTTCAACGCCTGTGACTTAGATCCGTGTGAAATGGGCACATGCCAGGACGATGGTGGTGGCCTGTTTACCTGTACTTGCTTCAACGGCTACTTTGGGCTCACCTGTTCGAGCGCGGTGACGTGCGACACGGACAACGGGACGTGCGACAGCGGGTCGTGTTCGGGCACGTCTGGCGACGGCCACTGTACGGCGTGTGACTCGGGCTGGACTGGCGAAGATTGCACGGTGGATGAAGACGATTGCGCGGGTGATCCGTGTCTCAACGGGGGCTCGTGTTTGGATACGGGCACGAACTCGTACGAGTGCACGTGCGCGCCGGGGTTCTACGGCGCGACGTGCGCGAGCGCGGTGACGTGCGACACGGACAACGGGACGTGCGGCGCTGGCTCGTGTTACGGCGCTTCCGCCAACGGCCACTGTACCTCGTGTGACTCGGGCTGGACCGGGGTCGATTGTACGACGGACGTGGACGACTGCGCGGGTAACCCGTGTTTGAACGGCGCATCGTGCGCCGATACGGGCACGAACTCCTACGCGTGCACGTGCACCAGCTCATACTACGGCAGCACCTGTTCGAACCCCATCACCTGCAACACCCAAAACGGCTTCTGCCTGCAAGGCGATTGTTACGGGACCACGGGTGATGGTCACTGCTCGTTCTGCGATCTCGGTTGGATGGGCGCTGACTGCACTGTTCCAGATTGAGGTGGGCGCAGATGGCAAAGTAGGGGGCGCGGAAGCCGTTAGGCGTCCGCGCCCTTTGCATTTCAGCGTTCGTTCGCAGCCGTTCGACGTCGCCGTCGATACGCTCAACCCCGCTCCATTGCGCGCTGGATGTCACCACGTTGGAGTGGGTTCCTTCACCAAACTCTCGGTTGGCGCGGAGAGCTGGTGGTCCCGCGGCGCGCAGGTCGACAGGATCTCGATGGCATCGTGGTTGTGCCATGCGGTTATTCGATGACGTCGTCGTGGTTCCCGTCGTGCATGCTCGTGAAGCCTCCCCGAGGAATGGGTGACCAGGATCGGCGGCGACCCAGGTTATGCCCTTGGGGCGACGTAGCCTTCATTCCGCCGCCGATTTCGTGTTAACAGTCGAGAGGGAGCACCGTGACATGGCCAACGAATTCAAAGGAATGCCCGCGCATTCGGCGGAGTACTTCGGAGACACTCGGGACGACTGGTGGAACGAGGATTTCCTCGGGCTCGTGGCCAAGCGTTGGCGGTTCGACAGGGTGCGCGAGGTCCTCGACGTGGGCTGCGGCGTTGGACATTGGGGGATGGCGTTGGAGGCCGTGTTGCCCAAGGCCGCACGCGTGACCGGGATCGACCGTGAGTCAGCGTGGGTCGACCACGCGACGGCACGCGCCCGGGCACGGGGACTGTCTGATCGTTTCCGCTACCTGCGGGGGGAAGCCGAGCACCTGCCGTTCCCTGATGACACGTTTGAGGTTACCACGTGCCAAACCTTACTCATTCATGTCGCTGACCCCGGCGCCGTGATCGCCGAGATGAGGCGGGTTACGAAACCAGGGGGGCTCGTCGCTGTCGCTGAACCCAACAACGTGGCCAGTACCCTCAGCATGGACTCGCTTGCGAGCCAAAGCAGCATCGATGAGATCTTGGAATGCGTGAAGTTCCAACTGACATGCGAACGTGGCAAGGTAACCCTGGGAGAGGGCGACAACTCACTCGGTGAGCGAGTGGCCGGGTTGTTCGCCGCGGCGGGTTCGTCGACGTCGATGCTTTCGCCAACGACAAGGTGACGGTGATTGCGCCGCCCTACTCGAGCGACGAACAGCGCGCCTTCGTTGCGGAACTGCGCGACCACTCCGAACGGCGATTCGGCACGTGGAGCGTAGTCGAATCGCGGCGCTACGTTCTTGCTGGGGGTGGGGCGGAAGCGGAGTTTGCGGCGCATTTCGAGCGTGAAGTGACCACCGTAGAGCGCATGCTCCGCGCCGTGGAAGACGGAAGATACCACGGGATCTTGGGCGGGCCGTTTTACCTCGTGGGCGGTCGCAAGGGGGACTAAGGCTTCTCAGCCCCGGTGTGTCCTGGCCCGGAATTCGACCGCGCCCCGCTGGGCAAAGAGCCCGAACGTTGGTGGGCACGCGCTTGGCGCACGGTCGACTCCCTCAACCCCGCCCGGTCGCGCGCTGGATGTCACCCAACGTCATGGGTCCGCGCATGTACGTCATGACCCAGCGCGGTTGAACGAGTTGGCAGTTGGGGCTCGTGTGCACGTTGCGCACGAAGAACCAACGTTTGGCGAGTTTGCTGATGGTGGCGTCGAGCTCTTTCGGCGAGCAGCCGGGCTCGTTGACGTTGGCGAGGCTCTCGACGACGCGTTCGCGGTCGGCGTCGGTCTGCAGTCTGCCGACAGCCCAGAAGCCTGCGTTCGAGAGCGTGCGGTAGTCGACGTCCATCGGATTCTGCGTCGATAACAAGACGCCAACCCCGAACGCACGCGCTTGCTTCATGAGCGTCACCAGTGGGCGTTTGGTGGGCGGATTGGCCGGGTGGGGCGGCACCAGGCCGTACACCTCGTCGACCGCGATCACGGCGCGCAGGCGATTCGTCCCACCGAGGCCACGCACGTAGGCCAAGATCTCTTCGAAGATCACGCCGAGCACGAGCGTGCGTTCGGCGTCGTCGAGGTGGGCGACGCTGATGATCACGGCTTGCGTCTTGCCGTCTTTCGGCGCGAGCCACTGCCCAACGTCGAGGGACGACCCTTGCCGCCACGACGCAAACGACGGCGAAGCCAGCAGGGTGTTGAGGGCGGACGCCAAGCTGCGACGCTCTTTAGCGTCCATGAAGTCGTCGACCGGCTGCGCCCCAATCGTCTCGATCGGTGGCAGCGACACGTCGTTCAAGAGCGCGCCGAGGCTCGCCTCCTGCCCGGCGCGCAAGCGGCGCTCGGCGAGCACGGTGAGCAGCACGTGTTCCCGGCTCTTGGCCGGATCGGGATCGCGGCCGAGTAGACGCAACACGAGGGACACCGCTGCCGACAGCGACTCGGACGCGGCCTCGGGGTTCGTGTCCCACAGCGCGCTGCGCCGCTCGAGCGACGAGAGCAGATGAAGGGGCTCACCCAGCGTCGACCCCGGGGTGAGCACCCGCATGTGAACCCCGGCGTGAAACCGCTGCAACTCGCTCTCCCCGAGGCGCCACCGGGCGAGCCCCTCGGCGCGCTCCTGGGCGACCTTCTGCACCAACGCCGCGGCCGCGACCTCGCCCAGCCCCTCGGCATCGATCCACGGTCGCAGGGGATCGGCACCCAACGTCGGGAACGACAGCAGCAGGTTCGGCAGATCACCCTTGATGTCGATCATCACGACGGGGATCTGCGCGGCGAGCAACGACTCGACGATCGCGAACTTGAAGCCCGTTTTCCCCGAGCCCGTCATGCCCACGATCAGCCCGTGTGTACACAAGTGATCGGCCGGCAACAGGTAATCCCGACTTTCGCCGCCGCGCAGCGAGATCGCGCCGCCGACGTAGAGGTTTTTGGTGAACAGAGCCATGAACACGACACCGCGAATGCGGAAAAACGGGGACGAAGAGGAAACCGAGCCGCCCGACGGAGATCGGAGCAGGGAAGCCGTGCGGAACGGAAACGCAGGGTGCGCCTCCAAAACGCAGGGCGCCTCCAAAACGCAGGGCGGTTCCGACAAGCAGGCCGGCTGCGAAAAGCAAGGCGGTTCCGACAAGCAGGGCGGCTGCGAAGAGCAGGGCGGTTCCGACAAGCAGAGCGGCTCGGTAGTGGTTACGGGTTACTTCTTGTCTTCTTCGAAGGGGTTACTCAGCGGCAACCCCGTGGGGTTGGTCACGACGAAGGCGTTGGGCGCGGGCGCGCCGTTGTTGGACGCGGCTTCGGCGGCGGGCGCCCCCGGTTCTTCGTCTCCCGCTTTACCCGACTTGCGCCCTCGGTCTGCATAGGGTGACGGCACCACCTGCTTGCCCGCCACTTCACCGTAGAGGTAGATGGCCGCTTTGAGTGCCACGTCGAAGGATTGCAGCATGTACGTGATCGATTGCTGACGCAGCAAACTCGCTTCTTCGCGTTCCACGGGCAGTACTTGGCGTTTACCCAAGGAGCTCTGGAACGTGAGCAGCGTGACCTCCGTCGTCGCGAGCTCCGCTGGCGTGACGATCGTGCGCGCCAGGGCCTCGGGGGCGACGCGACGCAAGATACCAAGCAGCAGGGTCGCGTCATTGACCTTGCCCGCGTAGCCGCTGTCTTCCCCGAGTGGCTTGAGCTGCTCGGGAGCGACCGCGCCGTCTTCCACCAGCATTTCGCAGGTGCGGGTAAACCGACGGATCCGCAGATCTAGCTCTGCCGCGAGCGCGGTGACGTCGATCTTGGTGCTGATTTTGGACAGCCACATCGCGTTGCAGTAGTGCGCGGCGTGGACTCGGCCCTCGAAGTCATCGAACGCCTCCATATCGAACTTTCGGAAGTTCTCTTCGATCAGCGGTCGCATGTTCTTGATCTGCGGCATCGCCCCGAAGAAGCGCGTGCACGCGTTGTTCACGTCGAACTGACCTTCCCGGAGCTCTTTCACGCCGCGGATCTTCGGCTCGCGCTGCCGAAACGCTTGCTCCGTAACGAGCAGAGCGATGCCTGTCATCGGCGCTTCCATCATCGGTGCGTCGACCACCGGCGCTTCCATCATCGGAGCGCCTACCATCGAAGCCGCGTCTTCCGACTTCAATCCCATCGAACCAGTATTGCTTGTTGCCATATACCTCCAATTCGTTCGCGGTGAGTGAGAGTTGTGTATCGTGTTTACGATCTTGGAGTCCCGCCTCTTCCCGTGTGTAGGGTCGATATCTGTCACGTGTTCACGAAACGGCAAGTCGGTTTTATCGAGTGTCCCACGGCTTTTGGTTCGACGGGTTGGTGTAAAACGGTGAGATGTTGGAAATCCCGATACTTGGCTCGATGGCTAGGTGGTGAGACTTGTGTTCCTGGAGCTGGTGAAAACGTTGAGCTGGTGAGAAGGTTGGGGGGATCCGCGTGCCTGGGCTGAAAGGCGTGAGACTTGAGGTTGTGACGCGTTGCGCAACGGCGGTTCGCCCCGGCGACGTTGTCCTTACGCCCGCCCTTGGCGTTTAGTGGGGCATACCTACGTCACGGTTTCGATGACCGCGGAACGTACTCGCCGCGTGTCCCGCCGCTTGCGCCCACCCGGCGATTCGAGTTGGACTCGGAGACCAGAATTACCCTAGGTGACCCCACAAAGTTGGACTCGGAGACCAGAACTGCCCAGTTGACCTCGTGAATTTGGACAGCCAGTCCAGATTCAAGGGGTTGGGGGGTCTGAATTTGGACTCGCAGTCCAGATTAACGCGAGTTGACCCCCTGAGTTTGGACTCGCAGTCCAGACTAACGCGCCGTGTTCCCGCAAAAGTTGGACTCGCAGTCCAGATTAACGGTGCCCGCGGTCGTGAATTTGGACTCGGAGACCAGAATTGCCATAGGTCACCCTATAGAGTTGGACTCGGAGTCCAGCGTTGCCATCGGTGACCCTATAGAGTTGGACTGGGAGACGAGGGGGCCGGCTCGATTGCGCGCAGTTGGTTTCCGCAAACGCCGTCGGGACTCGGGGCGCGATAACGGTGGGCGTCACGTGGGCAAGTGTGGTCACCGACTTGGGCGAGAAGAGGTCGAGCTTGGCGAGGGTCCGGGGCCTTTGCGCGTGGAGTTTCGAGCGAAACGTGAGCAGGTCGGTGTTCGTGGGGATGCAGGGCACCTCGTCGTGTTGGGCGTCTTCGGTCGTGGGCTGGCTGCCAGGCACGCCTTTACTCGGTCACTTCGCCTGACTGCCCTTCGGGCATTCGTCAGCGATGTCAGCCGTGCGTAAGTGTGCGCAGTTTCCGTTACCTGTTCGAAGAGCTCGTAGAGCAGATGGCGACTGGGCGACCTGCGAGACGCGTCGAGGCACGATTACGCTGCGCGCGATGGTCGTGACGACCATCCGCCCCGACACCCTCTTCATCCCGTACCACTGGGCTGGAGAGAAGAGCGCCAATCGCGTGACGGTCGCTGCCCAGGATCCGATCAGCAAGATCCCCCAGTACAAGGTCTGCGCGTGTCGCCTTCGGAAGGCAGACGCGGCGCCGGGCTACGACGCCAAGCTCGAGGCCCAACAGTGAGCAAGGAGATCTGAATGTCAGTCCCGCGCCAGCTCGAGTTCTTCGTCGATCCAAGTCGATGTATCGGTTGTCAGTCCTGCGTTCAGGCTTGCAGCGAGTGCGACACGCACAAGGGCGAATCGATGATCCATCTCGAATACGTCGACCGCGGTCAGAGCGTGCAGACGGTGCCCATGGTCTGCATGCACTGCGAGCAGCCGACGTGTGCCGAGGTCTGCCCCGCGGACGCGATCAAGCGCACCGGCGATGGCGTCGTCCAGAGCGCGCGGAAGCCGCGATGCATCGCCTGTGGCAACTGTGTGATGGCGTGTCCGTTCGGCGTTCCTGAGCTCTACATCGACAGGCAGATCATGATGAAGTGTGACATGTGCTACGACCGCACCTCCGTCGGCAAGAAGCCGATGTGCGCCACGGTCTGTCCGAGCCAAGCGCTCTTCTTCGGCACTCGGGCGGAGATCGACGCGCTTCGGCCGCAGTCGACGCCGACGAATCGATTCCGTTTCGGCAGCCAGACCATCACGACGCGCGTCAACGTGATGGTTCCAAGATCCAAGTCTCCACCGCTCATGCTCGATGTCACGGCGGCGATGGATGAGCGACCCGAGACCCGCAACGTGCGACTGAATGTGGTCGGCAACCGCCCCTCGACAATCGAACCCATGCTCGACCCCTTTGCAGAGGTGGAGGTCTGAAATGGCGCTCGATCAAGACAGGAGCGCGACCGCTGACGTGGAAGCGCGCGTGGATTCGGGTGAGCACGGCGGCCTCGACAGCAAGCTGTTGGCATCCGCCAGTCTGCCCGAGCGTGACGAGACCGAGATCTCCACCGGTCCAGATGGCTCCCCGCTGGCCGCTCAGCCGCCCTGGCGCAAAGACTTCCCGATCGACTGGCCCGTCGATCAATTCGTCGCGCGCCGTGATTTTGCCAAGTTCCTTGTGCTCACGAGCGCCGCCTTCGTCACGGGGCAGGCGTGGATCGCCGCCCAGCATCTCATACGAAGCCGTCGTCCAGCGCCACCCCGTGTGAGGATTGCTTCGCTCAGCGCGACGCCACTGGGCAGCTCGCAGGTCTTCGGCTACCCCGATGCGCACGACAAATGTCTCCTCATTCGCAGCGCTGACGGCGAGCTACTAGCTTACAGCCACGCGTGCACGCACTTGTCGTGCGCGGTCGTCCCGCGCATCGAGGAGGGCGTGCTCCATTGCCCGTGCCACGAGGGCTACTCGATTTGAAGACCGGCAGGAACATCGCGGGACCTCCGCCTCGCCCGCTCCCCAAGATCGCGCTCTCGGTCGAAGGGGACGACATCTACGCGATCGGCGTTGATGAGAGGACGGTCTGACGTGACGACGAAGCGCCATTTTTCGCGCCAGCAGCGCACTACCGTCGTCTACGGCATCATCTGTTTCGTCCTGATCCTCGTAGTCCTGCAGTTGTGGCTCTTCACAGCGACGATGAACGCGTGGCTCGGCGGCGACGGTTCGGTGGTCTGGCCCGGCCTCCTCGCCAGCGCTGCGTGCCTGCTTCTGAACCTCGGGCTCCTCCGCTACCCACGCGAAGAATGACCGCGCCCAGCCCATCCTCCGCTCTCGCGCAGATGCACCCCGCGTACTTCGCGATGGCGATGGCGACGGGCATCGTGTCGATCGCTTCGCAGCTCCTCGGCATGCGCTTCGTTGCGCTCGCGCTCTACGCCGTCAACGTCATCGTCTACGTGGCGCTGTGGGGCTTGACGGTGGCCAGGCTATTGCGTCATCGCCAGCGCGTGATTGCAGATGTGTTTCATCACGGTCGTTCTGTTGGGTTCTTCACGACGGTCGCGGTCACCTGCGTGCTCGGCTCGCAATCGCTGGTCGTCGGAGGCCTTCCATCGCTGCCGCTCGGGCTCTGGTTCGCGGGCATCGTCCTCTGGGCCATCTTCACCTACACGATCATCACGATCCTGACCGTGAAGACTGAAAAGCCGACGTTGGCGGACGGGATCAACGGCGGTTGGTTGGTCATCGTCGTCGCGTCCCACTCGGTGGCAGTGCTCGGCGCTCAGCTCGCGCCAAGCATGTCGCACGAGCATGCGCCGAAGGTCCTGCTCTTCGCGCTCACGATGTGGCTCGGCGGCTCGATGCTCTATATCTGGATCATCTCGCTGATCTTCTACCGCTACACGTTCTTCACGCTCAGTCCGAACGACCTCGCGCCGCCATACTGGATCAACATGGGCGCCGCTGCGATCGCGACCCTCGCCGGCGCGACGATCGCCTCGTCGGCACCGCACTCGCCGGTGCTCGAACAGGTGCTGCCGTTCGTGCGTGGCCTGACGTTGTGGTGGTGGGCGACGGCCACCTGGTGGATTCCGATGCTCTTGATCCTCGGGCTATGGCGACACGTGTTTCGACGTTTCCCGCTTCGCTACGACCCGCTGTATTGGGGCGCCGTGTTCCCGCTGGGGATGTACACGGTCTGCACCGTCCGGCTGTCTCAGGCGGTGGACGCGCCGTGCCTGCTGGCGATCGCGCAAGTGTTCGTCTTCGTTGCGCTCGGCGCGTGGGCCGTGACCCTGGTCGGCTGGGCCGGAAACGCGCTCCGCCGGACGGCTGGAGGAGCGCCGTCCTAACGCCGGGGCATCCACCTTGAGCGACGGAGCTTCCATGATAGGCTTCCGCTTCATGGCTCGTCTCCACGATCTCCGGCTGCTGCCCCCGACCCAGGTCGCGCTTCTGCGCTTCCTGGCGCCGGTCGTCTGCTGCGCGGTCTCTGGTTAGAGCCCCCCATCAGCGCCCGGCTCAGGCCGGGCGCAATCGTGCGGTCCGGCCTCGGCGCTTCTCACGAACCGAGGTCCATCATGAAGTCACCGCCGCCCATCATCGTTGCCACCGAAGACCGCGATCGCTTGTTGGATCTGGTCGCTGGCGCTCGCGCCAACCAGGTCGCCGAGCAGCTCGAAGCTGAGCTCGAGCGTGCCCAGGTGATACCGCTGTCACAAGTGCCGGGGGATGTCGTCGTGATGAACAGCGCGCTCGAGTACGAGGTCGTCGCGACCCATCAACGGCGCCGACTCTCCCTCGTCTATCCTCAGGACGCGGAGTCGAACGCGGGTCGGGTGTCCGTGCTCGCGCCGCTCGGCTGCGCGCTCCTTGGCTTGCGCGTGGGGCAAGAGATCGATTGGCAGATGCCCGGTGGCCTGCGCAGGCTGCGTGTCCTCTCGGTCGAACGCGCTTCGTGAGGACATGACCCTCGCGCTGTCCACCTTCGGTCATGGCACGGCCACGCGTGACGAGCTCGCCGCCCTGCTGGGCGAAGCACGGCTTCAGCACGTCGTGGACGTGCGGCGCTTCCCTGGGAGTCGCCACAACGTTGCAGCCGCGCGCGGGCACATCGAGGAGCTCGCGCGCGAGCTGGGCCTCGGGTACACGTGGGACGAACGCCTGGGCGGACGCCGCGCTCTTTCGCGCGCAGAGGACGCGGCATCGCCGGACACCTGGTGGCGCGTCAAGGCGTTCCGCGCGTACGCGGCCTGGACGCGCAGCGACGAGTTCCGCGCCGGGATGTTGGAGCTGATTGAGGGCTTGGCGAGCCGGCGCATCGTGGTCATGTGTTCCGAATCGGTATGGTGGCGCTGTCATCGCCGAATCATCGCGGACGTTGCCGTCGCCAAGCACGGGGTGCGGGTGGTCCATCTGATGCACGACGGTCGACTCGTCGCACACGAGCTGAGCGGCGGTGCTCGCTTGGATGAACGGGGCGACGTCGTCTGGGACGGGGCGCCGTGACCACTATGCCGAGACGCCGCTGCGCGTGCTCACCATGGCACTCCGCGCACGAGCATGATGCCGGCCGCGACCAAGATCAGCGCGAAGACCACGTTCACGCGGCCGAGCAGGGATGCCCTGCGCCGTTCGCGCTGCGCTTCGGCGGACTGAGGGCTTTTGGCGATCGCCCGCGTCGCGCGAGGCCCCACCACGAAATCGTGGACCGCGCTCACCGTGAGGACGAGCGCGAACACGCCCAGCTTGAGGAGCACGGTCTTGCTGAACGGAGAGGTCAACCATTCCGCGCGTCCGAAGTCCGACAGCCGCACGCCGCGAACCCAGAGGTTGAACGTGCCGGTGGCCGCGAGCAGCAGGAAGCAACTCCAGCCGACGTTGCGAAACCGCTCGCCCGTCTCGCGTAACAAGACCGCGGCCTCCACGCGCCCACCCCGGCGAAGCCACGGGACGACGACCAAGACCAAGAAGGACATGCCTCCGATCCAGACGGTGGCGGCGAGGATGTGGATCCACACCGACAGCAGGTACAGCGCGTGCATCGCTCTACGCTCGCCCCTGCGGCCAACCCAATGTCAGTAGAAAGCTACCGTCGGTCTCGGCCTGGACGTCGTGCTCGAGCCCAGGACCGAGCGCCAACAACTGACCAACTTCAAGCTGCACCGTCCTATCGGGAAGCTGGAGTCGGAGCTTCCCTGCGAGAACCTGCACGGTTGCCGTGACTTGCGCGTGATGCTCGGAGATCGTGCCGCCCGCCCTGACCACGACCAAGATGATCCGGAGATCGGGCGCTCGGAGCAGCGTTCGCGCCGTATGGCCCTCGCGAGCATACGACTCTTCTTCGCGAAGCTCTTGCGTCAGGGACGCGAAGTCGAAGACGGCTCCGTGCTCCGCCGATGCTGGTCTACTCATGGCTTCGCCTCCGTGTTCACAATCGCAAGAGCCGAGGAACTTCGCCGCGCGCGAAGCTCGTCCACGATCGAGCGTTGTGCTTCCTTCGAGAGAAAGTCGCGGATGACCGGGAAGATGGTGCTCTCTT
>CBINDO010000260.1:0-11872 GCA_966249405.1 uncultured bacterium | reverse complement strand
ACGACATTGCCGGACCCCAGACGCGGCGCGCGCTCATCAGTGAATACATGGGCGTCGGCAGCGTCACGCTCCGTGAGACGCCCGGGTACCCGGTTTCGGTCGCGACGTTGGGTGAGGGCGAAGATTATCCTCTCGCCGAGACGGGGCTGCCCCTCGACGTGGCCGCTTCGAACACCGCTGGCGGTGGGAGTGCAAATGGTGCGAGTAGCGACGGCGCGGGATCGAGTGAGGTGAACCCGCTCGATCGGCGCGTGGAGTTGTTTTTCTTCGATAACGACTTCGGCATCCTTCCGCCAGTCGGCGACGTGGGCGGCCCCGAATACATCGAGTGGCGCAAACGTGTGGAGGAGGAGAGTGACGTTGCAGTGGAGAAGGAGGTACAGGAAGCCAAATACCTCGCCGTTCGCAACGCGCAGTTCCGCACGGGTAGCGCCGTGATGCTGCCGGAGGGTGACGCGCCGAGTGCTAATGGCAAGGCGCCGCTGACCAGCGTCGGACTCCTTGCCACGGCTCTGCGTTACAACGAGGAACGCCCGGGGCACACCATGCTCGTCGCGGGCCACACGGATTCGGTCGGTGGCGATAAGGACAACGATAAGCTCTCTGAGCAGCGAGCTCAGTTGGTGCATGCGGTGCTGACGGGCGGCGCCGCTGGCCGAAGCACGTTCCAGGACATCGCGAACGAAACCGGCACTGTGAGCGACTGGAAGCAGATCTTGAAGTGGGCATCCGTTGCGTTCCAGAGTGTGGAAGAGTTGGTGGAAGAAGAAGCAGAAGACGACGATTCCACCTCGAGCGATGACGAGGCACCTACGGAACCTGCAGCAGGCTCGCTGGGCACCGGCTTTGGGGCGTGTGACCCCGGCGAAATCGACGACAACGAGAAGACGGCTGTTGAGGCGGTCAAAGCCTTTCAAACGGCGTACAACGAAAACTACAAGCTGCTGGGCGGCGCCGGCGAGATCGACGTCGACGGTGACGTGGGTAAACAAACCTGGGGCGCTATCTACGACCTCTACCAGTACAACCTAGCCCAAGAATTGGGAGAGACGTTTGATGGCCTGAAGGAGCTACAAGGCCTCGTGCATCTGCTGCCCACCAGCAAACCTTACGTTGGGTTCGGTGAGTCGGCGCCCGCTGACGGCACGTTCGAGAACGACGCGGATGAACAGGCGAACCGACGTGTAGAGGTGTTGTTCTTCGAATACGGGCACGAGCCGGACCTCGCGCTCCTCGACGAAGATCCACACGTGAGTGAGTTGTATCACGGTGAGGTGTTTACGCGGGTTGAGCTGCGGACTAGTACCGCCAAGAGTTCGAAGATCACCTTGCGCGTATACTTGCACGACGAGTACCACCAGCGCATTCCTGAATGTCGCTACGAGCTGCGTATCGGCGGCGCGATTCGAAGCGGTGTTGCCGATGGCGCCGGTCGGCTCATCGAGAAGAAGCTTCCGCCTGCGCAGACTGCGATACTTCGATGGGGCGCCCAGCACATTGTCGATTATCCCCGCGTTGGCGTCACGTTGGACGAGCTGAAGGACAAACTGCACGCCGAACCTATGTTCAAGTATAAGCATGAGGTTCGAATAGCGCCCAAGACTGGGGCGCCGCATGGAGAGGCCGACCGTTACCTTCAGAACATGGGCTACACGGGAGAGCTGGAACGAAGTTGGGAGCAGTTCCAGGTCGACTATGGGCTCGTCGTGCAACCCTTCCCGCACCCTCAGGTCTTTACAACGCTGCGATGCACTCACAAGCAAGGGCTCGAAGCGCCGAAGGCTCCCGACGATGGCTTACCTTCGCCCGCGCCGGAGGAATTCGAGGACGACGGTCTCTACTCAGCAGCCCTATCCATTGAGTTGTGCGATGCCCAGGGGAGGGCTGTCGGACATGCAGCGTTCGAGATTCGCGGGCCGGACGACAGCTCCCTGTTCTCCGGGCGCTTGGACGAACAGGGCAGAGCGCTGGTTCTCGGACTACCCGTAGCCGAGTGCTTCGTGACCTTTCCCGACCTCGACCAGAGTTCGTGGGACATTCAGAAATGAGAGCCTATGGCCGAAGATATCACTGCTACCCCACCCGACGGAGCCGAAACATTCTTGGACCGAGATTGGCACCAGACCACAACCTCCGTTGTTCACGTGTTCCAAGAGGGCGCCGGTCCCTACAAAAAGATCGAGCTCCACGATTTCAAGTTCTTGGGACGCAACTTCCAGCCGCAGACCTATCACGCCACTCGGAATGGCTCCCCCGTTCCTGGCACGAGTCACACCGGGATGGGGGTATGTGCCGAGTTTCGAGACGTACTTTTCACGGCCCAGAAGCTGATATTCCGCTCTTACGCAGCGCAGGCGCGGAGCAACGGTGAGGAGCCTACGCCGGCGGGCTTCACGAAGTGGTGCGGCGTTCAGGTTGTTTCTGGATGGCAGTTCCGTTCTCGGCAACACTCCAAGGGCGCCGCTATCGACCTGGACGCAAAGTACAATCCCTATGTACCGACCGGCAGTCTAAGGGCTCCGGATGCTCAACTTGGCGGGGAACACCACGACCTGGGCGGGAACTCAGAGGCGAGAGTGCGACGCTCGGCGCTGGACGCCTATGCTAACGCGTATCGGCTCGTTCACGGCACCGCGATGCCAGACAACGCTATGGCCCACGGGCCGTCCGATGATACGACTAGCGCACATCACGACATCAGCAGGACTCACTACGCACTCATCGTATACTCACAGCTCGCCTTCCTTCGTACCAGCGACAACCGTATCAGCACCCAGTTCGGCTTCGCGCGGCCCTTCGGTCCAGCGACTGAACCTGGGTCTTTCCTGTTCACCTTGAACCAGTTTAAGCCGCTACTCAAGGGTACGCCTGATTCAGACCTTCGGAGACAATACGACGTCATCCGCGACGACTACGAGAAGTTGCGGCTCGGCATGGTCTACGGCAAACTCAAGCTTGCGAGTCCAGGACACCTAAACTTGGGAGCAACTTGGGTGGATGCAACCAGGGATCCAGCGTTCGGCTTCTTGTCGATTCGAAAGGAGATTGCCCAAGGCCTTCGGGCTGCTGGCTGCCGTTGGGGCGCGATGGACTTCGGTGGCGGGTACAACGGCGATATGATGCACTTCGATAAGAAATGGACGATAGACCAAATCGCTCACACCCAAGACCCCAACTCGGAAGGTTACTTATATGTTCAAGGGTAACGCCAAGTTCCCACCTCGACTGTCGGGCACCGCGTCTAAGGTATCATCCAGGCGAAAGGAATTAGTGATTTCGGCAACGATCGTAGCAATTGGCGCGCTCCTTGTCGTGAGCGGGTGCAAATCGGAGACTGGGTCACCGGTGGTGATTCAGCCTAGCTCCGGACTGCCGATGGCTCCGGAGACCAAATCTCCGCAGGTCGTTATGAGCGGCGGAACTGCGGATGAGCGGAGCGGCGACCACCGGCTAGCGCCAATTGCCACCCGCTTCATCGGCGGGGGCTGCGTTGCCATGCGGGATGGGTCGACCTGGTGTCCCGAGCCTTCCACGAACTACACGCACTTTCGACGCCTTTCCGCTCGTGAACCACTGAACGCAGTGGTCTTTGATACAACGGGGATCGGCTTCCAACTCGGCCAGTCCGGCAAGGTCTATGTATGTGGAAAGTCCGAGTCCGATACTGACCCCAAGCGTTCGCTCGACTACACCAACCCGCAACTGATTCCGGGACTCGAACACGTGGCCGTTCTGGCAGGGGGGGCAGGGTACGTTGCTCTGGATGCGACTGGAGCGTTGTGGTCATGGACCGTCGCTGAGCATCGGAACGAGGAACTCCTTGTCGTTAGCGTCGAAGTAGCGCCGCCCAAGGTGGTTCGTCGTGGGGTGAAGACCTTGTGGGCGCAGTCAGGGCTGTGTCTCATCGCTGAAGAAGGGATGCGCTGCAACAACGACGGTGACCTTGCTGGGGGCCACTGGTCAACACCCAGCGAGATTGCTTCGTGGACACCCGACCTTGGCTTTGTGTCGCATGCCAACACGTGCTTCTACGGTTCCAAGCAGGGTTTGCACTGCTACGCGGGCTGGACGCTGCCCGGCAATCGCCAAGTCGAGCTTGCGGGACACTACGTACTCGACATCCGCCCTGCCAAGATCGGTTTCGAACACATTCTCGACGTGGAGGGGCGCCTGTTCTCATTCACGAACCCAAGGTCGCTAGAGAATCACGACATACAAGCGCCGACGCCACGGCACCTTGCGCATCTTGGTCGAGTTGCAGACTTTGACGGAGGCCTATGCGTCATCTCGGAAGCTGGCCAACTCGCGTGCAGAGGGGATGGTCGCGTCCAGAGCGAACCGGTCGTTCCCGTCGTGTTCGATGTCGACGCGACAGGAATCGCTCACGAGTAGCTCGTGGCTTCTTCAGCTCGAAGGGCGCAGACCCATTCGCGCTCCTTACTGACGGCGCGGTCGGTCACACAACCAAGAAATCAGACGTATGTCTCCACCAACCAAACATATCGTCGCGAAGGGCGACACCTTGTCCAAGATCGCAAAAGACCATGGGTTCCAGAACTGGACCGTCGTGTGGAACTGCGAGGAAAACGCGGAGTTGCGCACCGCAAGAGGCCGACCCGAGCGCATTCTTCCGGGTGACGAAGTCTCAATCCCTCAACGCGTCGAAAAGAGGGTCAGAGTCGTCACAGGCGAGGCGGGCAAGTTTCGGCTGGCCGAGACGCCGCCACTGGCCGCGTTCGCACTCACGATCAAAGATCAGGTGGGAGGCGGTCCGTTTGGTGACCTGGACGTCGAGTTGCGCATGCCGAACGCGGATCCCGCAAGCTACCGAACTGATCAGGCCGGCTTGATAGAGATTCGAGACGAGAGCAACAAGAGTGGGGAAGTCGAGGTCGTAAGCATCCGAGACCCCGGTTCGGTCCCTGCTATCTCCTATCGAGCATACGTTCCGGAGCCACTGGAGTTGGGCACATCGCACGAGCTCGTCATTCCGAATAAGCGCAAAGTTGCCGACGCCATCGCGGCATCGGCTGGCGTTGTTCGCCGCTCTGCTTGGGGCGCGTCTCCGCCGAGGAAGGAGCTCGATCAGGATTGGGACTACGTTACGGTGGTCATCCACCATTCGGGGGACAGTGGAGAGAAAAGCCCTGGAGGTATCCAACAAAAGCACTTCTCCAAGGGTTACGACGATATTGCATACGAGTACGTCGTCACGCTTGGCGGCACGATCTACGAAGGACGCCATATCGCCTTCAAGTCGGCAGGCAATTCTGAGCACAACACTGGAAAGATCGCGATTATCATTGCTGGGGACTTCGAGCACCAGTGGTGGGATGAGGATGACGATCCGACTCAGGCTGCGGCAGACGCCGTGGTGAGATTGGTCTCCGCGCTCAAGGCACACTTCCCTCTGACGCAGCTCATCGGTCATCGGGACTTGCCCCGAGCGAAAGGCGATACCGAATGCCCTGGCGAGGAGCTGTACAAGCTACTGGACGAGATGCGTTCGAGAACCGGACTGGCAGGACCGTGACGTTGGATTTCCTCCCGCGCGCATTGGAGCGAGTTCTCCTGGGCGCTGCACTTGTGGCTGTGCTCCTCGCGTTGTTCAGCTTCGAGTTTTCGATTCCCTCGCAAGGCGTCAGCGGTTTCGCCGTGTCCCTAGTCCCTCGATGGGGCGTGGTTGTTTGCCAAAGCCTTCCTGACGATGTCCTCTGGGTGTATCACGGCGACGAGTGGGGTGGTGGGCTAACTCACTTGAGGAACCTGCTTTTGTACGACGGACTCTTGATGATGGGTGTGTTGCTGAGTGTCTCACTGGCTACGAGGCGCCGCGCCCTCACGACAATCGTGCCGCTCACCGCCGGGTTAGGCTGTCTCGTTTGCCTCGGTTTGGCTGGATGGGGCGATAGAGGCTGGGCGGGGGCCACGGGCTGGGCAGAGGCGCGTCGAGCTACCGCCGCAGCACTGCTGGTTTTGGTGGTACCATGGTGGGCCTACTGGCAGCGCAGAAGGGGCACGCCTCGCTTGCCGAGCTGACGCTCGGGCCTAGAGAATGGGAAAGATCCTTCATACGGTGCAGGATTCGTTCTCTGATTCCCACACCATTCGCAACGAAGCGCGCGAGATCGTCTGTACATCCTCGGGGGACCCCGTCCTGACGTGAGCGACCAAACCGTCGAAGCTCGACGGCATGGAAGATCCGAAATCAGAAGTTGAAGAGTTGAAGCGGCTCGTGGCGGGACGAGGAAGTAGGCAATACGCGCCGGAGCTCAAAGCGCGGG
Source organism: uncultured bacterium (assembly GCA_966249405.1). Taxonomy (GTDB): domain Bacteria; phylum Myxococcota_A; class Polyangia; order Polyangiales; family Polyangiaceae; genus SZUA-265. The sequence continues at coordinate 5,588 of CBINDO010000260.1, read as the reverse complement.
TGATTGCGTACGCGGAGCGGCGCTACAACGAGGGCGCGTCGGCGAAGAACGTGAGCGATGAGCTTGGCGTCAACGTGCACACGTTGGGCTTCTGGCGCGAACGCAAGGCCAACGCGAAGGCGTTGCTGCGACCCGTGCGCGTCATCGACCAGACGAGCGACGCGCGCATCGTGTTGCTCGTGCGCAACGGCATTCGCGTCGAGGGCCTGTCCGTGGAGCAGCTGGTCGAAGTGCTGAGGCAAGTCCGATGATAGGTGTGCCACGTGGAGTAACCGTTTACGCGTACGCAGAGCCGTGCGACATGCGAAAGTCGTTCGACACGCTGTCGGCGGTGGTGTCGAACGCGATGCGTCTCGACTTGCTGACTGGCGATCTCTTTCTCTTCGTGAGTAAGGACCGCAAGCGAGCCAAGGTATTGTACTTCGACGGCACGGGCATGTGCCTGTTTGCCAAACGTCTCGATCAAGGGAAGTTTGTTGCTCTCTGGAAGCGACATCACACGGGCAAAGAATTGACGTTGACGCTGAGCGAGCTCGGTCTCTTCATCGAGGGTGCGACGGCGCTGCGCGCGCCGCTCAGTCCGCCATTGATCCGGAGGGCCGATCTACGAATCGAGAAAGAAAGCTGATCTGGAGTGGGCCGCTCAGGCAACTAATGGAGTGTGAGCGGCTCATCCGAAGTAGAGACGTTGCGCGTGCAGAACGCACTGCTTTCGAAGCAGGTGGAGCGTCTCTTCGAGAAGGTTGCCGAGCTGCTAAAACGCATCAACGAGCTCGAGGGTGGCGAACGACGGCAGCTGGAGTTGCAGCTGAAGGAGACGAGCGCGGAGTTGGACCGCGCTCGTCGCCAGATGTTTGGCGAATCGTCCGAGCGCCTGTCCAAAGCAAAGCCGTCGGCGTCGCTGGGCGTACGCGCAGGTCACGGCCGCCGCGAGCAGTTGGGACTGCCAGAGGTCGAGTTGGTGCACGATCTGCCCGAGGACGAGCGCGTCTGCGACAGCTGCGGCGGCTCGCTCTCTGAATGGACTGGGCAGGAGGAAGTCTCACCGGAGGTCACGGTCGTATCGCGCTCCTACCGCTACGTCGTGCACAAGCGAAAGAAGTATCGCTGCCAGTGCGGTGCTTGCATCAAGACGGCGCCGGCCCCACGCAAGCTGCGACCTGGTGCGTTGTACTCGATCGACTTCGCCATCGACGTAGCGGTATCGAAGTACGCGTATCACCTGCCGCTGGAGCGACAGGTGCGCATGATGGCGTCCGAAGGGCTGCAGATTGACTCCCAGACGCTTTGGGACCAGCTCGAAGCATTGGCCGCACATCTGGAGCCAACGCACCAAGCGTTACGAACGCACGTACTCGAGCAACCAATCATCGGTGCGGACGAGACTCACTGGCGCTTGATGGGGGCTGGCTCCAAGGCGAGCGGCGGCAAAGGCAAACGCTGGCACGTGTGGGCCATCATCAGTGCAAACGCGGTGAGTTATCAATTGCACAACAGTCGCTCGGCTGAAGCAGCGAAAGCCGTGCTCGGCGGATACGAGGGCACCGTCCTCTGCGATGGCTACGCCGCCTACGATTCACTGCGCAAACAGGGTGGCAAGTTTCGGCTTGCTCACTGTTGGGCCCACGTGAGACGTAAATTCTACGAACTCAAAGATGTGCATCCGGCGGAGTGCGCACAAGTGCTGGACTACATCGGGCAGCTCTACGCGATCGAAGCTGAGACACGGGACGTCTCACCCGAACAACATCTCGCGGTGCGCAAGCAGCGCTCGAAACCGATCGTCGATCAGATTCGAACTTGGTCGTACGAAGTCGAGTCGCTTCCGCAGAGCGCGCTGCGTAAGGCACTCGTTTACATGGGCGGCATGTGGCAAGGGCTGCAAGTCTTCCTCGACGACCCGAACGTCGAGCTCGACAACAACCGCGTCGAACGCAGTCTCCGTGGCGTGGTGTTGGGTCGAAAGAATCACCTGGGCTCACGGAGTGAACGCGGCACGGAGGTCGCTGCGCTCTTCTACAGTCTCGTCGAGAGCGCTCGTCTCAACTCCGTCGACCCCGCTCACTACTTGCGATGCGCTCTCGACGCAGCCTTCGAAGGCGCCGCTCCACTGCTCCCGCGTCACGCGATGCTGCTCACCTGAGCATCTCGACGCCTCGGACGGATGACGCTAACCTGCCGTCCTCGGCGGCAGGTGCTCGGGCGAGGACTTACGACCGGTCGCGGGTCCTCGAAGTATTGGAGAGCCGCCCATTGGTTCCGTCCAGTGGTTATCCTACGTCTCACATTCGGTCAGCCGACGAACACTTCACCCAGAGGTAGAGCAGGCACTTCGGAATCAGATCACGTCCCTGAAGGCGACGCGGAAGTGAGCGAATCGGCTGTAGGGCGGGTCGGTGTAGAGTTCGGCTCTTGTGAAGGCGAATAAGACTTGCGCTGAGCCTCCTGGGTCGAGCGAGACTTCGAATCCGAGAGGTGCGATGGTGCTGCGGGAGGCTGACGTTTCGGGGGGCGCGGCTGTGGCGGGGCACACCGGCCCATCGACTTGAACGAATCGCATTTCGTGCCATCAATCCACGTCGCGGCACCGAAGTCCGCGTCTGCAAGGGCCTCCAGGGATAGTTGCGCTGCTTGTAAGTTAGCGCCAGAGAACCGAGCGCCCTGCAATTGCGCGCCACGTAGATCTGCGTTGGATAAATCGCATGAGTTGAACGACGTATCGCGAAGGTCTGCGTCCCGCAAGTCAGCGCCTGTCCAGCGTGAGCCGCCATAACCAGCCTCGAGTCGGCTGGGGACGGCCGCGATGCGCTTGTAGGATCCGCTCATCCCGTTCATAACCAGTCCGCGCAGGTTGGCCCCGCGGAGGCTGGCTCCCGACCAGTTGGAAGAGTCCATACCCATGTTCGTTCGCAAGTCCAGTCCATCCATCCGAGTTCCTCGCGCGCTACGAGGCATCAGCCGGGCATACCCCGAAAACACACTGCCGCGTAGGTCAGCGCCGTCCAGCTCCCCCGAGACTCCACCATCGTGAACGATCATATCGCGCAAGTCGGCTCGTTGCAGCTGCCCGAACAGCGAGCCTCCAGTCAAGTTCGCACCGCGAAAGTTGGAGTCGGGAGCAACGACCATCCACAGTTGCGCACGGCGCAGATCTGCACCGGCAAAGTTCTTGCCGGTGAAGTCGGCCCACTTGATATCGCAGCCGGGGCACGCGTTGGTGCGTTCGAGTTGCTCGATGAAGGGGCGGGACGCCCGGAGCTCGGCGCTGCGTTGTTCCTCTTCGGGAGATTTGCAGGAGTGGGTAAATAGTAACGACGACGCCGCGGCGAGTCGCAGAGCCACGCGCGCCACGGGGCGCCCCGTGCGCTCGACCGGGATAGGTCCGCCTTGGAGTCGCGTAACGTGCCGCATGCGACAGAAGTAGTACCCGGTTCTGGGGACTCGCGCCACTTCCGCGGCGAAGTGACTAGCGCGCCGCGGGCTGCGGTGAGATGAAACTAGCGAACGACCGCGGGCACCTACTGCCTCACGCCGTCCTGGCACCGGTTGTCAACGAGGAGCGCCAATTGAAATTACGTCGCTGAAGTGCCACCCGTCGGGCGCGATCCTTTGCCCGGAGCAGACGCTGAGCGCAGCTTGACGCTCTAGAGTCGTTGCGCTTGTTGCTGGCGCGTTGGGGTTGCTTGGCGGCTTGTGAACGCCACATACTTGCCAATCGACCTGATGGGAGCGCACGTCGTGCGAAATGGAGCTTCTGTACAATGAGGCGTTTCAGAGTTCTCAGTAAGGAAGGAATTACGCATGGCTATACCGAAGTTTTTTGCGCTGATCGACCCGTCAAAGTGATTGAGGGTGATGGCGGCTGGGAAGCATTCGCGCTCGATATGAGCACCGGTGACTGGGTCCCGGCACCCGACTACTTGGATCGCTATTGGCGGCGCGACGGCGACCTGGACCTGTACACGGAGGATGAGTTCAATGCCCGCGTTGCTGAAGTTCGGAAGCGCATCGGCAAAGTGATGCCGGAGGAACGCGACTTGCCAAAGAGGGTAAGATGAGACTCTCACCTAAGTTCCAAGAGGCGCTCGTCTTCGCGTTCGAGTTGCATCGTGATATATCCCAATCACAAAGTGCCCGGAATGCCGACGCGGGACTATGAGACGCTGGCGGTTTGGAACGATTTGACTCGCCTGCCTTGGGCCTCGGAGAATTCTCCTCATGCGAAGGTGGCGTTCAAGGGCGTGTTAATTACGAACAGACCTGAACCAGCACCTGTGTTCTCGCCATGAGCAAGTGGTTGGGACTTCTTTTCGCGGTCACCTGGGGTACGTCGCTCGGGGGCTACTTGCTTCGCTTGCAAGAGGTGGCGTTCTGGCAGCTATCGCTGCGAAACCCGCGGCCGTGGGTCATCGAAATCACCACTCTTCCAACGCGAATCGTGAGCGAGGGAGACCCTTTATGGTGTGCAGGTTCGCTAGGCGCAGGGTTGATTGCCGGCGCCGTGGTGTGGTGTCGTGAAGTCGCTGGTTCACGCGTAGCAGTCGTTGTCGGCGCAAGCACGTTGGTCTGTATCGCTTCAACTCATCTGAACCTTGGCACGCCGCAGGCGGCGTCGCTGACCATTGAGCTTGTAACCGTACAAGTGGTCTTGCTTGGTCTCGCGGTAGTCGCCAAGCGCGACTACTTTTCAGGTCTGCTGTTGGTTGGTGCCCTTCTGGCGGTTTCGGCTAGTCAGGGCGCGTCGACAGGTGCGGGGACCATGGGGGCACTCGAGCTCCGGGAACATCAGGTACCCGTGTTGATTGGCGGCATGGTCGCGGCAATCATCGGCGGGCTAGGGCGCCCCAGGCTCAGCCGTTGCAACTCGAGCCTGATCATTGTCTGCCAAGCGTTCTTTTCGATCACTTGGGGGCACGATGCATTTCTGCGTATTGACGAACAGCTACCTCCACTGGAAGGGCGTCCCCTTGCGTCGGCCTGTGCGGGCAGTTTGAGTCAAGCCGCTTTTCTCAACCTCGAGTCGTCCCCGGGAACCGAGCCCAAGACCCGCCTCCTTGCTGCGTCTAGCCAGACGGAGCTCGATGAGCTCCTCCTTTTTGCGCAGCGCACTCACGTAGAGCGGGTGGAGGTAGTCGCCCAAAAGTTGAAGAACTTAGGATTGTGGACGGCTCCTCAGGTTACCAGTGCCGAGCATTGCGCGGGATGCATCCTTCACCCGGGCCATGATGATTGGGCCGATGAGCTCGGGCGCTGCCACAGTACCTTGACTTTTCATTGAAAACGCCCATGCGGATGATTTCATTCGAGGTGTTCAATGATGTGGGGCCCGTTGGCAGCGCAGAAGGCGCACGCCCCGCTTGCCGAGGTGACACTTGGGTCCCAGGTGTCAGCTCCGGTCTGGTACAAGCCCGCGAATCGTGCGACGACGCGGACGCGCCGAGGGATCATCGTGACGTGCTGTCTGCTCGAGCGACGTGCAGATCAAGTCTTCACCGCGCGCTCGCCTTCGGCCAGCTTGGCTCAGGGCACGCGCGGCGCACGGTCGACTCCCTCAACCCCGCCCGGTCGCGCGCTGGATGTCACCCAAC
>CBINDO010000259.1:0-11945 GCA_966249405.1 uncultured bacterium | reverse complement strand
GCGGTGAGAACCCGCGCAAAGGTCCATGCCCGAGCCGACCTGCCCGGGCATTTGCGCGCTTCAATGGGGCCGCGGTGAGATACCGCGGAAAGGCTCGACGGCATTGGTGGGCGCGATCTGCGGAGCCCTGCTTCAATGGGGCCGCGGTGAGATACCGCGGAAAGGAGCCCCGCGCATTTGCCGGTTATTTCCCGGGGTTGCCAGGAGCTTTGCGAGCGGGCCCGCTATACGGGTAGTGGGTGAATGCGCGGGGCGATGCATAGCTGGGTGAGTTTGACGTATTTCTGTCGAATTTTCAATGACCTAGGCCGGACGCGAGCGGTCCCCAGGGTTGACGCGGTGCCGCGGCGCTCGAACGGAGTCGTGAGAGTGTAGCGCCATGGAGCGCGCTGCGGGAAGGCTTCTGTGGTCAGAAGATCAGAGCTTCTCGGACGGGCGACGCGTAGGGTTTTCCCATGGCGGAGATGGCGTTTTTGGCGCGGCCGTTGGTCGGGCCCACGTGAATGAATAGCACTTGGTCTACGACGTGGTCGATGAGGTCTTCGAGTTCGGACTGAAGTTCCGTCAGCGCCGTGGGCGTGAGCTCACATTGGAACACCGAGTACTGGATGTGCAGGCCCCAGCCCTTCATCGTCTTGAACACGCGTCGCAACCGGGCCGGGTCGGCGATGTCGTAGCTCACGATGTATGTCGACGACGTGGAGAGGTTGCGTGCCATGGCCTCAACGCGTCTTGAACGGGGGCAATTCGTCGATCTCGCCGAGGAGGAACCGTGTCAGAAGGCGCGCTTGAAGCTCGAGGACCCTGCGGTAGCTCACGCGGTAGCGGAAAACCGGGTGTTGGACTTCTTGGGCCATTCGGGCCTCGTAGGCTTGAATGAACTTGCGGCGCGCGCGGTCGGAGAGGGCCAGGCCGGTACCGTTATGCTGGAAGTCTTCGGCGTCGAGGATGTGGTTGTTGACCACGTTGATGACGGTGGAGTCGGCGATCAATGGTCGGAACTCCTCCATCAGGTCTAGTGCGAGCGAAGGCCGCCCGAACTGAGGGCGATGGTAGAAGCCGAGCAGTGGGTCGAGGCCCGCCAAACGGCAGGCGGCGGTCAGGTCTTTCGTGAGCAGTGAGTAGGCGAACGAGAGCAGAGCGTTGAGCGGATCTTTGGGCGGCCTGCGATTGCGCGTCTCCCAACTGAAGCCGGCACTCACCGAGGCCTCGTTGAGCATGCCCGAGAACTCGGAGAAGTAGGTTCTCGCGGCAGTGCCTTCGAGGCCGAGCAGCGTTTCCGCGGAAGTGGCTTCCAGTGCTTTGCGCCCGAGGATCTGAAGCTCTTTCAAGACTTCCGGCGGCGCGTCGTGGTGATTGCGACGAAGCAGCGTCCGGCAGTTGGAGACTTTGGAGTGCACCCAGCCGCGTGCCAGGCGGAGGGACGTTTCTGGGTTATCGGTGGCCCGGTATTGCGCGAGGCGCAAGTCGACGTTGTTGGGGTCGGCTCCGACGCACGCCCCTGCCCACCAGCCACCATACGTGAAGAAGTGCACTCCGATGCCGCGCTCGAGGAGTGCTCGGATGGCTTGCGTGCTGATCTGCACGTTCCCGAACAGCGATAGCTGAGAAGTGCCGGGTAGCCGCGCGTCGTGGAGCTTCTCGCCTTCGGCGTACACGAGGAGTTGATGGCCATCGAGGCGCACGGACGCGCCCTGTTTGGTCACGTAGATAGGTAACTTCTCGTCGCGGCGCGTGAACAGCGGCCGAGGCGCGTCGGCTGCAGTGGGCTCGGCGCCGGTGGACGTCGTGGTAATGTCGTGATCGGGGGTGGGGGGAGCGACCGCGTCATCCAGCGCATTCGCGCCGTCCAGTTCGTGGCGCTCGGCCTCTTCGTCGAGGTCCGCGCCATCGGAGTCGAGGCCCGCTGGTAACGGTCTATCCGACACGAACAGCGGCAAGTGTTTTGCTCGCAGGAAGTTGGTCTCGTCGGGTAAACAAATCGCGTTGAGGGAGCAATACGGACACTTGGGGCTGTTGACCAACGGAGGAGGTAGTCGGCCTTTGGAGGCGAGCTCGCGCACGCGAGCGATAGCGGCGAGCGTCGTCTCGATCAGCGCATCGTCGATGGTGATGGTCGTTCGTTGGTGGTCGCCGGCAAAGTAGATCTCGCCGCCGTCGCACTCGTATCCGTTGTCCCGGAGCAGCAAGACGTGACAACAGAGCTGCGCGCGTTCTGGCAGGTATGCCCCCTCCGGGAGGTTGGGCTTTTTGCCGCGTTTGTATTCGACCGCCAGCGTGCGGCCACCTTCGACGTCCACCACGTCGAGCTTGGCCGTAAGGCCCAGTCGCTCCGAACTCAGCGACACCGAGCGCGCTTGGTACGGTGGCTCTGGGGCTTCGGCCTTCGTTGCGGTCTCGCCGCCCGGCGGCGGACGCAGCTTCTTCTTCGACGCGTCCACGCGCTTGTGGACCCGAGTGCCGTCAGCGGTGAAGGCGTTAGACTCCCACTCGTCCTGCACCCACTCGAGGTACATGAGGCGCTCACAAAACAGGACTTCGTTCACCATGCGCGCTGGGACGAGCGTGAGCTCGGCGCCACGTGGTCCCGAACGCTCGGCTGCAGGCAAATCACGCGCAGGCAAATCACGCAGCGGTTTGGCGCGTGACGATTCCAGAAGGGAGCTCGGGAGCGACTCGGCTGCCGCAGGTGAATCGGACTTCGTCATGACTCATCATAACGGCGATTGGCCTCTCTGCTCTAGGCGCGTGGTATGGGAGAATTGTCAACGAGGCGGCCCGGCGAGTTCATAATTGAATGCCGTCACGCTGAACCGCTAGACCGATTGGCGAGTCGGCTCGCCACGTTTCTGCGGAGCCCACCAAAGGCGAGAGGGTCAAGCCATACTCCAAACCGACATCGAAGCCATGGTCGAAGATGGCCGTCTTGTCGCCTCTGTTTGCCGCCCGTAGCGAGACGAAAATGTCCAAGTCACTGTCGTCTCGACCCGTGCCTCGTGCTCTCGAACCAAACAATTCGATACTCACGACGCGTCCTGGAAACGCGGCTCGAACGCGAGCTGCGAAAGCCGTCAGCGCTTGCCGCTCGAGCGGGGCGAGGTGTGCAGGGAGGGTCACTGAGAGTGGGTATATTAGGTCTTGGGGTCAGGGTTTGACACGCATTGACGCGATGTTGCGCTTTGGTCGATCGGCAATGAGATGCTTGCCTAGCGGGTCGCCCGAGCGTTCGTGAATGTACCAATTTTGTATGAACGTAGCAGGTTGCCTCACTCGACGGGTCCTATATGAAGTTGAGGTCTCAAAGGCTCGTCCTTTTGAGCTTCAACTCAATGCGGCAATAACCGTATTGGTGATTGGAGGATTATGTCTGGGCGACAGGCGCCCCCACATGCATCATTTGGGAGGGAGACATGTTGAGATATCGAAGTGCCTGCTGTGTTGGCTGGTTATGGGCAACGTTTGTTTGCGGATTAACGGCGTGCGCGAGTGACCCCGGGGGAGGGACGGAGCCGTCAGCCTCCCTGTCGCAAAACAGTGACGACGACGCCGTTGCGGCGAGCGTCTGTACTGAGCAGGATTCTCGCCCATGCAGTTGCTCGTCACGGGAGGTGGGCGTTCAACGATGCAAGGCAGACGGCAGTGGGTTCGCCACCGGGTGCACGGATTGCCGACCGGACTTGCCGGCGATGGTCAGGCTCCAAGTATTCAGCGTAGCGGCCATGCCTGGGCGAACAGAAAAGGAGACTTGGGACGGTGGGGAAACTCCGCCAGTCACAGCTTGGGAGGTTGCCGCGGCCGCGGCCGGGGCTCCCGGAACTGGAGCTGCGGTCAAAGCGATAGCGGACTACACCATTGGCGTCCTCGACAGGCCCGATATTGGCGGTACTTTCGAAGTGTTGCGGGGTGGAATGTGGGACCCTCTCGAGGCCGTTCCCGATCAGGATGAGTTTTTGCCGACTTGGTCTGACTTGGTTTGGGAAGGTGTTGTCCTGGACCGGGATGCGCAGCTTGGGGCGACGCTGTATGACAACGATGTCTTGAGCAACGATGAGCTCCCCAGGCTCTCGATTGCGGCCGATGCCCTAATCGCAGCCTGGGTTGATGGTGGTGCGTATTGGATTGAAGGCCAAGAATTGTTGGACCAAACCAAAGGCGCCATCCTCGGGGTGCAGCTCCAGTTGCTTTCAGAGTAGGGTAACTTGTTTTGGCGATGAGCTCTTGATGGTCGGAAATACATAGACATTCTTCACACAGGCCGCGAGGGCGAGAAGGTCCCGGTATAGCCGTCGGCCTTCTTGGTAAGGCCGGCCTGAAGAAGAGCGGATATCCCGAGGGCTCTGCGCTGTTCGGATTTGAGCGTGGTGAGTTCCGGGTAGCCCACGAGTGAACAGATAGCCTCGAGGCTCGCCGGGCGTTCCCACAACGGCCAGGTGAACTCCCCGTCGAGGCGTCGTCCCGTGCAGGCTGTGAGCAGCACGCGTCGTCCCGCACTAGCGAGAGGAAAGCAACGCAACGCGCGAAACGCGAGCCACTCGTGCAAAGGCAAGAAGCCGCGCTGGTAGCCAGTGAAGATAGCCCCTGGAGTATCGGATGTGGGGTCCCAATCCAGCGTCCTCGCCGTTCTAGCAGCTTCATAATCTGGAGCTCCGCGTTCGAGCGCAGCGCGCACGACTTCAGGTTGAAGGTACCCGCGGATGGCCTGGACCTGCTCCAGAAACTGCGCGTTTCGTGACGTAAAGTCGAAGAACGTACGTTCTACCACCTGCTCCAATCCAACTTCGGCGTCGTGTTCGACGCCGCAGCTCGCATGGTCTGCGTTCGTCGCCCACTTCTTGGCGTCTTCGATCACGGCGTCGCAGAACAGCGCGGCTCCATAGGCCGCGTCGGTTTCCCGTCCCGCGTCTCGTTGTTTTCGCAGCCAAGCCCGAACCACCGCAAGTGGTGCCTTCAAACCGCCGACGGCTTTGGGACCTTGCTTCTCTAGCTTCACGTAGCGAAAGCCGAGTAGCGGGGAGTCTGTCCAACGCACGACGTCGGCCATCACGATCTCCACTACCTGGCTTACCCCGGGCCCTTCGTGTACTACCGGTCGCCAAGTATCGAGTTGTTTCCACGAGAGGCGAGGAACGCTTCGTTGCTCCGCCTCGGGTTGTTCACCCAGCACCTGGAGTAGACCCAACGCGGCCAAAAAACCGAGGGGAGTGCTTCCGTCGATGCCCGGGATGACGAGGGCAGTCTGTTGCGATTCGTCGACCATTAGCCGTTCTCCTGGGCGCTCTCGTGCTCACTTTCGCGATGATCCGCCAAGCGCAATATAGCTTCGAGCCACGCCAGCCCCCAATAGCCGTACTTGCGCGTCAACGACCAATAACGCTCGGCCACGGTTGAGTCGAAACGGCCCAGTTCGTGAGCGCTCGAAGCCGACCAGGTCGTTCCATCGAGGGTAACACTTACAGTCTGCGGCTCTGGATCATGAACGGGAGGGGCGAAGGGGCGACACCAACCGTGGTGTGAACCTACGAGATGCAAAACGAGATTCCAGTCGCCAGCGCGCTCGCGCAGTTGCTCGTCTTTCTCGACGAGCGCAACCGACAACAGCTCGTGGCGCATGCCCTTGGGATAACCCGAACGTTCGCGTGCCCTTTCGCGCTCCGCTTGGTCCGAGGCCAGCACCTTTGACTTGGCGATTAACTCGGGGGCAGCAGCTTCTCGCACTGGATCGCCGCCGTGGAGGAGTAGTTGAAACCGCGGATCGGCCTTGCCCAAATCATGCAGCCAACCAGCGAGTGCCAGATCTTCCGTGAGTTTATCCGGCAGATGTAGCGACTTGCCAAACTTGTGGGCAAACTTCTGCACCCCGCGCAGATGTTCCGAGAGGGAGACGACGGACCCCAAGAAACTCCCTTCGTCCCCTTCCGTTGTTACGTTGTTGGCCGCCGTAGGCATGGCTCGGCGCAGCGCAGGCAACCTGAAAAGAAGGCGCAACTTCTCCCTGGCGACCGGGAGGGGATGCTGAGTCACGCGCCAGGCGTCCGACGCTTCGTCATTGGGCTGCCCCTTCGAGCCACCCACTGACTTGGTTAGAGTGCGTGACTTCAGATGATCGAGCGCAACTCTGGCCCACTCAGGGAGGTCGGGCACAGCGAGCGCTTCACGTTGCCACTCTTGGAACGCTCGCCGCTCCGCCAACGCGCCATCATCATCGAGCTCGGCCTTGGTAACCCGCGGGCCTCTACGGACCGATTCTGGAGCAGAGCTGGTCCAACCGGCGATCACCGCTGACGACCACCGAATCACGACGCGCCCCCGCTGCAGGAGATGCGCTTCGTCGCCTCGGTCTCTCACGGGGGTTGTGCTTTCCGGATCCCAAGAGTCGAAGGCAGGATCAAGCCCTCCATATTCACTTGGCACAATGAGCGTCGCGCCGGGGCGGATGTCCTTTGGTTCGAGCACGCGTTGGAGTTTGTCCCCGCGCCACAGGAGAGCGGGGGCTATCCGCGTCGTCTCGATCTCGACTTCCGGTTGTCCTTCGACATCGGCAAAGCCGGGGCTTGCTTTTGATGCGCCTTCGGTTGTCGTACCGCGCTGACGTGTGTGCACTTCAGCCAGCCATTGCTTGGCGGTCCAGAGCGGGACAGAGAGTGCCTCGAGTGAACTTGGACGGACGAACTCCAGCTTCTCTTCCAACTCGTCTAGGAGCTTCTCTGAGCCCTCGCTAGTGACGTCTCTAAGCACGACCGTCGTCACGTCTGCCCGCCATACGACTTGTACCTCTGGAGCACTACGACCTAGGCCATGCAAAAACGGTCCCACTTCGGGATCGGCGTGCGGAGCAGGCGACGTCTGAGCCCAACGATCGAGGTGGCTGGATGTGAGGATAGGGGCAGTCGCGCGCGGAGCGGCAAGTTCTGCGAGACCCGCGTGCCCCAGCTTGTTTATGCAAGCATCGAGCGCATCGATGCCGAAGTCCACGACCGGCGCGTCGAGCTCCGACGACGGCGCGCCCACCGAGTTCAACCAGTGCCAGGTTCGACGCAACGCAGCTCCGTAGATAGGGTCATCTTCAGCTTTTTCGTCCACAGCGCTCGAAGCGGTTAATACTACGGCCTCGGTTTCGCCCAACTTGCCCAGTCGATCAAGGCGACCAAAACGTTGCCTCAAGGCATCCAGGCTTGCGCACTCGGTGATCAAGGCGTCGAAATCGAAGTCAGCGCCGGCTTCGATGGCTTGTGTCGAGACGAGCAGCAACTTGGGTGAATCCGGAGAGCGGGTGCGCCCGGCGACGACCTGTTCGAGGATCGCGGCTTGTCGGTCCAATCGATCGAGGGGCCGCATCCTCCCCGTGAGCAGTCTCACCGACCAATCCTCACCCATGTCGGTTTGCGCGAGGCCAGCAATCTTCCGCGCGGTCTCCACTCGATTGACGATGATCGCCACGGCGCGCGGCGTTCCCTTGCCGAGACGTTGAGCCTCTTTAACTGCAGCTTTTGCGATTGCCTCGCCAGCCTTCACAGGGTCGCGAGGCGCGTTCACTTGGCGGAGTATAGCCTGCTTCTTCGCAGCCAAGCGCTCGTTCAAGAAGGGATTCGCCCGGTCCGCACTTTCGAGACGAAAGGTACTCTCGGAAGCATCGGCAACGGTGGCCGACATCCGCACGAAGGTGAGAGGGCGCACTTCCTCGCGGCGCTTGCAGTAACCCTCGGTGAGAGCGCGCAACGTCTCTTCGAAGGGGCGCGCCAAGTGCACCTCATCGAGCAGCAACAACGTGTCGCAACCCAAAAGCCCGGCATGGATGGAACGCATGCGTTCAGAGACACCGTACCCGCGGAACAACAACCGGGACCCCACTTGGTCGACGGTCGACGTCATGATGACCGGTTGGCTCGGCGACTTTGCCCATTCGGATTCACGCGGCATGCCCCCGCGTAACACCGCTGGGAGCACCGGTAGCGCGGTCGAATCTCCCGATAACTCACGGAGCGCCTTCGCGACGTCCGCCAGGATGCCGTCTTTCGCTTCCTCGAGGTTATTGGCGATCGCGACGGCGCGTTCGTACCCCTGATCTACCACTACCCGTCGATCGACCACGAGCACAATGCGCCGTGGTTGACGCCGCTGTGCAGCGGGTCGCGACGCATCCAACGCCAGGGCGAACAGCGCGACATCCAGGGTCGCCGTCTTTCCGGAACCGGTAGGCAAGTCTAGAGTCGTTGGCCAACCATCCTCGTGAACTTTCGCGAGAAGGCGCGTTTGCCAATCAAACGGTGCGTAGCCCCAAAGGGCTTCGAAGAAGGCAGGGAAGGAGGCAGGGGAGAGTTGGCTGGCCATCACTCCCTCCCTCTGCACAACCCAACGCCAAAATATCTCCCCGCACCGATTAATACGGGGCCCGCTACGGGCTCGTCAAAACTCATCTCAACATGCACACAAACACGACGATGTGCGCCGGGGTTGGAGCTCTTGCGCGGAAACGGCATGTAGTCGCGGGCGGCGGGTGAGGCATCGAACAGTGAACGTCGGATGATCTCGACCCAACGGGGCGCCGGGAGTCCGACACGTTCACACGAACGCATTACGATCTCTTCTGCACGCCGCGCCGCGTCTGCTGCTTCGTTCGGGTTATCGGAATGAAGGTCGCCGGGATTCTTGTCGAGGGCGACCGGGGTAACCGACCCCCAGCGACGGGCGGGGCGCATCCAATACCCTGGGTCGAGTGTCTGGCGCGGGTCGGAATCGATTACGCGTTCCAGTTCGAGCGCGCCCACGCGCCCCAACGTTAGACGCAACCCTTGATCCTCCCAACGCCCAATCGCGCGGAGCACGGCGCGGCGCTCTTCGCTGTTCACACCGCGCGGCAGCAAGATAGCAACACCCAGCACGTTGCCGCTCGAGTAGCGGGAGCCGACGTCTGCCAGGGGTACATACGCCACGTGGGGTCTGTCAATGGGGCGTCCATCAGCGGTATGCCCACTCAAGATCTCTGGGATTGGTGTTTCTGCGTGGCTCAGTAACGCACCGCGCAACGCGCGGGTGATGTCTTCCGTCCTTTGGAGTTTGAGGCCCACGCGACGACCGTTCTCGCCGGGCACCTCTCGGAGTACGACCCATTCCCCGAACACGGACGTTAGAGGAGCCGAGCTGGGCGAGTCGCCTTCGACGGCGTATGCCTGGTGAACGGCGGGGAGCACACGAGGCTCTACTCCTTGATGACGAGCATGAGCTTCTTCGAGGCGGTTCAGTTGGCCGGCGTCCGCAATTCGCATGCTCGTGGTTCCTTCGGGTGTGGGACACCAGCGTTTGGTGCTTGAGGTTGCTTCGGGAGCAGTGTCGAGTACTCGGCACGCTACCAGTGAGGACGAGTGCCCAAGACGCGCGAGCCTGCGACTGAGGTCCATTAGCGTTGACGTGAGTTCAGGAGTGGGAGCCGCCTTGGACCATATGTACCGGACGCGAGGTTCATAGGGCGCAATTGAGGGGAACAACCGGGGTTGTTTACCTCTCCGATCTGGCAGCATCTCACGGGCGGTACCCGGGTTGCCCTTGCCGTCATCGACAGTTGCCTTGTGCATCGTTTCGGCGAGCTTCTTCTCGGCTGCGGCGACCGCCTTCTGTGCACTCTTGACGGCTTTTCCGTCATCGGACGCGGCGGCTTCGTCGAGCGACTTACGCGCTTCTCCGAGCTTCTGCTCAGCATTGGCCCAGCCGGTGAGCACGTTGATTGCGTTCTCTGGAACGAACATCGCAGGAGCTGAGCGGACCTCAGCGGCTGTTGCTTCGATCACCGGCGCTCCTTGCTGTGAGAGCCAATCCAGTGCCTCTCTAGCTGTCGCGGTGATTTCCTCGTGTTCATGTGCGGTCGCTACCAGCGCCGAGAACAATCTAGCGGGGTGAGGCGGCCACTCGGGCGCACTGCGATCGTTGAAGCTCGTCGCGACGTAACGCCCCGTCAGCAGTTCGACTTCCAGCGCGATCACTCGGCCTGTTCCTCTACCACCGTTAGTTCGCGGCTCTTACGAATGAGCCCGACCAACTTCGGTGCAGGCGTCAGTGTGAGCGGTTCACTCGGCCACGTGAGACCCAGTTTAGCCGCGGCTTGTTTCGCGGCGTCTAGGATCGCTGTCGCCGCCTCCCTATCCAAAGTGAAAGACTGGCTGTCTCCGCCATCGCCCGGGATCAACTCCAGGGTCAGCGGCCCAAGCGCGCGGAGCGCGCAGCGAGAACGCAAATCGTAACCGTTTTCTCTTTGATAGGCGATGGCCGCAAGTGCCAACGCCGCGAGCACCGTTCGTGCTGCATCTTCGGCGACCCGCCGCTCCTTTGGATCGAAGCGCGTACCGTCCGACTTTGCAGCGAAGCGCAACCGACGGAGCGCTGGTAGGGAGAGCACGGTGAGTTGTTCGGCGTAGTCAACGGTTACGCCACCGCTTTCAGCGTCTTGAGAGGGTTTGACATTGCCGTGGTTGATGACCGCGGGTGAGCCTGCTTTCTCACCGCCACGCTTCAAAAGCATGGGCTGCTTCTTGTCGCCCTTGCCTTCGGTTTTTGCCTCCTTGGGATCGGCGGTCCAATCCTGACTGCCGCCTTCGCCCGCTTGTTTCGCTTCGTAGATGTCGGTCTTCTCGATCCCGGTCGGATCGATGCGGCTCGAGGTGCGGGTCCCAAGTTCTACCCCAATGCCCACCACTTCGCTCACCAGCGCTCGTTGGAACTTCGAGCCCAGACCCCCTTTGGGCCCCGTCGAATCCCACAATCCAAAAATCAGAGATGACGGGCAAAGAGTGAATAGCGGCGTCGCATTTGCTTGGGACGCTTCGGTGAAACGCTTGCCCGCCTCTGTGTAACGGAAAGGTTTTCCGTCAATGAGGCTGTCTCGAAGTAACGCATCAGCGAGACGATGAGGTGCTTCGAGAGTGGTGATGTAGCCGTCGCCACCCAGCGTCGAGAGATCTAGCGCGGGGTCGTCGTGAGTGGCCTTTGAGAAGTCGACCTGTGCAAAAGGGAAGGAGAGTTCGCCGCGCTGATAACCATCGAGCAACGCCGTTTCGAGGCGATTAGCCTGCGACGCCACGGAGTCCAGCACGACGCACAACTTGGACGTTCCTTCGATCCGTCTCCACTCGAGGGCGTATTTGGTCTTTCGACGTTCTTCGCGCTCCTCGCCGACCGGAACCGGGATCCGAACCGCGTCGCCAAACGTGGGGGGGTAAAGTTTGTCGTCTGCACCTCCCAGCGGCTCGAGACGCGTGACTGCTCGAAACCCTGCGGCACTTCCAGAAACGGCTTGTTTGAGATGTTCGTAGGTGAGTTTGGTCATTGTTATGCGGTTCTTCTTGCTGTTGTCTCTGGTTACTGGCTGCGAGCCCGATCAACAGGGTCGCGGCCTCTCAAACGGCAATGTCGGCAAGGCTGGCGAAGCCCCCCAGTGAGACCTCGAAACGTTCTCGGGCTTCGGAGCTGAGCGCTCATTCTTCAGTGGGGCCGCCCCCTTTGGGTTGGCGGAGCGAAGTCCTCGGGATTCTGGGGAGCTTGCTAGCGTCCTCATGGTGAGCCAGAACGGGGTTTGGAGCAACAAGTTTTGTCTTCGTAGTTGAGCTCTCATCAAGGTCAGTGCACTCGTACGGGGCAAGTAGGGGCAGGGTTGAGGTTGTATCCGCCGCCGCGGCTCTGCTGACTTCCTGCCCGGCACCGACGCGAAGGCCGCCACACGAATCGAGCCTCTGCGGCTCCACGCACTCATGAAGGCGCCGTTGGTGAGTGTCGGGACAGGCGGCTACCCCGGCCCTTTCAACCATGTTAGAGTTCTCAGTATCATGGGAACGCCGCAAAACGCCCATCGTGTGCTTCGGCCTGAACTCCGACGCTTGGTGAACTCCCTCGCCCAGTTGCAGCCCGACGAGCGCGAGTTGGTCATTTCTGAGGCACGACAAGGACGGCGCCTTGCAACT
>CBINDO010000258.1:0-11949 GCA_966249405.1 uncultured bacterium | reverse complement strand
CAAGCCGAAATTGCTGGTCGACAAACTTCGTGACCCCAGCTGCCAACGTGTGTTGGTTTTCAGCCGAACCAAACACGGCGCCAATCGGATCGTGGCGAGCTTGGAAAAGGCGAAGATCCCGAGCGCCGCCATCCATGGCAACAAGTCACAAGGAGCTCGAACGCGCGCGCTCGACGGTTTTCGCTCGGGGAGCCTCGGCGTCTTAGTCGCGACCGACATCGCGGCCCGCGGCATCGATGTCGACGGCGTCACTCACGTCATCAACTACGACTTG
Organism: uncultured bacterium; assembly: GCA_966249405.1. Lineage (GTDB taxonomy): Bacteria > Myxococcota_A > Polyangia > Polyangiales > Polyangiaceae > SZUA-265. The sequence continues at coordinate 11,675 of CBINDO010000258.1, read as the reverse complement.
CCGGAGGTCCCCGAGACGTACGTGCATCGGATTGGGCGTACGGCGCGCGCAGGGCGCGACGGCGTGGCTTGGTCCTTCTGCGAATTCAACGACCGTTATTACCTCGAGGACATCGAGCGGCTGATCAAGCTGCACATTCCTCGTGACACGTCTCACGAATATCCCCCGGCCGAACCGCTGCCTCCCGCGACGGACCTACAAGGGCGGTCTCACCACTCCCCGAAGGTCGCTCGCCCAACGCAGCAGCGGGGTCCACGTCCCGGTGCCCAACGCCCCGCCAAGGGACAACGCTCGGGGAGCGCGGGCGCAAACTCCCGCGGCAACGGGCCCGCGGGCAAGCCCGCATCGGCATCCAAAGCCGGTTCCGGGGCGAGCGGCGGTAAAGCAGGCCACTCCGGCCAGCGTCCCGCGCCGCGACCACACGGCAAACCCTCGGCACAAGGTCACAACCGGCCACGACCGTCATGAGCCAGTGGCTCGGAATCGGGATCCTCGTCGGTTTCTCGCTCGCGCTCAGCCTGTTCATGCGGCTCGAGCGCAAGCCGCGCCCCGAGGTTCCTGCTGAACTCCGAGCTTGGAGCCGCGCCGCGGCCCGCCCCGAGCCCGACGACACGTATCTCGAGACGCGCGTCGTCGAGTTACCTGGTCGCGGGTTCAAAGCGGCGCGTTGGGTGCAGCAGCGACGGATCCGACGCACTTCCGACCAGTCGATCGTCGAAGTGTTGCCCGAGCGGCCGTTTCGCCCGAGGACTTAACGTCGCCTTCCGTCGTTCGGCAGGTCAAAGGGTTTCGAGCGCGCGCTCGACCTGGTCGAGATAGCGTTGAAACTCACGTTCTTCGACCGCCATCACCCGCGTCAACACGGCGCCCCAATTGGAAACGTGTTGGGGTAACGCTGCAGCCATGTGCTCGAGGTGTGCCTGTTCGTCACCAATGATCGACGCCACCGAAACGGAGCAGTTCAGCTCGTCGAGCACCGATTGGTACGTCGGATAAAAGCTGCGGGCGCGTAACTCGATCGCAGCGCTGGTCAAGAGATAACAAGCCTCTTCGGGCTGATCAGCGCTCGGCTGCGCATGGATACAATCGAAGACCTCCCGGTCGAGGTGCTGGAAGTACGCTTCGGCCGCGTCACCGCACAACGTGTGAGCGTCGGCAAAGGTCTCGACCCAAGCCGGATCGGCCGCCAACGACAACGCGGCTTTCTTGAGCCGCGTCGCGTGTGCGGCCTCTTCGACGATGTGCCGTAGCCCGTCGAGGTCGAGCGTCTCACTGCGACGCGTCTTGAGCATCTTTCGAACGCCCACGTACTCGAGGCGCGCCAGGGTGTTGAGCCAACGGGCGTGCAAGCGTGGCGATCGAACGATGCGAGTCAACAGCGTCCGCTGCCGTACGAAACTCGGCTGCGCGAGGCACTTGTCGACGAAAACTTGCATCGGGTCCATGGTGGTTTCCGTTGATAGAGGGACTGGCGCCGCGTGGCAAGTACGGTTGCCCGGTTGCGGCGCGAGGCGGCCGCAACCGGGGGCGGCAACTCGTCACCGACTCCTGAACCCGTGCCGGTATTGGGCCCTGGCTGCCTTCGATCGCACCTTGTATCGACGCTTGAGCTCCTGGGCGAGGCGTTGATCGGTGCGCGCTTGGAGGGCCGTAGCCTCGCGGCGTAGTTTGAGGAAACTCTCCAGGCGCGGAGCGGCCAACACGCCGCTCGCGATTGCCGCTGCTAAGGCGCATCCCGGCTCGCCCTCGTGACGGCAGTCGGCGTAGCGACAAGCCGTGGAGAGTTCGGCAACGTCTCCGAACGCCGTCTCCAACCCGCCGCCGACCTCGGCCAACCCGAATTCGCGCATACCGGGTGTGTCGATCAAAAAGCCCCCGTTCGGGAGGCGCAACAGCGAGCGGCGTGTCGTCGTGTGCCGACCTCGCTCCACGGCATCGATATCACCAGTCGTTTGCACGCCGGCCCCGATCCAGTCGTTGATGAGAGAGGACTTGCCGACGCCTGACGACCCGATGAGCGCAGAGGTAGTGCCTGCCGTGACATAACGGTCCAAAACGTCACGCCCCTGACCCGTACGTGCGCTAACACCCACGACGTCCACCCCGAGTGCCACGGCCCTGATGCGCTGCAACCAAGCCTCGGGGTCCGACACCAAGTCGACCTTGTTGAGTAGGACCACCGGGCGCGCTCCGCTATCCCAAGCGGCAGCCAAATAGCGTTCCAAACGCCGCTCGTTCAAATCGCTGTTGGCGGACGTGACGATGAAGAGGACGTCCACGTTGGCGACGATCACCTGCGAGTGGCTTGTCTCACCCGCCGCCCTCCGGACGAGCGCGGTGCGGCGCTCGAGCACCCTATCGATGATGAGTTTGTCCCCATGCGCGTGCCCCAGCACCCAATCTCCGGTCACGGGCAAGCCGAGACGGCTGCGCCGAATCTTGCCGCTGACCTCGGCAGCCAGGAGGGACGGCGTGAATACGTCGCCGAGGGCGCCGTCCCAAGACACCACGCGAGCCAGCGACCACGACTGGTCCGCGCCGTCCTCGAGTTGTTGTCGAAAAAAGGGACCGAAGCCCCAGTCCGCTAGTTCTCTCTCGTTTTGCTGCACGTCGTTCGCGTGCCTATCGATGTTCCACATGATCTCTCGAATCCTCTTTGTAGCGGCGATTGCACGGCAGTCGCCGAGGCGGACCGGGCACGCCTGTCGTTGAATCCGGTCTTGCTCGGCACGGCGGGGGCCATCGAGAGCTGCGCCACCCGCGCACCCCCGCAATGTCTCACCGACACCCAGCCAACGTGGTGATTGGTCGCTGGGACATCACCTACCTCGTAGAACCTGCTGAAACGCCCTTTGGCAGGGGGCCTAGCCATCCAACGCGGTTGACTGTCGCTGGCGGCCGCAGACCGAACGCGCACGTTCGGCCCTCGCCGTCGGAGTTAGTCTCGACACCGTCAATCCCGAGAGGTGTCGTGCTGCAGCCCGCTGATCACGCAGACGTCGTGCAGGCACACATACGGCAAGCACGCATGCTGCAGACGGACCGGCGATGAAGGCTGGAAACAATCCACTGATGTTTGACGTTGTCCATATACAGCCTCCAGGTGAGAGATGGACTGCTAGAATGACACTATCCACCTAGCTCGACAACGGTTATTTCGAAAGTCATGGCTACTCTCGACCAGAATGTCGCCGAGTTCGTGCGGCTACTTGGCGCTGGGCAAACCCTGCGCGCGATGGAACTGTTCTATGATGCAGAGGTCGTAGTGTTCGAGAACCGCAATCTGGCTCGAGCTGGCCTGCGCCAGTGTCTGGACTACGAACGGGAACAGCTCGCGTCGCAGCCGACCACGCCGCAGTTCAAGCTCACGAGCTTCGCGGTGAATGCCAGCTCGGAGCATGCGTTCCTCGAGTACAGTGTTCGGTTCTTCGCGCCCGACGGTCGACCGCTGCGGCTGGAGGAAGTCGCCGTGCAGAAGTGGAGTGGCTCGAAGATCGTCGAGGAGCGGTTCTACTACGAAGGCGTAGTCGACGAAGGCGACGAGCCCCTCGACACAGAAGATTAACCCTCAACCACGAATTTTCGCGAACTCGCGGTGACCGCCCTGGGTCCGCCGCTCGTGGCGCTCGCTGCTCTTCGCTCGAGCTCCTGCGAGACTCGACCGAGCCCCGCGGTTACGTCGAGTCGTCGTGGCGGACAGTTGCGACGCCAGCCCGGCACCGGTGGGGCCCAACGCCGCAACACGACGCGTCTCGTCGGGAGAGCGGCGCGCCGAACGCGCACTGCCCGCCTTTTCACGCACTCCACCGACCGTCGAGTGTCCCGAAACCCCGCCGGTTCCAGACAATCGCCGCAAACCACGCGACGGGCTTGCTCCAGCGAGCCGACAGCGACTAGCTTTGCCTCCGCCAGATCACCCGGAACTTGCATGTCGACCAGCAGCACACCCGCCGTTTCCGCCTCCACCGACTTGCCTGCCGTGTTGGTGACTGGCGCCGCGGGGTTCGTCGGGTTCCACGTTGCCAAAGCGTTGTTGGACGAAGGTCGCGCAGTGTTCGGGCTCGACAACTTGAACGACTACTACTCGGTAGAGCTCAAACGTGCACGGCTGGATCAACTCACGGCCTACGAGCGCTTTCGCTTCGCTGCGGTGGACGTAGCAGACAAAGACGGGCTGTTCGCCTTCGCCGCCGCCAACCCAACGCCCATCGTCGTTCACTTAGCAGCACAAGTGGGGGTGCGCTACTCGGTCGAAAACCCTCAGGCTTACGTAAGCTCCAACTTGGTGGGGTTCGGCAACGTGCTCGAGTTGTGCCGCCAGCAGCACGTCGAACACTTGATCTACGCTTCGTCGAGCTCGGTATACGGCGCCAACACCCGTACGCCCTTCAGCACCGAACACAACGTCGATCACCCGGTCAGTTTGTACGCCGCCACCAAGAAGGCCAACGAACTGATGGCGCATTCGTACTCCCACTTGTACGGACTGCCGACCACGGGTTTACGCTTCTTCACGGTGTACGGCCCCTGGGGTAGACCGGACATGGCCGTCTACCGATTCACGGACGCGATTGAAAACGGTCGCCCCATTCAGGTCTACAACAACGGGGCCATGAAGCGGGACTTCACGTATATCGACGACATCGTCCAAGCGCTGCTCAGGCTGTGTCGCCAGCCCGCCAAAGCGGATCCGATGTGGTCGAGCGACCACCCGGTTCCGGGAACCAGCAACAAGCCGTATCGCGTCTACAACATTGGCAACAGCCAGCCCGTACCACTCCTCGAGATGATCGAGTGCCTCGAGCATTGCTTGGGCAAATCCGCCACCAAGCAACTTGCCCCCCTCCAACCTGGCGACGTGATCGAGACGGCTGCGGACGTGAGCGCGCTGACGCGCGACACGGGATTCTCACCGGCGACGCCGCTCGCGATCGGGTTGGCGCGTTTCGTCGACTGGTATCGGCGATATCACGCGATTTCGGGAAACACGTAAAACCTGAAAAGTCTGAAAAGTAGGATCGCACCTGTCCGAGTCCACGCGTTTTTTCACCCTGGCGCAGGTGTAGGTGTTATCATGCGCCCGTGTTCGCTTTGCGGCGTAGCAGCGTGGCCTCCTGGCCCGCGATTGGACTCTTTTCGGCGCACCTCCTGGCTTTGGTAGGGTGCGCCAAGTCGCCTTGCAGCGGCCAGTCGTGCGCGGAAACGGCGGTCCCCAACGAAAGCCGCCCAACGTCACCTGCGGTGGACGCGATGGCGGACGCCGCCACGTCACAGGCCACCTCTTCGGCTGCCGAAACGACGTCGGTGGCGTGCCGGATCGACGAAGACTGCACCGAGCAGACCCCGGTTTGCTCTGACAACGGCCAGTGTGTCGCGTGCTCGAACAACGAGGATTGCGGTGACCCAGCGCGTCCTTACTGTAAGGTTGCAAAAGACGAGACTCGGAACCGCTGCGTAGCGTGCCAAAAAGGTACAGACTGCGGTGGCGACGGCAGCTGGCTGTGCGTCGAAGAGCAGTGCTTCGAAGCCTGTGACCCACTGGCCGCCGAGGACTGCGCCGGTGGGCTGGTTTGCGTTTCGAATGCGACCCAACAGGCGATGTACTGCGCGCAGTGCGGCGAAGGCGTGCCGTGCGCGAACCCCGACTTATTGTGTGTGGGTAACACATGCCTCACCTGCGATCCGAAGGACAACCAAGGATGCCGCGTCGGTGAGTTCTGCCAAGAGGTTACCACGACCGTACCCGCCGGAGAGGACGCCGGCCTCACCGCTTCTGCCCTAGCCGCCACGCGATGCGTCGCTTGTCGGTCGGACGTGCCCGAAGATTGCCCTGGCGGCGCGTGCGTCGACGGCCAATGTCAGACCTGCCAACCCGAGACCAACACCGGTTGCGGCGAGGACACTCCCATCTGCGTAGTCGAGAGCGACGCCGGCGTCGCGGCGCAGGTGTGCGTCCAGTGCACTGCGCCGGACGACTGTGCGGGCCACCCGGCGGGCTCTCACTGCGTCGATAACCGTTGCGCGGGGTGTGACCCGGAGGACGCCGAGAGTTGCGCCGGAGGTAGCTCGGATACCTGCGTGAACGTCGCTCCGGCGGGTGCGACACCGCTGTTCGAGTGTCGTGAGTGCGAGACCGAGCAGGACTGCACTGGCAGCCTGGTTTGCGTCGATTTCGAGTGTGTACCGTGCGGACGCCGCGAAGACTGCGGGACGCCGGCCCTGCCACGCTGCAGTGCCAACGAGTGCGTCGCCTGCAGTGAGGACGTCGATTGTGAGCGCTTCGAAGATACCCCTGTGTGTCAAGCCGGCGAGTGCGTCGCCTGTAAAGAGGACGCACACTGCGAATCCAGACTCGGTACGCCAGCTTGCAGCTCCAAGAACGAGTGTGTGGAGTGCACCAACAGCACTCACTGCCCAAACAGCCCAGGCGGCTGTCTGACTTTCCCTGGCGCCGACCAATACACGTGCACCGAGGAAGAACCAGGTTCCGACGCGTTGGAGCTTTGTTCGCTCTGCAATCCCTCCGAATGTGCCGAGGGGCTGATCTGTGCGGGACCCGAAGGACACGAACGCTGCCTCGAGCCGGTGCAACCGGACGACACCTGTGTCGTGAAAGAGTTTTACTCGGAGGAAGCGGGCGGTCTCGTCAGCGTGTGCACCGACGAGTCCTGCGACCCCTGACGGAGGGGCGCCTTCAGGCAGCAACCACCGGGCCGCCGCGCGTCACGCCCCGCACACCTTCGAAATCAACTGCAGATCCAACAATGCCGCGTCGGGGGTGACCGCCATGGGCGTGCCCTCGAGGACGACCTCGGCGAAGTGTCGAAACTGTGCGGCGAAGCTGTTCTCTGTGGCCGGAAACGTGACCTGCTTACCTTTCGCGGGCACGACCTCGAGGCGATCGTAGAAGAGGTACGCGCTGGCGTGCTGACCCAACACCCGCACCATCGGCGACCCCGAGTCGCGCGCAGTAAAGCAGCTCGTCCACGTCCCGAGGGCGCCCGAGTCGAAGCGGAGCAACGCGAGCGCTGTGTCGATGGGGGGCAAGGACGACTCGAAGCTGTGCTGCACGGCGTCCACGACGACGGACTTGCCGAAACAGCGATTGAGCACGTGGGCCACGTGAACGCCCGCGTCGAGGACGAACCCGCCTACGTGTTTTGGCGCAGCGCGCCACGCCGTGTTGAAGTACGGGTTCTTGCGGTCCATCCAGTTCATCTGACGCGCTTCGATCAGTCGGATGGTGCCGAATTTGCCGCCTTCGACCAGCGTTTGGAGCTTGCGCACGTGAGACATGAACGCGAAGTTCTCGCCAACCATCCAGGGGTGGTCGAAGACGCGAGCCCTACGGACCAAGTCCTTCGCCTCTTTGATGGAGCCGGCTACCGGCTTCTCGCTGAGCACGGCTTTGCCTGCGCGAAGCGCTTCCAACACGAACTCGGGCTGCACCTCGATGGGTAAGCTGAGAAAGACGGCGTCGACGTCCGGCGAGTGAAACAGTGCCTCAGCCGTCGCTTCGACCCGAGAAAACCCAGCCGTTTTTGCGAATTTCACCGCCTTGGAACGCGTCCGGTTAGCGCACGCGACGAGCTCGAGCCGGTCACCTGACGCCGCAAATGCGGGGAGATACAACTTCCAAGCGGCAACGCCTGTGCCAAGCAAACCCACGCGTAGCCGTCTTCTCTTCATGGGGCGGAGGCCAACACCGTTTTCCGGCGGAGTTCAAGATCTATGTGTCCAAACGCGACACGATTTCGCCCGTGGTCAACAACGCAGCCCGGAGTGCATCCGAATGCAAACCCACATACTGCCCCATGTCTCGCACCAATCGCGGTGGGTCATCGAGATCCCTCTCGCGTGTGTTTGCGCGTTGAGCATAGACTCCATTCGACTTGCGTCATGGTGAGGCCATTTTGGGGCGCCGTACCCTGACTCTGAGGATCCGCATGAACCGCGCACTAGCCAAACCCTCGTACCTCACTCTCCTGTCCGTCTGCATGGCGATCCTGAGCGCCTGCAGCAGCAGCCCTCAAGTTAATAGCCAGCCCAACCCGGACGACGTTCCGACCGGAGACGGAACCGGTGACGGCGGTTCGGTCAGCACCGGCGGCAACGACGAGACGTTCATCGGCGTTGGCGGCGACGATGCGGGCGCGACGACCGGCAACGGCAACTGCGACGACTGCACGGAGCCAGCTGATTGGGGCGACGCGGGCCCCGCATGTGGCGACGCAGTCGTCGACGTAGGTGAAGAGTGCGACGACGGTAACAGCCTTCCTGGCGATGGCTGCAATGGCCAGTGCCAGGAAGAGCCCTATAGCGAGTGCAAAGTGCCGGGCGAACCCTGCACCTCGACGATTGCCTGCGGCGACGGCAAGGTCGACCCCGGTGAGTTCTGCGACGATGCCAACAACGAGGATGACGACGGCTGCTCCAGCGACTGCATCAATCAAGATCCGGCGTTCTACTGTCCCACGCCCGGTGAGCCGTGCGTGCGTCTGTACGCGTGTGGCGACAGTCGCGTCAACGGGTCGGACGAGTGTGACGATGGCAACAACGAGGACGACGACGGCTGCTCCAGCGACTGCAAGATCGAGGAAGGCTTCAGCTGCCGTCGGCCCGGTCAACTGTGTTCCCCTGCCAAGAAATGCGGCAACGGGGCCCTCGACGAAGGTGAAGAGTGCGACGACGGCGCGCTCGAGCCGGGCGATGGGTGCTCGGCGTTTTGCACGGAAGAGCCCTATTGGAACTGCGACGAGAGTGGCTGCGTCTCGACCATCGTGTGCGGCAACGGTCTGAAAGACCCGGGCGAGACCTGCGACGACAACAATCTGGACCCCGACGATGGGTGTAACGACCTGTGTCAGCAGGACCCCAACTACGTCTGCACTCAGGGCGAGCTGTGCGTCAAGATCGTCGACTGTGGCGACGGTAAGGTAGCCGGGCTCGAGCAATGCGACGACGACAACAAGACCTCGCTCGACGGTTGCTCGGAGGCCTGCCAGCTGGAGCCCGACTACACCTGCCCCACCCCGGGCCAGCCGTGCAGCAAGGTCGAATACTGTGGCGACGGGGTCAAGCAAGCGGGCGAGCAGTGTGACGACGGTGACGTCAAACGCGACGATACGGTCGTGTGGAACGACGGCTGCTCGGGTATCTGTCGTCTGGAAGCCTACTACGATTGTGCCGAAGAAGGCATGGCTTGCGTCAGCACCATCGACTGCGGCAACGGCATCCTCGAACCCGGCGAAGAGTGTGACGACGGCGACAGCGACGCCACGAATCCAGACGACGGCTGCAACAACAGCTGCGTCCAGGACCCTGATTACCTGTGTCTCACGATTGGCCAACCCTGCACGCTGCTCAACGTGTGCGGTGACGGTCAGATCACGGGCACAGAAGAGTGCGACGACGGCGACGCCGACTCGGACGACGGTTGCTCCTCGACGTGCCAACTCGAGGAGGGCTACGTGTGCACGGCGCCCCCCAACTCCGTGTGCTCGATCCCGGAATACTGTGGTGACGGTATCCAACAAGACGATGAGGACTGCGACGACGGCGACATCAAGCGCAACGACGCGGTGATTTGGAACGACGGCTGCTCGGGCGTGTGCACGGTGGACTCGGCCTACTGGCTCTGCAACACCGTCGGTCAACCTTGCACCAGCATCATCGAGTGCGGCGACGGGGCCAAGCAGCCGGGCGAATACTGCGATGACGGCGACACCCAGAGCGGTGACGGCTGCGAAGGCGACTGCAAGTCGAAGACGCCGGGCTACGTGTGCGTGAACAACACCTGCACCCAGCTATTCTGGTGTGGCGACAGCAAGGTTAGCCGCAACGCCCCACTGTTCGAGGAGTGTGACGACGGCAACGACAACAATCCGGCCGACGGCTGCCACCTGTGCCAGCTCGACGACGACTATCAGTGCCCGACTCCCGGCGATCCGTGTGAACCCAAACCCCGTTGTGGCGACGGCACGCGTGATCCCGGCGAACAATGCGACCAGGGCGGCGTAACCACCGCTGGCTGCAGCGCGAGCTGTACTTTCACGCCGAACTGGACCTGCGACAGCAACGGCAACAACTGTGTGCAGCTCGTGTGCGGCGACGGCATCGTCAACGCGGGTGAAGCCTGCGACGACGGCAACACCGACGACGACGACGGCTGCGCCGCCGATTGTTCCGCGGTCGAAGAAGGCTTTTTGTGCCCGCGCGGCGGTTTCGACTGCCGTGCCATCTGTGGCGACGGCATCAAGCGCGGTCTCGAAAGCTGCGACGACGGTGACCAAGACGACAACGACGGTTGCAGCGCAGACTGCAGCCGCGAAGAAGGTTACGGATGCACCAACGCGAGCAACGACGTGCCATCGGTGTGTGCGCTCTCCGACTGCGGCAACGGCGTCGAAGAAGGCGACGAAGGCTGCGATGACGGCAACGAAATCGCCGGCGATGGTTGCGGTCCCACCTGCCAAAACGAGCCGACGTTCACCCGGACGTTGGTGGGCGGATATTACGAACCGGTTGCGCAGCTGACATGCGGCGACGGTTTGATCACCGCCGGTGAAGACTGCGACGACGGCAACGACTCGGACGGGGATGGCTGCTCGAGTGAGTGCGAAGTCGAGGAAGGATATTCCTGCACGGAAAGCGTCCAGTACCCCGACTCGGTAAACTTCAAGGTCACTTACCGCGACTTCAAGGCGAGCAACAACGCCGCCGGCGGCCACCCGCACATGCGTGGCGGCTCTTACCCGAGCACCGGAGCCGACTTCGGAATCGTGGGCCCCCTTTGCAGCGCCGCCAACTACACCAGCTGCGGACGCCTCGATGTCGATGGCAAGCCGACCTACGTGGGCAGCACGGAGAACGACAACCTTTATCAGACAATCGACGCTACGGGCGACAACCTGAACGTCACCTATCACCAGAACGCTTTCAAGTTGTGGTATCGCGACACCAACGCCAGCGCGCTGAACGATCCGACAAGCGAGAAGGACGGCAACGGCGCAACGAACGTCCCAATCCTGATTGCGCCCAACCCTGGCCCCTGCACTACCGGCGGAGGTGTCTGCGCCACCGCTCCAACCCCGCAAGCCACAGCTGACACGCTGACCTTGGGCAAGCTCACGGGACAAGGCGATCCCGAAACGGCCGGCGACTATCGATACTCGGCCAGTGGCAACGTGTTCTACCCGCTCGGCTCACAGTCGAGCCCCACGGTCGCGATGCGCGGCTTCGGGTACGTCACCTCGGGCTCGAACAAGAACTGGCACTTCACCAGCGAACTTCGCTACTTCTTCCAGTACCAAGGCGGTGAGACACTCACCTTCTTCGGCGACGATGACGTCTGGGTATTCGTAAACGGCCGCCTCGCCGTGGATATCGGCGGCATTCACACCACGGTTTACGGACGCGTGGTTTTGGGCGACGAAAACTCGACGTGCACGACCCCGATCAGCGAGGGAACGTATAGCGGCACCGCGCCGGCCGCTTGCTCACGAGCTGGCGGAGAGCTCACGGACGACACCGACGACCGCTTCCAAATCACCAAGGGCGGCGTTTACGAAATCGTCGTATTCCAAGCCGAGCGAAACCCGGTCGAGTCCAACTACCAGCTCACCTTAACCGGATTCTTGGCCCCCCGCTCCTTCTGCAGTCCGGTGTGCGGCGAC
>CBINDO010000257.1:0-11982 GCA_966249405.1 uncultured bacterium | reverse complement strand
CTCGGGCGCGCGCCTGTTGCACGAGCTCCTGCTCGGTGATGGCGTTCTGCTGCTGGACCAAGCTGCGCGGAACTTCGATCGGGTTGGCCTTGACGAGTTCGGCGACGATGGCTTCGGCGACAGCGTTCTCGGCTTGTTCGGCGAGGCGCTTCTCGAGGTCACCAGTGACGGCCTTCTTGACGTCTTCCAGCGTCTCGAACTCGCCGAGGTCCTTGGCAAAATCGTCGTCCAGGGTCGGCAGGACGCGCGCCTTGAGCTCCTTGACCTTGATGGCAAACGAGGTCGCCTTCCCACGCAAGCGGGCGTCCGGGTGCGCTTCGGGCATCTTGACCTCGGCCGTCGACTCGTCGCCGACCTTCTTACCGATGAGCGCCGCTTCGAGCTCCGGCAAGAGCTGTGCGTTTCCGAGCTCGACCTCGAGGTCGGTGGCGCCGGCACCTTCGATGGTGGCGCCGTCGACGCTGATTTCGAAGTCGATGTTGACGAGGTCACCGCTCTGGGCGCCGCGACCGTCGGTCACGGGCTCGAGCGTCGAGTTGGCCTTGCGCAGCGCTTCGAGTTCCGCAGCCAACGCCGCTTCACTCACCTTGAGCGACGGCTTCGTGATCTCGAAACCCTCGTAGGTCAGGTTCGGTACCTCGGGCACGATCTCGACGCGCGCCTTGTAACGGAAGGGCTCGCTCTCCTTGAGGGCGTCCGGTTCGATGGCGGGTTGTCCCACCGCCTGAACGTTCTGTCCGGCGAGCGCTTTTTCGTAGGTGTCGTCCACCAAACGCTGCACCACGTCGCGTTCGACGCGCGGCCCGAACAAGTGCGCGAGCACCTTGCGCGGCGCCTTGCCCGGACGGAAGCCGCGGATGCGCGCTGACTTCGACAGTTGGTTGTACGCTTTGGTGATCTCAGAGCTGACGCGTTCGGCATCCACCGAAACGGCGAGCTCCAAAAGGACCGGACTGAGTTTCTCGACTGCGACCTGCATTTTGGGGCGCCATGGGTGCCACGGAGCGGGCGTTAGGTCAAGGGATGTTATTCCTGCGGCTCGGCCTCGTCGTCCTCTTCGTATTCTGCCGCACGCAACGCCGCTTCGAAGGGATCCAGGTCGAAGTCGTGCTCCTCCGAGAACGGTTCCTGGATGTCGTCGAGGCTCCAGCCGGCCCGGAGACCCGGACGGATGTGATCACGCGAAAAGTCGTCGAAGGAGTTGTACTTGCTAATGAACATGCGAAGGGTGCGGATTGGCGAAAGGGTCAGATGACTGGGGTTACGATGGTCGACACGGAGGGATTGGCGGAGAGTCCGACCTGCGCTCGCGCGCCGTCGACTGCTCTCTGGGGACTTGGAAAAGCCAGCACGCGGCCGGACGTGGGCGGCGTCGCGCTCCAAAATCCGGCGGCGACAATCCGGTCAGCCGCGTCGTCGATCACCTGGGGAGCCCACAGGTTCTCGAGACCTAACCTCGCGGAACGACTTTGATCCTTGCGTTGTGTACTCATAGGAACCACCAACACCTACATGTGCTCACACCGTACCCAAGAACACGACGCCCGCCAAAAAAACGGGTGTAAAGTCCGCGATTTCGATAAGGAACGCGCCGAGATATGAGTCCCCCGAGAGTGATTGCGATCGCCAACCAGAAAGGTGGCGTGGGAAAGACCACGACCGCCGTCAATCTGGCCGCTAGTTTCGCCGCAGCTGAGCAGCGCACGCTTCTGGTGGACCTCGATCCCCAAGCCAACGCTTCGAGCGGAGTCGGTATCGCACCCAACTCCACCGAGTTAACCATTTACGATGCATTGATCGGGCAGGCCGATCTCAAGCAGGTCATCCAACCGACGCAGATGCCCCTGCTTTCGGTAGCGCCCGCGAGCCAACACCTGACGGCGGTGGAATACGAGCTGTTCGACGCGGAGGAGCGGGGCGTCCACTTGCGGCGTGTGCTGGAGAGCATCAAGGACGAAGGCTATGCTTACGTCGTCGTCGACTCGCCGCCGTCGCTCGGGGTGCTGACCCTCAACGTGCTGGGCGCGGCAACGAGCGTGCTCGTGCCATTGCAGCCCGAGTATTACGCGCTCGAAGGCATCACTTACCTGGTCGCCACGATCGACCGCGTGCGCCAGTCCCTCAACCCTGATCTACAGATCGAGGGCCTGGTGCTCACGATGTGGGATCCGCGCAATCGCCTCGCCCACCAGGTCGCCGACGAGGTGCGCAAACACTTCCACGTGTTCGAGTCCGTCGTTCCGCGCAACGTGCGCTTGAGCGAAGCGCCGTCTCACGGGTTGCCGGCGTTGCTTTACGACGCCCAGTGCCGCGGCGCCCAGGCGTACATGAGTTTGGCGCGCGAGATCATCGAGGCCCGGCGTTGACCGCCCCTCGCGTTGAGAATAGTCGATGACCCAGATCAATAAACCGAGGGGATTGGGGCGCGGTTTGGACGTCTTGCTCCCCGCAGCCAAGGCTCCGATGGCGTCGCCGGCGGGTTCGCCGAGCACTGCCGAGCGGCCCTCGAGTTATCCCGAGGCGTTTTTGTGTGCGCTAGAGAAATTGGTGCCCAACCGCGAGCAGCCGCGTCGGGACTTCAACGAGGCCGCGCTCGAGGAGTTGGCAGCGTCGATTCGAACCAACGGGTTGATTGAACCCATCGTCGTGCGGCGCATGGGCGCCCAAGACAAGTTCGAAATCGTTGCGGGTGAACGGCGATGGCGGGCCTGCCAACGCGCTGGCTTGCGTGAGGCGCTGGTCGTCGTGAAGCAACTCGACGACAAGAAGGCCTACGAGATCTCGATCATCGAGAACGTGCAGCGCGAAGATCTGAACGCGGTCGAGTTCGCGACGGCGCTGCGCAAGCTGATCGACGACTTCGGTCACACCCAGGAGAGCCTCGCCGAAGCCGTCGGCAAGGACCGTACGACGATCAGCAACGCGCTGCGCTTGCTCAAGTTACCGCAACGGGTGATGGACCACATCGTGGCGGGCACCCTGTCGGAGGGTCACGGCCGCGCCCTGCTCGGCGCACCCGACGAGAAGACGATGTTGCAACTCGCCGAACTCGCGGTGCGCAAGAAGCTATCGGTGCGACAAGTCGAAGCCGAGGTGCGCAACGCCCGCGAAGGCAAAGGCAAAGAGAAGGCCAAGACGCCCAGCATCCGTGATCTCGAGGGCCGCCTCGCTCGCAAGCTCGGCGCCCGCTGTGAGGTCAAGGACGCCGACGGCAAGGGTCACCTGCGGATCCACTACAAGGATCTCGACGAGCTCGATCGCCTCTTGGACTTGCTGCTCTAGAGCAAGCGAGCCGCCCGCCCGAGCCGAAGGCCCAAGTGGTGGGCGGGAGCCGTGAACGGACGTTGGTTGCTGGGCCCAACCCAAACCAGCGCCACGGTGAGCGCGCGGCGCCGCTCGCACGGCGCGCTCACCCGACGCTCAGAGTTTACTCGCCGCGGCTTTGGCTTGGTCGGCGAGCGGACCCGAACCCGCGAGCTCGGCGGCTTTGGTGAAGGCGGCTTTGGCCCCCTTCTTGTCGCCACGGGCGCGCAAGTTGTGACCCAAGTAGAAGTGCGCTTTGGCGGAGCTCGCGTCGAGTTTGATGGCGCCTTCGAAGTCCGCCTTCGCGCCGTTCTCGTCGTCTTTGCCGTGTTTACACAAGCCGCGAGTGATGAGCAGCTCGGCTGCGGGCTCCTTGGCTGCGGCCGCGTCGAGAGCGGCGAGGCAATCGTCCCACGCCTTCATGCGGCCGTACAAGTCGGCGATCGACGCCAAAACTTCACGACTCTGAGAGCCCTTGAGTTGCCCGAGTTCCGCTTGCGCGCCGGCCACGTCGCCGCTCGCGTGCAGCGCCTCGGCCAGTAGGAACCGCATGCCCTCGTCCGTCGGTTTTTTCTCCACGACGACCTTGAGCGGGGCGACGGCGGCCGCCGCCTGTCCGCCGTAAGACAACGCGAGCGCCTTGTTCTGCGTGAGGCCGAGATCCCCGGGCGCGTGTTTCAGCCCCTGGTCGGCGACTGCCACCGCCTCTTCGTAACGTTGCAGGTCCAAGAGCAACGCCGACAGGTTCAGGCTCGCGTCGACGAACTTGGGATCGAGCTCGAGCGCCTTCTGGAAGTGACTCACCGCCGCGTCGGTCTCTTTCAACGCCGCCTCGGCCACGCCGAGGTAAAACACTGCCTGCACGTCTTCGGGGTTCTTGGCCACGACCGGCAGCAAGATGCCCTTGGCACCGGCGAAGTCTTCGGCCTTGATGGCGTCCATAGCCTTGTTCACCTCGGGGCTCGAAGCCGCCACCTCGCCGGTCGGCTCGTCATCGAGGAGCGTAGTCGGGTCGGGTTCACCCTCGGGCGTCTTGGGTTCGGCAGAGCCGCCGCACGCGGAGACCACATACGCCCCGCAGAGCCAGATCCAGGCTTGGCTCGCCCTCCGTACACCTGCTGCACACCGAGCTTGAACTAGCCCATTCGTCCGTGACTTCATCGAAACTCCTCTACGTTCTGCGCCGGGTGGCGCGACCTTGGTCGTGTACACCAGGCGCTCGGGCGCTGTCAGTAGCGACGAGGAGCGACGTTCGATGCGACTTCGCCGGCAGGTCAGCGCAAGTGGCGCTCGTGCTCCTCCAGGGTCCGACTGAAACGGTGTGGTCCGCCGTCGGGCGAGACGAAAAAGAGGTACTCCGTCGCCGGCGCCCCGAGCACCGCCTCGATCGCGCGCGTGCTGGGGTTGCCAATCGGTGTCGGCGGGAGGCCCGCGTGCCGGTACGTATTGAAGGCGTTGGCAGGGTCGCGCAACATGGCCGCCGTCACCTTGCCTGTAAACTGACGGCAGGAGTTCAAACTGGGGTCCCGCTTGCAACCGTAGGCCGCGGTCGGGTCGCTCTGAAGCACGCGCGCCGGTCTGAAGTCCGGGTCGCGCAGGCGATTGAGGAACACGCTGGCCACGAGCGGCAGCTCAGCCTCGTTGGCAGCCTCTTTCTCGACGACGGACGCGAGCGTCACCACGTCTTGGGCGGTGAGCGCGAGCTCGCGTTGCAGGCGCGTTAACTCGGCACGACGAGTGGTGAACGTCGCTTTGTGCCGCTTGTCTCCCTCGGCCACTAATCGCGCCACGACGTCGGCTGCCGTCGTGTCGAGACGAAAGTCGTACGCGGCCGGGTACAAGCGACCTTCGAACGAGGTCCACGGCGACTCGGCCTCGTCTCCGCCGGCCTCGGTGGGCCCGACGAACACCGCCCGTAAGAACTCTTCGCCGTCGCAAATCCCGTTGCTGGCGAGACGTTCGGCCATCTGAAACGCGTCCCAACCTTCTGGCAGCGTGACGCGCACCACCTCGCGAGACCGCGAGCGCGACAGCAAATCGAGGAGCGCGTCCGGCGCGTGACCAGTGCTAACCCAATGCACGCCCGGTTCGACGCTGAGGAACGGGCGCCAAACCGACTTGTAGAGGCCCAACAACGTGGGATTGTCGGTCAACCCTGCCGCGTGGAGCAGCTCGAGCGTGGAGCCGAGGTCGTCGTGGTTGCCGAGATCGACGCGTCGCAACGCACCCTTTTCTCCGGAGACGCTGCTTGTCCCTGAGACACTGCGCCCCCACCACCACAACGATCCGGCGAACAAAGCGGCAGAGAGCAACAGCCCCGCCAAACTCGTAACCAGCCACGCCGGGAGGCGGCCACGACGCGGTTTGCGACTCGGACTTCGCCGTGGAGAACTTGCACGCTCCCCGCCGCCAAACCGAGCGCTGCCCGAGCTCCGCGAGGGGCGGCGTGGCACGCCCGACGAACGAGGACCGTACGACCCCGGCCGGTTCATTCGTGGTCCGACTCCGCCTCGTCGCTTTCGGCGTGACGTCGTTGGTCGAGCCAAGTTTGGAGCAAGATCGCCGCCGAAGCGCTGTCGACCTTGCCCTTCGACTGCTTGCCGTCCAAACCCTGCGCCGTCAGGCGAGCTTGCGCCTCGCGCGTGGAGAGCCGTTCATCCAGCAGCACTACCCCGACGCCGGTCGCTTTGCCGACCAAGTCTGCGAACCGGCGCGCGCGGCGCGCCGCGACGCCCTCGGTACCGTCGAGATTGCGAGGCAGGCCGACCACGATGTGCTGCCACGCCTCGGACCGCGCGAGTTCCGAGAGGGCGCGTAACGTGGTGCTGAGCTCACGGCCGTCCAAGTGGGGCCGCGGGTGAGCCAACATCCCGAGCTCGTCCGATACCGCCAAACCCACTCGAGCCTGACCAAAGTCCAACGCCGCGCAACGCACGCACGGCGTCTAACATGGCGCCGAGCCGCGTGGGAGAGGAACTCGACCAGTGGGCCAAGGGTCCCCCCGGCGCTTGACCTATCATCCGACACTGAGCATAAGGCTGCGCTTGCTTTTGATTACTCGTCGATCCCTGCACTCCCTCTCGGGCGTTGGCCTGGTGCTGGCCCTCTTGCTCTCCGCACCCGGCGCCTTCGCCCAGGGTTTTGGGGGTATGGGAGGCATGGGCGGCGGCGGTTTCGGCCCGAGTTCGCCGCCTCCGCCCACTCCGAAGAAACCCGCGAAGGCGAAGCCCAAAACCGCGCCCGAAGGTCAAGAGGAGCCGGAGTTGCACGCCGCCTCTGGCGGCGGCGAATCGACGATTCAGCAGGGCAACGAACCCACGCTGCCGGAGAACCCGCTTGCGATGAGCGACGCCGCCAAAGCAGCGATCGGCAGCGACACCGTCACGGACGAGCAGGAGCTCGGTCGTGAACCGGTCACGGACCGGGACTTCTACGGGCTGTATTATCGTGAACGCAGCGACCAATACAAACTGCAGTTGACGTTCCCGGTGTGGATGGAGCGCACGCAGCCGAGCCTGAGCAACCCCGCGGAGGTCGACCGAGCGTCGTTGTTCGGCGGCGTCTACTACAACCGCCGCAGCGCCGATCACAACGACGACATCCTGTTCCCGGTGTTCTGGAACCTGCGCGACCGCGAGTCGCGCACCACGATCGTTGGCCCGCTCGTGAACCGCGTCGCGCCCGGCGAGAGCGACAACTGGCTCGCGCCGCTCTACTTCGTGGGTGAACGCACCGACGGCGACTACCAAATCATCCCGCCGCTGCTCACCTACTTCAATCGCGACAAAGAAGGCGGCGTCAAAATCGCGGGCCCGGCCTTCTGCACGTGGTCCGGCGGCGAAGGTTGCTTCGACAACCCCAAGGACCGCGATCTCGGCATCGCGCCGCTGTTCTTCTCGGGCCGCGACGAGGTCAGCGAGTACCGCGTGATCCCGCCGCTCCTGCACTACCACGAGATCGACCAAGATCTGCAGAGCAGCTTGGACATCTGGGGCCCGTACTTCCGCAAGAGCACCAAGCAGCGCGAGTACTTCCACCTGATGCCGCTGTATTGGAGCCTCTGGGGTGAACACGAGCGGCACACCACGCTGTTCCCCTTCTTCCACTACGGATGGAACAAGAACGCGACGAAGTTCATCACGCCCTTGTTCTACAGCGAGACGAGCGAAGAAGGTAACGACACCTTCGCGACGTACCTCTACGCGCGGTATCGCGGCCGCACCGAGCTCGACATGTACACGCCGCTGCTGTGGCTGTACCGCGACCCCGACATCGAGCTCGATCAAACGCTGCTGTTCCCCTTTTATTACCGGAGGACGAGCCCGCGCGAGAACAGCTTGGCGGTGTTCCCGTTCTTCGGCCACTTCGAACGTTACGGCATCAGCGAGAGCACCTGGGTGACGCCGCTCTTCAACCACAGCCACGACACCATGGGCTGGTCGACGAGCGTGAACCCACTCTTCTACTTCGGTCGCACGGGGTACGAGTCGCACTCCGTGGTCGCGCCGTTCTTCTGGGATTTCTCGAGTCCCATGGCTCGCACCACGATCGTGGCTCCGGTGTATTGGCGCTTCGCCAAGCCGGATTCGCTCACCCAGCTCGTCGGCAACATCCTCTACACCGAAACTCGCACGCGCCAGGGTCTCGACTGGAAGTTCCACGTCCTCCCGGCGTTCAGCTACGGCGAGACGCCCGACGGTCACTCGTGGGACGTGCTCTTCGGCTTGGTCGGCTACAAGCGGAAAGCGGCGATGACCCAGCTGCGCTTCTTCTGGATCCCGATCACGTTGTCCGGCGAAGAAGAATGACCGAGCGGCGGGCCCTCGGTCGCCTTCACCCGACGCGGTAACCCTTCTTGGTTGGGCCCAGCGCGGACCGCCCACTGACGGCTCCCGCCCACCACGTTTCTCTTCGCCCGCGAGCATGCGCGGGACGGGCGCGGCACGACGTCGGCCCCGCGATGTGGACGGCAACACGCGGCGTAATGTGGGCCGGCAACTTCGGCGGCAACACGCGGCGCGGTGTGGGCCACCGACATCCGCGGCAACACACGGCACGATCAAAAGAGGCTCACGGCTTGCGCCGTGAGCCTCTCACACACATCACATCACACGTTCACAAGGTCGAATCATCGTTTCAGCGGATATTCGATCCGAACGGCACGCAGCACCCGAGTCTACAGTAATCTCCCGTGTCACAGTCAGTGCTGCTAGTGCACGCCGTTCCGTTGTCGCACACATTGACGGGGTCACCGGGATCACTCGGGTCACCGGGGTCACCCGGATCGGAAGGCGTCGTGGGTTCACCCGTCTCGACGGGTGTGCCACCATCGGTGCCGGGCATGTCGGGTGGAACCGAGCCGTCCGGTGTGTCACCGCCGCCGGGGGGCGTCGAGTTCCCGCAGCTCTCCGGCAAGTCATCCAGGGTCTTGCCGAGGCACAACTCGCACTCGCCACATTCGTTGTTACATGCGTCGGAAGGAACGCAGCGCGGGCAAAGTTCCTCGTCGTCCAAATTGTCGAGCGAACACGCTTCGCCGAGCATCACGTTCACCGTGCGGTCGCCGTCCGCGATCTCACAACACCCAAAACAGTCGCACCCGGGTGGCGTGAGTGGTTGACAATATTCGACACATTGCTCGGTGAGCGTACAATCGGGATCGTCGGGCTCGCGGTCCCCAGTGAGACACTCCGTGTGGTAACGACAACCGTCGTCGCCAGCGCCCGAGTTGCCGTCGAAGAAGCAGTCTTGCCACTTTGGATCGCGGTTGTCGCCGGGGATCCCCGTCGCGAAGGTCGTCTCGTCGTCGTCGAACGGACCCGTGCACTCGGCATCGAAACCGTCGGCGACGCCGTCGCCGTCGTTGTCCTCGCCGTCGCTGCACGCGCAGAGCGCACTGCCACACCAAATCTCGAAGGTCCCCGCGTCGTTCATCCCCACCGAGATGAAACCGCCGGTGTCGACCACGGTGGGCGTCGGATCCGTGATTGGCGACATCGAGTCGTCACCCGTGTTTGCGCCGGGCAGCGGGGTGAGGCTGTCGTCGCCGGCAGGTCTCGTCCCCTCACCGCCCGCCGCGGCGTCGACACCCGGTACGTCATTGCTGCCAGCGTCGCCGGCGCTCGGGTTGGTTTTGCCGTTGGCGCCGCACGCGACGCCGAAGGTCAGGGCGAGCAGAGACAAGTGCAGCTTGGACGCGATCGTGGGTCGAAAGGGTCGTCGTCGGGTAGGGTTCATTCACGCACTCCGGATGGGTTCGGGTTTCCACACCTAGTGGGAAGCGCGCGCCGGAATTATCAGGGGCGCGCTCCCCATCTCCTACGGACGACAGTTCGGCGTTTCATAGGCGGACGCGCGCTGTATCGCGAGAATCTTCCACTCTGACGGCGTGCCCTCAGAAGCAACGTTCACCGGCTTCACACACGTTCACGCACTGCTCGTCGAGCTCGCAGCTGGCACACGCGACCTCGTCCTCCACCGACGCGGCCCCGCACGTCGCCTCACCATCTGGATCCACGGTCCCCAAAAACACGGCGCGCCCCTGCCCGCCAACCTGGCAGCAGCCGTGGCAGTCGCAGCCGTTCGGCGCCAAGTCCACGCACTCGTCGTCGTTGCCGAGCCCGCAATTGTCGTCGAAGAAACAGCTTTCGTTCGAACATTGCTGGCGCGGCGCCCAGTTCTCTTCCGTGTCGTGACAGGCGCCCCAACAGTCGGGGTCTCGTTCATCGGCGACGCCGTCGAGGTCGTTGTCCTCGCAGTCGCCGCACTCGGCGACCCTGCCTTGGCACGTCACCACGACGCACCCCGCGTCCCCCGACTCGCCTTGGACACCGAGCTCCGCGACTTCGATCGACCGAGAACACGCCGCGGCGTTCGCGACCGAAAGCGCGCCAAGCAACGCGAGCAGGGTCCGCTCACTGCGTTGGGTTATCGGTCCCCTGCTTGACACGGGATTGGTGGGGCGAATCGGGGAAGGTCTTGCCAAACTGGTTGCGCCTTTGGCTGGCCTCTTGGTCGCGCCGCAATCGGGTGAGCGCCTCGATCATCAACACCTCGCGCTCCTGGGCCAACTGACCTTGGGGATACCTGCGTTGGTGCTCGCGACACAAGGCCAATGATTGCTGCGGGTTCTTCCCGAGCTGGTCGCGCGCTTGGGTGAGCAGGCGGAGCTCGCTGGGCGGCGCCTTCGATGGCCCGAGCGTCGCCTGGGTTTTCGGCGCAGGTTCACGCGCCGCAAGCGAAGCTTCCGCGCCGGCCTGCGAGACGTCGACCGCGGGGGTCTCGGGCAAGACCGTCGCGGGTGGCGTCTGACCTTCCGGCGCGGGCTCGAGCTGTGACGGCGCGGGCGCCACACTCTTCGATTCCGGAAGCGGAGCCGGTTTGGCCGCGAACCAGAGCCCCGACGCGAGCGCTCCCGACAAGACCGCAACCCCAGCGACCTTGACTGCCGCTGGCAATCCCACGCCGGCGCCAACAGCGGCCTTGCCACCACCGGAGGCTGCTTTTGCCGCCGGTGAGACACCTGAGATCGGACCCTCGAGTGGCTCGCCGCCGGCGCTCGGCGGCGCCTGCCAGATGTTTGCCATTTGAGCGGTCAACGCCGCCCACTGTTCGTCGCTCGGTAAGTCCGAACGCGCGAACTCGACGAGTTCGGTCAGCTCCGAGCTCTTGGGCTCGAGCGACGGCAGGCCATCGTGTTCGTTGCTCATGCGGCCCCCCGGTGAGCATCGCGCACGAACTCCTCGACCCGTTTGCGCGCCGCCGCCAAACGCGAGTAGCCGGTCTGGAGCGGACAACCAAGCACCTCGATCACCTCCGTCATCGTCAACCCTTCGACCTCGGAAAGCACGAACACTTCGCGTTTGTCTTCGTCCAGAGTGTCGAGCGCGCGAAGCAGGAGCTGTCGTGCCTCGATCGCGCCCGCGGGCTGCGTCAGCGCCCCCGCGGCTATTTCGTCGGCCGGCTCACGCAAGCTCTCGCGTCGAACGTGCGCCTTACGACGGTAGTCCGACGCGGTCCGCCGGCAGATCCGGTACAGCCACGTACGCACCGAAGAGCGCGCCTCGAACTCGGGTAACTTTCGGTGCACGACCACAAACGTCTCCTGAACCACGTCCGGCAGATCCCGCTCCGGAACTCCGAGGTAACGCAGGGTGCGGAACACGTATGGGCCGTGTTCGGCAAACACCTGTGCCGTCGTCGGCGGGTGCGCGGCGGCGGCCGGTTGGGAGGGAGAAACCATCACAAGCAGCTTGATCGGAACAGTGGGGCCCGACCCAACAAATTATTGGACGCCCGAAGATTTGGCCGCGCCCCACGAGACGCCGAGCGACGCCAGGATCCCCACCGCCTCGGCGCGAAACAACCGCACTCGTTCGCCCTCGGCGGTGACGGCGTGCCAGTCGTTGCGGAGTAGCGGAACGACTCCGCCAAGCCCCAAGGACGCCGACATTCCGGTCCCCAACCCAAACGTCAGGTCGAACGTGGGCTCGAGACCCACACCGACAAAACCCGTCGTCCTCTCCACCTCGAACCCCGCCGCCGAAACCCAGGTCACGCCCGGTGTCAGCCCGAGGCACACGCCGAGCCGAGCTCCCTCGGCCAGACTGCTCAGCCAGCACCCGCGTGCAGTCGCGGCGACTCGCCACGCCGATAATCGTCCCACCGAACGCGGCGTCT
>CBINDO010000256.1:0-12039 GCA_966249405.1 uncultured bacterium | reverse complement strand
ACTCGCCATGAACGTGTCGGTGTCGTCCGGCACCGCCAACGGCGGCAAAGGGTTCTACATCACCGCCCCGTCCTCGGGATCGATCACCCCCGGGACGACCAATCTCGCGTTCAGCGCGAGTACCAAGTGGCAACTGACGCGCCACACGAGCTACGATGCAGCGGGCGACATGACCGGGCAGATGCAGTTCGTGGCGTCCTCGGGCGCGACCAACGCCGGCAAGACTTACTTCATCTCGACTCCGAGTTCGGGCAGCGTGACGCCGAACTCCACGGCCTTGAGTTTCACCCTGGCCCAACCGTGGACCCTGACGCGTCACCCGAGCTACGACGCCTCCGGCGAGATGACGCCGGGGATGCACGTGCAAGTGACTAGCGGTTCGGTCAACGCCGGCTCGGGTCATTACATCACATCGCCCACGACCGCGCCGATCGTGCCAGGTACTTCTGCGATTAGCTTCGGCAGTAGCACGCGTTGGCAGCTGACTCGCCACACGAGCTACGACGCCAACGGCGAACTCAGCGGCGGTATGACGTTCCGCATCAGCTCGGGCGCAGCCAACTCCAACAGGTCCTTCTACATCTCGACTCCCGCTTCCGGCGCTGTGACGATCAACTCGACGGCCATCGCCTTTACTCAAGCGACGGCTTGGCAATTGACGCGTCACACCAGTTACGACGCCACGGGTGAGCTTACCCCTTCGATGCAGTTCCTGATCACGAACGGCACGGCCAACGTGAACAAGACGTTCTACATCTCGAGTCCTGCTTCCGGCACGATCACCATCAACTCGACCAACATCGGCTTCTCCCAGGGGGCGAGTTGGGAGCTCGAACGCGTGGCAAGCGCCGATGCCGCGGGGGAGATCGTACCCGGGAGCGAAGTAAGCGTATCGGGCGGCACCATCAACGCCGGTCGCGCCTTCTACGTCTCTACACCTACTTCGGGAACCATTACACCTGGTACCACCGCGATCGCGTATACGCAGTCGGGGCTGCCGACGATGATGGTTCCCGCGTTTTCGCCGGATGGCACGAAGTTGGTTTACATCAACGGCGACGCGGACATCGCTGGCGGGCTCACGCCCACGGGCTGGCGCCGAGGGTTGACGGTTTTCGACCTGACCTGGAACGACACCGCTTCGACGTATTCGGTCGCCAACAAGAAGCGATTGTACAACACGTACAACGCCAGCACGGCAGGCACGGTGCTCAAGTGGCCCTTCTTCGAGGGCGACAACCGCAGCGTGATCTACATGGAGACGGCGGCGAACGATTTTTGCTCCTCCTCGGACGTGTCTTCGACGAGCCCCAACACCGACCAGCTGCGCGCCTGCTCACAGGGCTCGTTGGGAGGCTCGATCGGAGCTCGCGGTAATATGACGCCCACCACCCGCGGCTACTTCGCGGGGCGCTTGTTCTCGATCGACAGTGGCGCGAGCGATCCGGCGTCCACACGCGTCGAGTTGGCCAAGCTGAACGACGCAGACGACGACGGTGGCACCGACGACGCCGCCAACGCCGATCGCAGCTACCAGCCCACGGTACTCTCCAAGGCTGCCGGCGGCTACCGCTGGGTGATCTTCACCAGCACGCGCGCGTTCGGCAATCAGGTCAATCCCAAGTCCTACGCGAACGCGAATTTCGGGACGGCCACTCATTTCACGTGTGCGTCGCCCATGTTGTGGATGTCGGCCCTCGCCAACACGACGGCCAACGGAACCGATCGCAGCAACCCCGCCTTCCTCTTGCCCGGGCAGAACGTGGCGCTGCCTACCGCCTCCAACGACTTCATCAACGAACGTGGCTACCTGGTGCCGTCGCCGTGTAAGAACGACGGTGAGAGCTGCTCGACCGACGAAGACTGCTGCGGCGCCGATCAATCACCGGCAACTGCTGCCTGCCGTGCACCTACGAACTGGACACCCGCCAGCGGCCCTCCTGCACGAACCTGCGAAGCGTTGAGTGGTACTTGCAACAACGCGGGCGAGAGCTGCAGCGTGGACGCCGATTGTTGCAACGGCGTCGCGTGCGTGAACTTCGCCTGCTCCGAGCCCGCCAACTTCGAGGCGGCGACGTTCTCGCGGGAGTACGTCGCCGAGTGTGGTACCGGCCAGCACCCGAGCTGGCAGTTGTTCAGCTTCCACCTGACTACGGAGCTCGACAGCAAGATCCAGTTCACCGCTCAGTCCAGCCAGAGCCTCGACAACCTGGATTCTGCGACCGTGGTAACGTTGGGCGAGTCGACCGATACCACCGTCAGTCCGACTGCGCCGGCCTACTTGGACGTTGGCGGATTGTTGGAAGACGAGAACGTGTCACGCCATCAGACCTACTTACGTATCAACATCACGTTGGTCCCTTCGTCCGACGGGTCGAAAGCGCCCGTGCTGCACGACTGGGAGATGCGTTACACTTGTGAAGACGGCGAGTAGTTTGGATGGTATAGGCACGCTCCTGGCCATGACACTCTTGCCACCCAACCTCCAGCGAACGCGCCCCGTGCGGCTCGCCGCGCGGGGCGTCGCGGTCGCGCTCTGTTGGTCGTTGGCGGCTGGGTGCGGTGGCAAAGACCCTGGCGCGGAAGTGGACGAGGGCGCCGTTGGCTCGTGCGCGGATATCTACGACCCTGCCGTGCTGCCAGTCTTCGAGCTCGAGTTCCAGCCAGAGGATCTTGCGGCGCTCGAGTCCGATTGCGTCGACCATGCCAAGCAATACCGACCGGTCACTTTGAAGTACGGCGCCGAAGTCGTTCCTGCCATGGTACGACTCAAAGGCAACTGGTCGTGGCGGTGCGACAAGAAGCAGTTCGTCGTCTCGTTCAACGAGACCGATCCAAAGGGTCGATTCCACGGCTTACGCAAGATCGTCCTCGATGCGGCCTGGTACGAGCCCACCTTGTTGGCTGAGCGTCTTGGCGCCTCCTTCATGGGCCGTACCGGAGTTCCCAGTTCCTGCGTGAACAACGCCAAATTGTTCATCAACGGCGAGTACTACGGACTTTTCTCCAACGTCGAACGGTTGGACAAGGAGTACCTCGAGCGTCATTTCCCGGGTGACGAGTCGGACGGCAACCTTTACGACGGTGGCCAAGAACTGCGCACCAACGAAGACGTGGCCGACGTGAGCCGTCGTGACGCATTGTTTGCGGCATCGGACTCTCTCGAGACGCTGGAGCGGATGGCGGACCTCGATCAGGCGGTCAAAGTGTGGGCCGGGCTCGCGATGCTGCCCGACGTGGACAGCTATTGGGCAGGCGTCGAGATCAACTACTTCCTCTACGACCACCCGACGCGGGGCTTCCTGTGGTTACCTTACGACATGGACATGACCGCCCCAACGGGTAACTTCGACCCCGGCTCCTCCTCGGTCGACGTGGGTGTAGAGCAACGGTACGTCGAGGCGAGTCCGTTCACCTACGAAAATCCCGACTGGGGCAAAGAGCAGCTGTTCAAAACGGTCCTGGGCGACGAGGCCTGGTGCGCAAAGTTTCTCCAAGAGTTGCATGGCGCGCTGTCGGTTTACGACGTAGACCGTATGACACGAGAGCTGGACGCGTGGGCCGAGCAGATTGCAACTGCGGTAGACGAGGATCCGAACAAGCCTTTTACCGTGGCACAACATCGCGCGGCTGTGACCACCATGAAGGAGTTCTTGTCAGCGCGTCGAGCTTACGTTCAAGCGTGGCTCCAGACAGCGCAATGTCCGGTTCGCGACTGGTGAGCCCTCTGCGTTAGTCCATCGTGGCTAGCGTCGTAGCTAACGGGACTAGAGTCCGGACTGACCGCCCCGTCCACGTGCGCGTCTACAGACAGCTCAAAAAGTTCGAGCGTTCCGCCTCGTTGGCCGGAAGGTTCAGCGTTCCACCGGCTGCGATCTGGTGCTTCGCTCAATCGACTCCGGTAAGCTGGCCTTCGCTGTCGCTAATTGTCTATATTCGGGTGCTTTTCGCCCCCCGGATGGTGCGAGAGCGTAGGGAAGAGCTTATGGGGCGTAGTGAATTTGTTGCAGCCAGTGTGCTGGTGTTGTGTTCGGCCTGTAGCGTGCTCATCGATTCTGAGCCGCAGCAGTGCGAGACGCGTCAAGACTGCTCGGAACGCGGTGGCGCTTTCGAAGAGACGGAGTGCATCGACGGGTATTGCACCGTCGTCGATCAGCAGGTTTTGCCACAGGAGCCCGGGCCCGTGCCCGGTACCTGCAAGAAAGACGAGGATTGCGACGCGGCGGAAGCGTGCGTCGACAAAGCGTGTGTGAGCCGCTGGGAATGTATCGATGACTCGCCGGCCACCGTGGACGAGGAGGAAGTCTCGGTCTCGGTCTTGGTCGCGACGAGTTTTGGAGAGCCCATGCCGGGGATCCTGGCCAAGGCTTGCCGCAGCATCGACACGTCGTGCGGCTCGCCGGTGACCGAAGCCACGAGCGATGCGTCCGGAGTGTTGCACCTGACGTTGCCCGCGGGCTTCACAGGTTACCTGGAGGCGGTAGCGGAGCCGTTTTTCCCGATGCTTTATTACATGCCGACTCCGTTGCGGTCCGGGATGTCGCTCCCAACGTTGAGCCTGACGCCCGCAGAAATCATCGTCGGGCTCGGTTTGGCGGTCGGGGCAGCGCCCGATCCCGAACGCGGACATGTCCTGCTTTCGCTACAAAGTTGTCTGGGCCCGGCGCCTGGCGTGCACCTCAACGCGCCGCGGGCCGACGAAACGACGATCGCGTATTACGTGCAAGACGGCATCCCTTCCGCAGACCGTGAGGTGACGACGGCGGAAGGCAGCGGCGGCTTCTTGAACTTTCCCCCCGGCAACGCCGTGGTGGATCTGAGCTCCGGTTCGCTGGAAGAGCTGGGCTCGATAAGTCTCACCGTGCGACCCGGCTACATCACGAGCCTGACTTTCGGGCCAAGTGGAGCCGATTGGGGAGCACCATGAACGGTAAACATCCAATTCAGTCTTCCAGGAGAGTGTCGATGACCATCAAGAGCAAACGTCTCGCGATCTTCGGTGCCGCGCTATTGACCTCCGCGGCCGCCATGAGCTGGTCTTTCGACGGCCGGGCGCAAGCGTCGAACCAAGCGATGGCCGCCGAACACTTCGAACGAGGCCTCGAACTCTACCAAGAGGGTAGTCTCGACGCAGCCCTCGTGGAGTTCGAACGCGCGTACGAGGCCGTTCCCGACTTCCGCGTGCTCTACAACTTGGCGCAGGTCCAGATGCAACGCGGGGAATACGTCGAAGCGATAGCGTTGTTCGAGAGATACATCCACGACGGCGGGTCCAGCATCGCCGCGGAGCGCAAGGTCGAGGTAGAGCAGGACCTGGAAAAGCTCAACGCGCGCGTTGCGAGGTTGTGGGTGGAGAGTAACGCTGAAGGAGCGGAGCTCTACATCAACGGAAAGTCCATCGGGTTGTTGCCGTTGTCTCAACCCGTTCTGATCAACTCCGGCGTCTGCGACATTCGCGTAGCGAAAGCCGGGTTCGAGCCGCGTCTGCATCAGGTGAAGGTCGCTGGTGGTGAACAGCCCCGCGTGTCGTTGCCGCTCACGCCCATCGCACAGCCTACTGTTAGTGCGGCGCCGAGCACACCGATGAGCGCGCGGACACGCACCGAAGCGGTGAGCTACACACCATTCTGGGTGAGCTTCGCGACTGCGGCGGTGCTTGGTGGAGCTTCCGCCGGCCTCGGTTACTGGGCTCTGCAACGCCGCGACGACATGGACGACGAACTTGCCAAGCTACCGGCGAATCGTGATCTGGTCGAGGCGCGTTCCAACGACGTCGAGCGCTTCTCGCTGTGGGCCGACGTCTGCGGCGCGGCAGCGGTCGTCGCTGGCGGGACGGCTCTCTACTTCCTCATTTCGCCGTCGAAGACGACAACCGAAGACGCGGTCGTGAGCTCCCTCGAGCTCCGGACCAACGGGACGTCGGCGGTCTTGAGCGGAACGTTCTGAGAGCGGCCTCGGACGACGCGAGTAGCCATCACGCAGCAGCTTCGTGGGACAGCGGTCAGGAGAGTCGACATGCAAGCACCAGCCATTAACTCAGAGCGCACGGAAACCGGTCCTGAATCCCATCGCCTAGGCCGGTATCGCTTGCTCACGACGCTGGGGCAAGGCGGGATGGGCGCCATCCACTTGGCGATGATGTCAGGCATGGGCGAGTTTCGCAAGCTGGTGGTCGTCAAGGAGCTGCGCCGAGACCTCGCGACCAATCCCGAGTTCGTCAAGCTGTTCCTGTCGGAGGCCAAACTCGCGGGGCGTCTCAATCATCCAAACATCGTGCAAACCATCGAAGCCGGGCAGTCGGGCGACCGCTACTACCTGGCCATGGAGTTTCTGGATGGTCAGCCCTTCCACTCCATCGTTCAGAGCTCTCAGGTCGATCCGCTCGTCCCATTGAGGTTACGCCTGCAGGTGATCAGGGACGTGCTCGCGGGTTTGCACTACGCCCACGAGCTGCGGGACTACGACGGTAGTCCGCTCAACATCGTGCACTGCGACGTGAGTCCGCCCAACGTCTTCGTGACGTACGACGGCCACGTGAAGCTGGTCGACTTCGGCATCGCCAAAGCCAACGAACTCGAGACGTCCGAGCGCGGCGTGTTCAAAGGCAAGCTCAGGTACGCCGCCCCCGAACAGCTGATCGGAGAGAACATCGACCGGCGTGCGGACGTGTTTTCGGCGGGTGTGATGCTGTGGGAAGCGATCACGCTCCGAAAGTTCTCGAGTGGGTCGGTCCAAGATCACGCGGCGATTGAACGGCGCCTGCTCGGCGCGGAGCCGCGCTTGGCAGAGGCCGCACCTCAGGTGCCGCACCTCCTCGCCGCAATTTGCGACAAGGCGTTGAGCGTCGACCCGAAGAACCGCTTTCAGACCGCCGAGGACTTTCGCGAGGCTCTCTCCGAGTACATCGGCGCGTTCGGGGTGCAATACGATCCTGGCGCCATCAGTCAGCTGATGGCGACGAAATACGCGGCCGAGCGTGCTCAACGCCATCTGCTCATCCACGAACGCATTCGCAACGAACACGCGCCGTTCGAGAGTCATCGGCCCGTAGCTGGACCCGTCAACGACGGCGTGCCGACCGCTGTTGCGGACTTGTCGGAGCTCGTCGAGTCGATTCGTCTCACCGACGGTGTCGCAGCCAGCGTGCGCAACAACACCCGGAAGAGGAGCTCGAAATCCCTTTGGTGGGTTGGTGGCTCGGCGGTGATCCTGGGCGTCGTTGGGACGACCCTGATTGGCGGCGGGAGCCACGACGAGGAGGCTGCACCGGGAGCAACGAGCCTTGCTCTGCCCAGCAGCAACCTCAGTCAGACGGTCAACCATCTCGCGACCCAAGGGCCCGAGGCCGAGCCTCGCTCCGCGGCTCCGTCGTCACCGTTGGTCGCGGTGATCCCGACCGTGGAGAGGACGCTCGAGCCCGTGAAGGTGGTGGCCGACGCGGAGCCCAGAGAGCGTCGACGACGCGACAAGGAAGAACCTGCGCCGAGCATCGAAGAGGCTCCGACTCGCGGCAAACCCGCGTCCACCACAGCAACGCCGACGGCATCTGCCGCGACGAGCGCGCCCGCCGCCGCGAAGAAGACGAGCCCCATGATCGACTCGGAAAACGTGGGTCAAGATCTGAAGTCCCTTCAGCGCCGAGAGTTGCGCGACCTCGATCAACACAATCCCTTCCGTTGAGCCGTGGCTTGCGGCCGGTGGGCCGACGTCGCAAACTGGGGAGGTCCTCCCGACGCCGGTCCACGTGAAATGGGCTCGATCCGCAAAATGAACGATCCGGAGGTTCGGGGTTCATTTACGCTGCGCTTCGTTCATGGACACCAAGATTGAGAGGACAATCGAACGTCTCGAGACGGCGTTGATGATCCGTCCCGACGACCGCCACCAACGGGTTCAGTTGGGACGCGCCTACCAGCAGGCTAAACGCTACTCCGACGCCGAGGAAGCGTATCAGCGCGTGCTCCGCGTCGAACCCAAGTCTGCGGAGGCCCAGTTCTCTCTCGGGTTGTTGCGGGCCGAGCAAGGTCGTGCCGAGGAGGCGCTCGAGTTGTACCAGCGCGCGGTCGCTTCCGACGGCGAGCATCTCGGCGCGAGGCGTGCTTTGGCTGAACATGCGGTCGGCGTCCGAGACTTCGAGCAAGCTCGCGATCACTACGAGGCGCTGGTGCGGCTGCAGCCGCGAGAGATCGAATCACTGCGTGCCTTGGCAGCGGTTTTGGTGCAGCTCCGTGATGACGCGGGCGCCGCGGAGTTGCTCGAACGCGCTCACTCGCTCGACCCGGCGGATTTGGGGTGCGTGGAACAGCTGTGCGCCTGTTCGTTCCGCCTCCAGGCGTGGCAGCGGATCTCCGACCTGGCCCTGCCGCTGGTAGACGAGGCCCAGTTGCCCAACGTAGTCCTCGAGCAGCTCGGTCACGCGACGCGTGAGCTTTCGGCATTGAACGACGCCGAGCGCGCTTTCGGCGCGCGACTGCGACGTGGTGAGACGAACGAGGCGCACTGCGGGTTGGCTTGGGTGTTCCTGCAGCGCAAGCGCTACTCCGACGTGTTGAAACAGCTCGAGCGGCTGCCCGAGCCGCCCCTGGAGGCGTGGTATCTCCGTGGACAAGCTCACTTTCACTTGGGCAAGTGGAGCGACGCGGTCGAGTGCCTCCAACGGGCCGTCGACCAGGCGCCAGGTGACGGCAACCTGCACCACTGGCTCGGCCTGTCGTTGCTCGAGCTGGGGCGCCTGGACGAGGCCGTTACCCACCTGCGTCATGCCGTTCGGTACTTGCCCCGGTCGGTCGACAGCTGGGTCGGCTTGGCACAGGCTCTGGTGAGGCTCGAACAGTGGGACAGCGCGACCGAGCCGATGCAGCGCGCACTGGACTTGGAGCCCGAAAAGGCGGCCCATCACGCGCGCCTCGGGCAACACCAGGGTCGTCTCGGCCGCTTCGACTTGGCGCGCACCTTCTGGGGCCGAGCGGTCGAACTTACACCATCGCAGGGCAACTACTGGCTGGCCTTGGGTGAGACGAAACTGCGCCTCGAACAGAACGACGCGGCCGAGCAAGACCTGTTGCGCGCGACGCAGATGTTACCCGCGAACCCGCAGGCATGGGCGGCGCTCGGGTTGGCGCGGTCTCGACTGAAACGCCTGCAGGAGGCGATCCCCGCGCTGGAGCAAGCGGTACGTCTGGACCCCAACGACCTCACGAGTCGGCTCGGCCTGGCGGGTGTGTTCATCCAGCTCGACCGCCACTCGGAGGCGTTGACCGTCCTCGAGAAGACTCCAGAAGCGCAAGCGCAGTCCCCCGAGGTGCTGGAGCTCTCGGGTCAGGCTTTGTTCGAGTTGCGCCGTTTCGAGGAGGCGAGTCGAGCATTGTCGAGACGGGCAACCTTGCCCAAGCCCAACGCCCTGACGTGGACCTTCTTGGGCCTGTCGTCGGAGCGACTCGCCAAACACGCCGAGGCGGAGGCGGCGCTCGAGCACGCCGTGGAGCAAGATGGCGTTTCCGTGCTGGCGCTCGGCGGTCTGGGACGCTGTCGGTTGCAGTTGCGAAACCCTGCTGGCGCAATCGAGCCGCTCGAGAGATTGGTGCGCTTGACGCCGCGCGACGTCGAGCCATGGCGCTTGCTCGGGCAGGCGTATGCCGCGACGGGTGCACTGCGCGACGCGCGGAACAACCTCGACAAGGCGATCGCTTTGTCGCCGAACGACGCGCTGACTCTCGAGCAGTATGGCCTAACGCTCGCTGCTCTGGGCGACGCCGATGGCGCGATTGAACAGCTCACCCGCGCGTGCGAACTCGAACCTCGGCTCGAGAAAGCGTGGCGCAAGCTCGCGGAGCTCTACGAAGCGAAGGGCGCCTCGGCATCGGCGATTGACGCGTGGCGTAGGGTACTAGCCGCCACGCCGCGCGAACGAGAAGCGCTCGGGCGACTGGCTCACTTGTACTTTTTGACCGAAGACTTCGTCGAGTGCCTCGCCGTATGGCGTCGCGTGCTCCAAGACAACGCCAACGACGTCGCGGCGCTCGTCGGCCAGGCTGACGCCTTGTCTCGTCTGGCGCGTGACCCAGAGTCCGTCGAGGTCTTGCGCCAAGTGTTGCGTTTGGAGCCGCACCGCGACGTCCAGGCGCTGGAGTTGGGCAGGGCCTTGCTTCGACTTGGGCAGTACGAAGAGGCAGAGACGTGGCTCACTCGAGCCAACGCCCAAAAACCGACGGCCGACACTTGGGAGCAGATTGCGACGTGTCGCGAACGACTCGGACGCATGGCGGACGAGGCCGAAGCTCTCGAGGCGTGTTTGGCCGAAGCGCCCGACCGTGGTCACTTGTGGCGGCGACTCGGATTGGTGGCTTTGCAGCTCGGTTACCGACCCCGGGCGATCGCGGCGTTGGAGCGAGCGCTGGAACTCGGTCAGAACGACTCTACGGTGCAGACTAGCCTCGGGTCCGCGCTCCGGCAGGCTGCCCGTGAGTCCAAGGCCGAGGGCGCCAACGGCGAAGCGTTGGCGGCGCTCGAACGCTGCGAGCGGTTTCACGGGAACGACCCCACGTTGTTCTTCGAGTTGTCGTCCGTCCTGTTGCTCCTGGACAGACCCGCTGAGGCGATCGAACGCATCAAACGCGCCGTTATCTTGGCGCCCAGCAACGCGGAATATCTGATCGGACTAGCCGCCATGCAGCTGTCCCTTGGTGACGCGCAGGCTGCACTCGCGAGTTATCAGAAGGCTACCGAGCAATCGCCGGACAATTTCGACGGCTGGATCGGTCTGGCAAAATCGCTCTCGACGCTCGGCAAAGTGCGGGCCGCGATTGAAGCTCAACGGAGGGCA
Organism: uncultured bacterium; assembly: GCA_966249405.1. Classification (GTDB taxonomy): domain Bacteria; phylum Myxococcota_A; class Polyangia; order Polyangiales; family Polyangiaceae; genus SZUA-265. The sequence goes on along the minus strand of CBINDO010000256.1, from coordinate 1,217 downwards.
CTCGCCCTTCGCGAATCGGCCCACGACGAGCGGCTGATCTTGGCGATTTGGTTGGCCGAAGAGGGCATGTATCGCGAGGCCACGCCCGAACTCGAACGCGTGCTCGAGGCAAACCCGACCCAGCTCGAGGCTGCGCGCTGGCTCGGTCGTTGTCTCACGCGCCTGGATCAACTCGAAGCGAGCGTCCGCGCGTGGCGCGCCGTGTTGCGGTCGGACGCGGCGGACGTCGAGGCATTGATGGGGTTAGGGCGTGCGTCCTGGTGCCTTGGCAGAGCCAAGGACGCCCGGTTCCCGCTCCAGCAGGTGAGTGAACAGCTCGAGAGCGGTGAACTAACCACCGCCCCGCGGGGGTTCTGGGAGTTGTGGGGCAGGGTGCTGTTCTCGCTCGACGAACACGTCGCCGCGGAGCGGGCCCTCGAGCGCGCCACCGCCGAATCGAGCAACCAGGAGCTCAACACCGAGCTCTCTACGCAACGTGCGACGAGCTTGGTGAACCTGCTGCGTTTCGACGAGGCGTTGACCGTGGTCGACCGGCTCTTGAGGGACGCGCCCGGCGACGGCGAACTATTGCAGTTGCGTGCCAAAGCGCTTGCCGGCGCCGGGCAGACCGACGCTGCGATCGCTGCCTTGAGGCGCATCGTCGACGATTCGTCTCACGGGCCCGAAGAACGTCGAGTGGCTGCGGAGCGGCTTTCCGCTTTGCTCAAGGAACAGGTCGTCCTCAGCTTGGACGCCAAGGACGCGCTGCGTGCCGAAGCGAGCTTGCGCGACCTCGTCGCGCTGTGCACGAAAAACGCGATCATCGGCTTCACCGCCGCGGAGGGCGGTTCGTGGTATCGGGAGCTGATCGCGCTTCACCGGGCATCCGGTAACCACGCCGAAGCAAGAGCGGTTGCTCGCACGGCGCTGGAGCAATTTCCAGAGGATGCTCGGTTGCATCTACTCTCGGGTGAGCTGTTTGCCAGCTCCGGGCTTTGGGAGCAAGCACTCGAAGCTCATGTTCGCAGCGCTGCGCTCGAGAACACCGTGGCGGCATGTCTGGGCAGGGGTCTAGCGCTTACGCGCCTCGGTCGCTTCGACGAGGCGCGGCACGCCCTCGAGCAGGGTCTACAGCTAGGCGCAGCCGTTGGGGGTAACGCTCTCAGCCTCGCGCCGCTGCAACAGCTGCTCGTGGAGGTAGCGAACTCCGTCGGCGACGCCGAGCTCACCGTGAGACA
>CBINDO010000255.1:0-12058 GCA_966249405.1 uncultured bacterium | reverse complement strand
CAATTGTGACCAATTTGCCAGCTCCACCGAGTGCATCCACGCCTTCATCGGTCGGTGGGGACGCCTGCTCTTGCGTCGACCTCTCTCCGACGCCGAGATAGACTTCTACTACGGCTTCTACGAGCCCAGTACGGGGGTCGAGGCCGCGGGCGTAGCCGACGTGATCGCTGGAATGCTCAACGCACCGGACTTTCTCTACCTGGTGGAGGGTCACGCCGATGGCAGCGGAGGTGCCGAAACGAACGGACTAACGGCGCACGAATTGGCCGCGAGAATGTCGTACCATTTCTGGAATACCACGCCGGACGCGACGCTCGCCGAGCTCGCAGACTCGGGTCAATTGTTGGACGAACAGACGTACCAAGAACAAGTCGACCGACTGTTCAACGATGAGCGTAGCAAGGACGCAGTAGCGGACTTCTACGCCGAGTGGCTCAAGCTCGAGGAGTTGGCCGACCTCGACCGCAACAACGATTCTTCGCTGTTCCAGGCGTTTGCGGGCGAGCACCTCCCGTCGGAGCAGCTGGCTGATGCCATGCGCGACGAAGTGTCGAGCTTGCTCGACTTCTACACGTTCCAGCAGCCCGGCGGGATCTCCGAGATCTTGAGCACGCCGTATTCGTTTGCCACGTCGAGTGAACTTGCGGCGTTGTATGGTGTGCAGCCCTGGGACCGTGAAGAGGCGCCACCCAGTGTGGGCGCCGCACGTCCAGGGTTACTTACTCGCGCCGCGTTCCTGGCCACTGGTACCGCCAATACTCGGCCCATCATGCGCGGGTTGTTCGTCCGCACCAACGTGTTGTGCGATACGATCGCTCCACCACCTGCAGCCGCAGGCGCAACTCCGCCCGAGCTCAGCCCCGACGCGACGACCCGGCAGGTCGTAGAAGAGCTGACGTCGCCGGATGCGTGTTTTGGGTGTCACAACGCCTTCCTCAACCCGCTCGGTTTTGCGTTCGAGGGGTTCGACAGTTTGGGCCGCAGCCGCACGGAACAGCAACTGTTCGATGACGAGGGGCGAGTGCTGGGCGCTAGGCCCATCGACACCCAGTCGATACCTCAAGTCGTGCTGGGCGATGCGACGGAATCCAGTGGTCCAGAGGACTTGATGCGGCTGTTGGCCGAGAGCGGTAAAGTCGAGGCGTGTGTGGCACGCCAGTACTTTCGATACACGTTCGGGCGTTGGGAACACGTAGCGGCAGACGGTTGCGCGCTGGAGGAGATGCGTCAGTCCTTGTCGTCCCGAGGAAGCCTCGCCGCGATGTTGCGCGACGTGGCCCTTGGCTCTGCATTTCGCTCTCGCGCGGTGACCACCGTCGACGGGGAGGAGCCATGAGCGAGTCTTCACTCAGGAGATGCAACGGTTCGACCTACCAACGAGGGTGTCTACGATGACTGTGCGCACGATTTCACGAAGGCAAGTCTTACTCGGCGTAGGCGGATTCGGGCTGGCATTGCCGTTCTGCAGATCGCTCCTGCCCCGTAATTCGCAGGCGCAGGCCCTCACGCCAGAGCGCCGCTTCGTCGCGTTTGCTACTGATCACGGGGCCATCGAAGAGGGCGCGATGTTCCCCGATGAACTGTTGCTCACGGACTCGATGAACCTCTATTCGGGCCATTCGGTCCGCAGGGGCGACCTGGTTAGGAACGAAGCAGACGGACGCGCCCACATATCATCCATCCTCTCCGGGTCTGCCGAGCGTCTCACAGCGTCCATTGCGTCGCGCATGAACGTCCTCCGTGGTCTCGACATCCCGTTCTACATCGCCCACCACACCGGTGGCCACCTCGGCAATTTTGCCCGTAACGACGGTAATGGTAGCGACGGCCAACTGGTACAAGCAGGGCCCATGCCCACCATCGACCAGCTCATGGCGTGGTCGACGAACTTCTACGCAGATACGTCGAGCATCGTCGAGCGAGCCATGGTGTTGGGCTACGGTTCACGCTTGTCCTGGGGTTACTCCAACCCATCCAGCCGCAGCGGAGACATCGAGGAAATCGGCAGCGAAGGCGATCCTGGCGCGATGTTCCGGAGGGTCTTTCTCCCAGCGGAAGAACAACAGACGGAAGTGCCCCGGCCCCCCATCGTCGACCGCGTCCACGAAAATTATCGCGCCCTGAGGCAGTCGAACCTGAGGTTGAGCTCTGCGGATAGGCAGCGTCTCGACGACCACATGGACCGTCTTTCCGAGCTCGAAAGGCGTTTGTCGGCGACGGCGGCGCGGCGCGCCACCTGCCAAGGGTTGTCCGAACCCGCACCAGACTACGACGATCCCGTCGCCTATTATGCCGCCCTGAACGACGTCATCGTGGCAGCGTTCTTGTGTGGAACCTCGCGGATAGCCGTCATTCACGTCTCCGAAGCGAGTTTCGTGCCGTATTCCGGGGATTGGCACCAAGAGGTGGCGCACGAATACAGCAGTCCCGAACCTCAACGGCTGCTTCAAGAGGCGAACCAGAAGGCTTTCGAACACGCGGTACTCGATCTCGCGTACAAACTCGACGTCGAGGAAGGTGAGGGCCAGAACGTCCTCGATTCCACGCTCATCCAGTGGACACAAGAGAGCGGCGACAAGACCCACAACGCACGATCGATCCCAGTGATCACCATCGGCGGCGCGGGCGGTGGGCTGAAAACCGGTCACTATTGCGACTACCGGCGCAAGAACGACGCTGGGTTAATCGAGAACGGCTATGGAGGCTACAGCGGTCTGTTGTACGCTCAGTGGCTGGCCATGGCGCTGCAGACGATGGGAGTCACCCTCGACGAGTTTCAGAGCGTCGAAAACAATGCCGAGACGGGCTACGGCCATCCCTACGTCAGCGATGACTACGCGCGTGCTCACGCCGACGGGGTCCTCGCAAACGCGTCACTGCCGCTGCCTTTCATCGCCGGTTGACGCTGGCCACCTGCGCACGCGTCTGCGAGGTGCTTCAAATCGAGTTGCGGCGCGGCGACGTCGCACGCGCCGACAAGTTCGCCGTGTAGTGGTTGCTGAACGTCAGCTTCACGATCGACGAAGAAACGACGGCGGACCCATCTTCGGAGCGTGCGGGAGCAAAACGCAGGCGTTGTGCGCAGCGTTGAGCTGCGCTCTCGAGACCAGGGATGTGCGCCCGAGTGTCCGCGCGTACGGCGGTCGTCGAGGCGCTGCCGTCTTTGGCGACACGGAGCACGAGCGTGACCTTCGTAGGGCTGGTCAGAGCCGAGCCGCTCAGCACTCCCTGACACTCGACGCCGGATGAAAGTAGGCGCGGCTTGCTACCGTGCTCGTGGTTCGTCCCCGTATCCCCTTGGGGGAAGCCGGCGGCGTTTTTGCCGGTGCTGCCGCCCGCAAGTGTAGTGCTCGTGCCACCCGCGACAGGTGTGGCGCCGCCGGGCAGACTCGTTGACGGGGCGGCGGCGTGTTCGGTACCCGCGGTGTCCGCGCTCGTTTTCGGTTCGGCGTCCCTCACCGGCGTGCCGTTCGGTGCTTTCGACGCGGTGAGACGAGGTCTGGCCACAGCCACGCTAGGCTTGCTCGGTGTTTGGCTTGCGACCGAGCGCTGGGGTGACGTTGGGACGACGCCACGGACGCTCGCCGACGAATCGTCGTGCGAGCTTTCCCCACGCGTCTCATGCTCCTCCGGCTCGAGTTCGGCGGTGTGGAAAATTGCCCCGTATTCGACCGGAACGGCGTCGGTGTCGGCTGAGTCGGGCGAAGGGGGCGCGAGGAACACACTCCAACTCAAGGCCGCAACGTGGATGGCAACGGCGGCTGCACCGGGAATAAACCAGTGGGTTGTCGCAGCCCGCGCCGTCGAAGCAGCCATACCTCGAGTCTGGCGGAGCAATGCTTCGGCACGGTTTCTTGAGAGTAACGGGAAAACGCCGGACGCGTCTATTTTTGCCCCTTGACCGTGCCAGCTTGCCTCCTTACTCGTAAGAGTGAGAAATGTTTCTCAAGCGTTTCTCGCTCAACATTTTTTGAGGAAAACAACCATGAAAACGACCATTCTCGCCGTGACTCTCGTCCTCGGTGCTGCTGCCTGCTCCAACTCCAACCAGCCGGTCGCAGTTCCGCGCAGTACTCAGTTGGCCTGCTCCCAGCTGCCCTCCGACGCCAATCAGCTCGTGGGACACGTGTTGACCCCCGGTGCCACCCATAGTGTCCGTCCCCTTTCGGAGACTCGGGTAATCGCCCGTGCTCACCAGCCGCAGGTAGTGGCCGGTGCAGAGATGGCATTGCCGGCGCCTCATGGAGTAACGCAGGAATACCTGGAGCGTGTGTTGACCTGTCACGCTGACACGGGCGTCGCGGCGCACGCTGCCGACCCGTTCCACCCCGCTTCGGGTTCGGTCAGTGGCGTCGCCGTCAAGTCTGCCGGCGGTGCCTTCGAGATCGAAATCCGCGGCAACAACGTGGCCGCCAATCGTGAGATTCTCGCGCGTGCCCGCGAGTTGACCACGCCGTCCACCGACGTGAAGGTGGAGCAGGTGGGCGCGACGACCCCGAACACGGCGCTCTGAAAACAGCCTCCCGACGTTAAATCCGCCGCGGCCGATCATCTTCGGCCGCGGCGTCGTCATTTCGAGCTATTCGGATCCACGAACGGTCAGGACGGGTACCGTCGCCGTACGTAGGATCTTGTCTGCCACCGACCCGAGCAGCACTCGTCCCACCAAGTTTCGACCGTGGGTCCCGACCACGATCAAGTCCGCGTGGTGCTTGTTCGCGAAGTCGCTGACCTCTTCAGCAACCACGCCTTGAAGCAATCTGGTCTCCACCGCAGGGGCGCCATGAGCCAAGGCGCGGTCTTTGGTGGTGGCCAGCATCTGCTCGAAGTGGTCGGTCATCTCCGTCAGTTGCTCGGGTGTGTACGGCACGTAGCCCTCGGGCAACGCATACTTGACTGGCTCGAACACGTACACCAACGTGACCTTCGCTCCGAATTGCGCTGCCAGTTCGGAGCCCAGTTTGACTGCTGCGTTGGAATAGGCAGAGCCGTCCGTCGCGATCACGATGTTCTGAAAAACCTTCGCCATGGGGCTAGTGCACCGCCGTTTCCCCACGTTGGCAACAGCAATTTCTGCGCGAGCGTTCGAAAGGCGCATGTCATGGCTAAACGCCACGCCGGGCCTGACGAATCAGTCAATCGTGGCTATGTTGAGTGGATGCTCGCCCAGTCCCTCAACGAAAGCTGCTTTTGCACGCGCTCCGACCGCGACAAGCTCGGCCAGCTATTGCAAGCCGGTGGCCTAGTCCAAGCAACTGCAGGGGCGAGCGCCTTGTTCGCCGAGTTTCCCGTCTTCATCGACGAGGCCGAGCTGGCCAAGATCGTGGAGACGGTGCACGCGATCCAAGAGGTGACCAAGAACGCCGTCTTCGTGGAACACGCCCTGCAGCACGCGCCCGCGATCGCAGCTGTGGAGCAAGGTCCGAAGGGCGTCGTTTATGGATACGATTTCCATCTGACCGCGAACGGGCCCCGATTGATCGAGGTCAATACCAACGCGGGTGGCCTGTTGCTCAACGATGCATTGTGCCGTGCGCAGTCACCGTGTTGTGAGGCTGTCAGCCCTTTGCTCCGATATCCGATTGCACCCGACGAGCTGGGTTTACGTCTGGTAAACGCCTTCAAAGACGAATTTCGACGTGCTCGGGGCGACGTCCCGCTGAAGACGGTCGCGATAGTGGACGACGACCCTACGTCGCAGTTCCTGTATCCGGAGTTTCAGTTGTTCGCCACGTTGTTCGCCAAGGCCGGCATCCAAGCTTGGATCGCCGACCCCAGCGTGCTCGAATTCAAGGATGGCAAGCTGTGGCGCGGCGATGCCACCGTAGACCTCGTCTACAACCGCCTCACCGACTTTTACCTGGAAATGCCGAGTCACGCTCACTTGGCCCAAGCGTACGTCGCAGGCGCTTTCGTGTTGACTCCCCATCCGCGCGCCCACGCGCTGTTTGCGAACAAGCGGCACCTCGCCACGTGGAGCGATGCGCGACGTTTGGGTGAGTGGGGAGTCGACGCGTCGACGGTCGCGACTATGACCACGGGCATTCCGCGTGCCGAGATCGTCACTGCCGACAACCGCGAGCGCTTGTGGAACGAGCGGAAGCGATATTTCTTCAAGCCCGCCTGCGGATACGCAGGCAAAGCTGCGTATCGTGGTGACAAGATTACGAAGTCGACGTGGTCACAAAACGTCACCGACGGCTACCTCGCTCAAGAGCTGGTTCGACCCAGCGAGCGCGCCGTGAGGGTCGACGGCCAGCTCGTGAAGTTGAAGCTCGACGTGCGCGCTTACGTCGACCAAGAGCGAGTGGTGCTGCTTGCAGCGCGCCTCTACCAGGGGCAGACGACCAATTTCCGGACGCCAGGTGGCGGTTTTGCCACGGTCCTCGCGTGGCCCGGCGGCTCTATACCCGTCGTGACGCCGTGAACGGCGGCGCAGCGCCGTGCGGCGAGCTCAGGCGGCCGCGCCTTTGGCGGAGGCGTGTACGAAAGTATAGTTGCCCGCATACGCGTCCACGATCTCGTAGCCGCGGTTTTGCAGCTGACGGATGGACGCCCGAATGCGTGCACGGTAGCCGCGATCGAGCGGGTGATGAAACTCGTCGTATTCCACGCACAGCACCGTGATTGGAATAGAATCGTCGAGCACGCTCTGTAGCACCTTGTACTCTGCACCCTCGATGTCCAACTTGAGCAACGTCACCTGGCGCTGGTGGTTCCGGGATAGCACTTCGCTCAATCGTGCCACGGGAACCTCGATGAAGGTGCTCGTTTGCTGCAAATTCAGCAGGGAGTGAGACACGTGTTTGGGATCTTTCGGTGCATAGAAGCGCAGCGTCGTCGATTCATCCCAAAGGCCTAGGCTCTCGAAACGGTAGCGCGCTTCATGCCCCGCGGTTTGGCGCACGAATTCGACAGCTCGCGGCGTGGGGTCCAACGCGTGCACGGTGCACCCAAACTCGGCAATCAGCGCCAAGTCGAAGGAGATGTTTTCACCACAACCCACGCAATACACGACCGAGTCGCTGTTTAGGAGCGAGCGCGGGACCACCCAACCGCCATAAGCATCACCCAGCCGTTCGAGGTCCGAGCGCGGGTGGATCCGAAACCCTGTCACGTAGTCGCGCCGCAGGCTCCGAAATAGTCTCAAACCCGCGGTGCGCACCGCACGACGTGCCAGGTTTCTCACCATGGCCGGCCATATAGTGGAGTTTGGCCTCAGGAGACAAACAAGGAGTGCTTGGGGATGTCAATCCAACGGCGTCACTCCGCCTCGGACGCGAGCCGTTGGCGCTTTTGTCGGTCTGGTCGACGGCAGGCGAAAGTTTAGGGCAATTTCGTCACTTTCAGTGCAGGCAGAGCTCCACACCCCCACGGCGAAATTAGCCGCGTCGAGTTGGCTCGGGCAGCGATCTTTGGATCGCCCTTGCGCTCCAAACGTGACGCATCCCGCCCCCGTCCGCGGCGCGCGCCCCACAGCCCCTTGCGATGCACCAGATCGGTATCCAAGTTACTTCGTAAACCAGAAACCAGCGAGCTGCCCGTCGAAGATCTAGTCCCACCGCACCCAACTTCCGCCTCGGAGAGACGCAAGCCCCCATGACCAATCCCACCGCATCCAGTGAACAAGCCAAACGCACGCGCGGCTCGGCGAAGAGTGCGGCGGCTCGCAATCTCGCCTCGGCAGAACGCTTGGCCACGCATTACAAGCAGATCCTCGGCGTCGTCTGCCAATACGGCATGCGTTTGCCGCAGTTGGAAACGTTACTCTCGCGCCGCGAAGCGCGAGCGCAGGACACCGAAGCGCTCAGCGATGAGCCTCGTTCCCTTGCTCCCTCTGGCGACGAAGACGTCGCGTCCGTCGACCACGGCCTCGACGTGGGGGCGGCGCGCAAGGAGAGCGAACACCGTTGGCTTCGCCGCGAACTCAACCTCCGTGCGCGCTGGCGGCGCGTTGGTGCTTGGCAGTCCTCGGCGCCGGGCTGGCTTGGCCGGCGTCAAGCTTTGTGTGAGCGGCTGGCCGAGTGCCGCGTGCGCGCCATCGAATCCGCTCACGTCGACCGTCGTGTACTGGACGCATTCGTCGATGAAGTGATCGACTGTTGTCACGAGCCGGGGATGGCTGCCGACGAGTTCGGGCTGGTGGATGGAGAAGCACGGTTCGCCGTGACTTTGCCCAACCTGCACCGGGTCGGTTTGCAGCTCGAAGCGTTGCGCGATTGCATCCGCCACGAACGCGCGCAGATGGTCGAACACAACCGCAGCCTCGTGGCTGGGATTGCCCGGCGTTTTGCCGGGCAAGGCATGCTCGTCGAAGATCTCATCCAAGAAGGCACTCTGGGTCTGCTCCGCGCGATTGACAAATTCGACCCGGCGCGCGGCTTCCAGTTCTCGACGTATGCCATCTGGTGGATCCGTCAGGGCGTATCACGCGCCGTCCTCGAACAAGGTCGCAGCGTTCGCGTTCCCGTTCATCTCAAGGAGCAAACCACTCGCTTGCGCAACGTCGAAGCCCGTTTGGCTCACCGCTTGGGTCGCGCCCCGACGCGTGCCGAGCTCGGTGCCGAGGTCGGGCTCTCCGAGGCCAAGGTTCAGCACTTGCAGCAACAGCTGCTCACCGACGTCTCGCTGCAGCGACCGCTGTATGGCGACGGTGACGGTGAGCTCGGCGATAACTTGGTCGACGAACGCGCGACGTTACCGTTTACGGCCCTCGACGTCGAGGGGCTGAGTGAGCATTTGGCGGCTGCGCTGTCTCAGTTGGACCCTCGGTCCCGCTATGTCGTCACGGCTCATCTGGGGCTAAACGGGCAACCCCCGCTCACCCTCGACGGTATCAGCCAGCAGTTGGGGATCAGCCGGGAACGAGTCCGCCAGATTGAGCGCGAGGCGCTGTTGCGCCTCCGCAAGTCTGCGCAGGAGACCCACCTGGCCGAATACGTGTGAGCCTCATAGCGCGCTGCGTCGACGTTGGTGACGTGGTTTGGTTGCGTGGTCGCCCTTGGCTACGGGTAGCTCGAGCGTGGAACCTCGAGCAAGCCAGGGCGACGGCGCGGCGCGTAATGGGGAGACATGACAGCCAGCCCTGCCGAAAACGTTCGAGGCGGAGGAGTTGGTTCGCGTTGTAACAGCCCAGGGCGCTAGCCATTCACGACCACCCGGCATGGCTCGATGACGTGATCCGTCCGCTGTAGTTCGAGTGTTTCGAGCCGAGCAGCGCGGAAACTCGCAAAACGGCCCTGGGGCGTCGCGGTTCTGTCGAAACTCCCGTGCGATAGCGCCCCGGCGTTATCACATGGGCGACTAGCCAACCGCGCGCGGAGGACCGCTTGGCGCGGTTACGCTGGTCGAGGTGCACGAGCCGACGAAACAGCCGAACGCGCGTTCTCCATACAATCTGGAGGAGGGCGTTCGAATGCTCGCCAAACGTTCGGCGAAATGTGCTGATATGGTCGCACGAGAGGTTTCGAGAGGGGGCGCATCCGGCGTTGATTTTCGTTCGACGTCGACGCCTTCGATGGCCGCGCTTTGCGTTGAACGGTCCGGGGGCCGCAGCTCGTTGCAGCGGTCACCCGCTGCACATCGCGCGGGTAAACATTCACTTGACCCAAGAGAAGCTTGTGCTGCACCCTGCGCGCCAAGCAGGTTAGAACCGGACATGTTGGAACCGGTTTCACCTGCGGGAGAGGATGATTATGAAGCCTTTTGGTCAGAAGTGGGCAGCGATCACGATACTTTCAAGCCTGTCGACAACTGTTGCTGGTGTGTGTGCTGCGCAAGCCGCTCAAGGAAACACTGAAGCATCGGCGGAGGTTGGTGCCGGCGTTGCCGTTGGTGCAGATCCTGCAGCTGAGGCCACGGCGGAACCGGTTCCACCCGAGCCTGCTCCTGCTCCCGAGACTCCCCCGCCGCCACCTCCGGTAGTGGAGACACCGGTCGCTGCGCCGCCTGCTCCGCCACCACCTCCAATCGTGCGCCCCTACGGATTGATTAAGCCTACGCTGATCTTTTCCGGCCGTCCCGTGGAGTCGTACAGTCAACCTAACGCAAGCGCTGCCACCGCCGCAGGTAACCCGGTCCTGGCGTCTTTGCTCCACGAAAGTCACTACACGCTACAGGTTGCCCAATCGCGGCTCGGTGTCTGGTTTGCAGAGGGTCAACCCGTTCGTGGTCAGCTCGAGTTCGACTTCATCGACTTCGGGAAGTCCTCTCCCACGGTTCAAGCCATCCCACGTTTGCGCATTGCCAAAGTCGAGTGGGCTCTCAGCGACTCGACCGTGCTCATGGCAGGTCAAGATTGGGACTTGTACGGGCCGGTCAATCCTCACACCATCAACCTCGTCGGTGGCTCGTTCCAGGCAGGTAACACGGGCTTCATGCGCCAGCAGGTGAAGTTGATCTGGCACAATGATTCTTTGGAAGTCGGTGGCGCTCTGGGCCTTGCCGGCATCAACGCTGGCCCCAGGCCACTGCTGCCGGAGTACAACGGCATGCCGTCGATCGCCGCTCGCGCGGCGCTCCTTCTTGGGCCCGCAGGGCGAATTGGGGTAGACGCCTTTGCAACCCAGTGGCGGTTTGCTGCCGGCACGCCTACCGAGGAGAAGGCCTTTGCCGGTGCCTTCGGGATTTACGGTGACGTCACGCCCGTTGAACGCTTCAATCTGCGCTTCGAAGCCTACTACGGGCAGAACTTTGCCAATACGGGCGCGTTGGCGTTGGGCTACGGGCGCGTTGCCCCAGCCACGATGACCGAGGCTGCCAAGCTCGTCAGCATGAAAGAGGTAGGCGGCTTCCTTTCCGCCAAGTACGGCTTCGATGACACGAATGCCGTTTACGGCTTGTTCGGCTTGGCGAAGGTGCTCAACGACTCCGACGTCATTCCCTCGTACACGCCGGCTGTCGTCGACATGACCACGGGTGCGGTAACCGCCGCTGCGGCACTCAGCGCTGCAAACGGTCCGGGTATCAAACAGAACATGACGGCGCGACTCGGCTACGAATTCCGCTACGACAAGTCGCTCGCGTTCATGTTCGAGGGCTTCATGTTCCAAACTCAACACCAGTTGGATCAAGCGACGTTGACCGCCGGTGTCCTAGACGGTGATCGGAGCGCGTTCGGCATCGAGACCGGCCTGCTCTTCACCCTTTGATCTCATCCGTTCGAACGATCCCCCATCGCGAAGGAACTCCGCACAACTATGTCAAATTTCACCCCCGCGGCGGCAGGCGACCGAGGCCTGCCGTCGAATCAAACCGTCGACCCGGTAACCCTCAGGCGCGTGATTCTCGCCTCGTCTCTCGGCACCGTCTTCGAGTGGTACGACTTCTACCTATACGGCAGCTTAGCCGTATTCTTTGGCTCCAAGTTCTTTCCGCCCGGCAACGAGACCGCGCAGCTGCTGGCTAGCTTGGCGACCTTCGGCGCAGGTTTCGGCGTTCGCCCCTTGGGCGCCATCGTGTTCGGTCACCTGGGTGACCTCATCGGCCGCAAGTACACCTTCTTGGTCACCATGGCGACCATGGGTCTGAGTACGGCGTTGGTGGGCATTCTGCCGACCTACGAATCGATGGGTCTATTCGCGACCACGATGCTCGTGCTCTTGCGGTTGCTCCAAGGTCTTGCCTTGGGCGGTGAATATGGCGGCGCGGCGACCTACGTCGCCGAGCACGTCCCGGACAACCGTCGCGGTTACTACACGAGCTTCATCCAGACCACGGCTACGGCCGGCTTTTTCATCAGCATGCTGGTGATCGGTAGCTGCCGCTCGATGTTCGGTGAAGCGGAGTTCGGCGCTTGGGGCTGGCGTGTACCGTTCTTGGTCTCGTTCATCTTGCTCATCGTATCTCTCTACATGCGCATCAAGATGAAGGAGTCTCCGTTGTTTGCTCGCCTCAAGGCGGAAGGCAAGACTTCGAAGAATCCGCTCGTGGAGTCGTTCGCGAATCCCACGAACCGGAAATACGTGTTCATCGCGCTCTTTGGAGCGACCGCCGGTCAAGGTGTGGTTTGGTACACCGGACAGTTCTACGCGTTGACCTTCCTGCAGGCAGTGCTGAA